>NZ_JACJTJ010000043.1:0-115143 GCF_014698605.1 Synechocystis sp. FACHB-383 | reverse complement strand
AATTGAATTAACAAGGGTCTGGTTTCTGTCTCTCAAACTATTTCTTTGTCTAGGTTCGGGGCGCTTTCGAGTCGCTTTCGCTCTCAACCGCGCATTTATCAATATACTCACCTCCACAAGAAAAGTCAACACCTTTTCTCAAATATTTTTTCCACATTCGCTCAATTCCCCTCCTCATCTGCCTTTGGGCTTCTAAAACTTCCCTACAACTCTTCCTTCTTAGCGATTTGGGTTTACTCCCGCTGCTCATCGGTTGTTGTGTAGTGGATTCGCGAGACTGCGACACTGGGTCGGTGTGATCAATGGAGGTGGAACTGTCCCTTACTCAGAAAGCAAAAAGCGCTGTCCTGATGGGGTCAAGACAACGCTGGGGTTATATCACTAGATAAAAAGGATTAACGAATATATTCCTTGAGGATGCTGTTGCGGTTGGGATGACGCAGTTTCCGTAGGGCTTTGGCTTCGATTTGACGAATGCGCTCCCTGGTGACGTTAAAGATTTGCCCAATTTCTTCTAGGGTTTTCATGCGGCCGTCATCGAGGCCGTAGCGCAGGCGCAATACGTCCCGCTCCCGGGGGCTGAGGGTATCCAGGACGTTTTCGAGGTCTTCCCGGAGAAGATTTTTGGATACTTCATCTTCGGGGGTTTCGCCGTCAGCTTCGATGAAGTCCCCTAGGCGGGAGTCTTCTTCTTTCCCAATGGGGGTTTCCAGGGAGATGGGCAGTTGGGCTGATTTGGCGATGAAGCGGAGTTTTTCGATGGTCATCTCCATTTTTTCGGCGATTTCTTCCTCGGTGGGTTTACGTCGCATTTCCTGGGAGAGGAGTTTGGTGGTTTTTTTGATGCGGGAGATGGTCTCGTAGAGGTGGACCGGGAGACGGATGGTACGGGATTGGTCGGCGATCGCCCGGGTGATAGCTTGGCGGATCCACCAGGTGGCATAGGTAGAGAATTTGTAACCCTTTTCGTGGTCAAATTTTTCAGCGGCTCGGATTAATCCTAGGGAACCTTCCTGAATTAGATCTTGGAATGATAGACCCCGGTTCATATATTTTTTGGCAATGGACACCACCAGCCGTAGGTTGGATTGCACCATTTTGTCCTTGGCCCGGCGATCGAGAAAGAGGCGACGACGGAAGGCGGCAAAATTTTTGTTGGGCTGTTGGCTCCATTCGTTTTCCAGACTCAGTTCGTTGTCTGGATTGGCAAGATAACTATCTATATCTTTCTTTTTCGGTTCTTTTTTCTTGTCGGCGACTAGCCGTTGCTTAGCGGCTTCCAACTTCCAAACCTGTTTACCCCATTCCAGTTCCGAGGGCTGGCGTTCTAGTTGGAGGGTGAGGCTGTCCCGAATTAGCTCAAGTTCGAGGAGGTCAGCAATTTGGCGAGCTAGTTCAATTTCTTCTTCGGCTCTGAGCAGACGAATGCGGCCAATTTCCTGGAGGTAGATGCGGATGGAGTCTTCGGTATAGGGTTTCTTTTTAACCGCGTCCTTACGAATTTTGCGGACTTTTTTCTCCTTCCCTTCGGTAGCGGCAACTTCCTGTTCTAAATCCTCTACGTCAACATCATCGTCGTCAATATCATCAGTGTTAATGTATTGGCTTAGTTCTATTTCTTGGTCTAGTTCAGGGGATTCAGCTTTGGTGAGTGGCTCTTTCGTCTGGGTCATGCCGTTTTCCTCGTTAACTCCTAAGTCGTGTACAAAATTAGATGGTCAGTCAAAGTTGAGGCCACCCCTAGGCGTTGCTAGATGATGTGCGCTCGGTCAGTCTATTGATTCAGGGTTCTCTAACTTCTTCTTGGGGAAAAACAGAATGCAAGGATTCAGGCGTAAGAGTGTTAGAGAAGGCTAGTCAGCGGTAGAGCTTGATGAATCAGTGAAAAAAGACTTCATTGATTGTAGCCTCGATAACAAAAAAATGGGACTCAATTGTGGTCTGACCACAACTTTTTTTCCCATTGCTTGTTAGCGGGGGCAAGAAGGTTAAAAATCATTGCCGATGATTGACCTAAAAAGGGTTGGGGCTTCTGCCTCAACGGAATTTTCTGCATGATAGTCGCTTTTTTGATTTTTTTTTGCAATTGGTGTGGAGAATTTTGCCTAGTCAAGCTTTCATTACTAATTAGTGGACTTTAGTGGAGTGGGGAGATATTGATCGCCAAAAAATTAACGGGGTCGATGACGGCGATCGCCAGGTAATGGGGGCAGTCAGGGAGGGGGATTGCACCTGATCGGCTAGAATACCTCAAAGAAAATCAAGTCTTTGAAATTATCTTTGGAGAACCTTTATCAATGTTTAATACCGCTTTACTTTTAGCCCAGGCTAGTCCCACCACCGCTGGTTGGAGTCTTTCAGTGGGCATTATCATGTGCCTTTGTAATGTGTTTGCTTTTGTGATTGGTTACTTTGCGATTCAAAAAACCGGTAAGGGTAAGGATCTGGCCCTGCCTCAATTGGCATCGAAGAAAACCTTTGGGTTGCCGGAGTTGCTGGCTACCATGAGTTTTGGTCACATTCTGGGAGCCGGTATGGTGTTGGGTCTGGCCAGCAGTGGCATTCTTTAGAAAAAAATCAAGCATCAATATTTTGCGTGGAGGCATTGACCATGGTGTTTTACCGGGGCTTTGCCAAAATTTTTTCTAGAGTTTGAACATTAGCCATGGGTCACTGCCGTTTTTTATCAGCTTGCCTCACTGGGATTTTGCTTGTTCCCCTAGTGGCGATCGCCCCTGCGGCCGCTGGTCGGATCCAGTATTGTTATCCGGTGGAAAAAAGCCGGACTTTACGGGATCCTGGCAGTCATCCCCAAGCCTATGACGATGGCTACCGGGAGGGAGCGGCGGCGGCCAGGGAGAAAAAACCCTTTGAACCCCGTTCTGCTGGGGGAGAATTTGCCCTGGGATTTGAGGATGGTTATTACGGCAGAACCTACGGCGGTCAGCAAAATGTGGTGCCGGATCGCACTGACACCTACACCACCAATCAGTGTCGGATCTATGAGTACAACGATGGCGATGCGGTGGAGCAAACCTTAAAGCGGGTTTTGGATGAATTCCAACGGGATTTGCGGCGGGACTGGAATATTAATGTGAGATAACCATGGGGAGTTTTGACCCGCTAACATTCGTCTCGCTTAAGGCCCCTAAGCTGGACTGAAACCGCTAATCTGGGAAGACAATCTTTTGGGAGTTGGGGATATGGGGGTAAATCAGTTCGATGTGGTGGTGGTGGGCTCTGGAGCGGCGGGGCTATATGCCTGTCTTTGTTTGCCAAGCCATTACCGTGTAGCTCTGGTGACCAAGGCGGAACTGAAAACGGGAGCCAGTGATTGGGCCCAAGGGGGCATTGCGGCCGCCATTGCTCCGACGGATTCTCCCCAGGCCCATTATGAAGATACCCTGGCTGCTGGAGCTGGTTTGTGTGATGGGGAAGCGGTGGATTTTTTGGTGAACCATGCCCCCCAGGCGATCGCCGAGTTGGTGCAGTTCGGTGTTAGTTTTGACCGCCATGGCCAGGATCTGGCTTTAACGTTGGAGGCGGCCCATTCCCAACCCAGGGTACTCCATGCGGCGGATACCACCGGCCGGGCGATTGTGTCGACGTTGATGGAACAGGTGCAAGCCCGGTCCAATGTGGAAATTTTTTCCCAGGCGATCGCCTTGTCTTTAAATATTGATCCAATAACGGGCCATTGTCGGGGTATTCAGGTTTTCGTTCATCAAACCATTGCAACTTTCCATTGCCGAGCGGTGTTATTGGCCACGGGGGGGGGCGGCCAGGTTTTTGCCCAAACCACCAACCCAAAAGTTAGTACCGGTGATGGCATTGCCCTCGCTTGGCGATCGGGGGCCCAGGTGCGGGATTTGGAATTTTTTCAATTCCATCCCACAGCTTTAACTAAACCGGGTGTGCCCCATTTTTTGATCAGTGAAGCGGTGCGGGGGGAAGGGGCCCATTTGCTCGATCGCCAGGGGAAAAGATTTACTTTTGATTACCATCCCCGGGGGGAACTAGCTCCCAGGGACGTGGTTAGCCGGGCAATTTTTCAACACTTAGCCAACACAGAAAAAGATCCTACCCAGGCCACCGTTTTTTTGGATCTGAGTCCCATTGAACCGGAACGCATCCAGCGACGGTTCCCCAACATTATTCGCCGTTGCCGCCAGTGGGGGGTGGACATTTTCCAAGAACCGATTCCCGTTGCCCCAGCGGCCCATTATTGGATGGGGGGCATTACCACCGATATCAATTGTCAAACCACCATTCCAGGCTTGTATGCATTGGGGGAAACCGCTAGCACCGGAGTCCATGGAGCTAATCGTCTGGCCAGTAATTCTCTGCTGGAATGCATTGTTTTTGCTAGTCAATTAAGAAATTTGAGCCTACCGCCCGTTTCCTCCAGTGCTCCCCCTGTTAGTCAATCAACAGCGACGGAAATTCAGCTAGACACCGTCAATGACCTAATCCTTCTCAACCATTGGCGTAGTGAATTACCTCGCTTGATGTGGCAAACCGCTGGTATTTGTCGGAAAGCAGATAGCTTAGCAATGGCGATCGCCAAATTAGAAGAATGGCAAGAACAATGGCAACAACTCAGCAGTAGCAAACTTTTAGCCCACCTACCAGAGGATCAAAAAATCAGCTTAAGCGGCCCTGGGTTAGAGGAATTTGTACAGTTGTGGGCCGAAACCCATAATTTGCTGGATATAGCCCAATTGATTTTGACCAGTGCTCTTTTTCGCCAGGAAAGTCGGGGAGGCCATTACCGTGTGGATTATCCTGATACCAAAAAAGAATGGCAAAGCCACACTGCCATCGAAGGCGTTAAAGTTTTCCTCCAGCCCAGGCAAAATCAAGTCAGCGTCAATGGAATGTAAATGATCAACAAAAACTAGCCCAAACGGGGAAAGTCCGACGGCGGCACATCTTGCCAGCGGCCGTTACCCACCGCCCGGATTGCTGTTTCCAATTGAATATCGCCAGTATAAAGAGCTTTGCCAATGATGACTCCGTTTACCCCCAGACTTTCCAGGCTGAGTAGATTCAAGAGGTCTTGTACTTGGCTGACTCCCCCCGATGCAATGACAGGAATGGTTAATTGACCAGCTAGTTGCTTCAAGGCTTCCAGGTTAGGGCCCGCCATGGTGCCGTCTCGGTGGATATCGGTGTAGATGATGGCCGCCGCTCCTAGTTTTTCCATGCGCTGGGCCAATTCCCCCGCTTCCACCGTAGAAGTTTCCAGCCAGCCCCTAGTGGCCACTTTGCCGTTACGGGCATCAATACCCACCACAATTTGCCCAGGAAATTCCGTACATAATTCCCCCACTAAATCGGGATTTTCCACGGCGATCGTGCCTAGAATGACTCGGTTTACCCCTAAATCCAGCAACTGCTTTACCCTAGCCCGGTCCCGCAGGCCGCCCCCCACCTGTACGGGGATATTTAGGCTTTCCACGATTTTGGCGATCGCCGTTAGGTTAACCGGTTGACCTTCCTTTGCCCCATCCAGATCCACCAAATGTAAACGACTTGCCCCCTGGGCCTGCCACTGCCTAGCCACTGCCACCGGATCTTCGTGATACACCTGGGATTGGTCATAATCCCCTTGATAGAGGCGCACGCATTTGCCCCCTAGCAGATCGATCGCCGGTAGAATTTCCATCACTTTAACCTCCTATTTTGTAGACTTTTCATTAGTCTCTGTTCCCTTGGCCAATGGGATAACAGGGCACAAGACCATTGACTTTAACTAATCTTGGACGTACTCCGCGCCCCCAACCAGGGCCAGTTCCGCCCGCATTAACTCCCGCCCTAAGTAGGCAGCATGGTTAAGCATAGTCACTGGACAGGGGTCTAACTCCTCAAAAATTTTCACGCACAACTCCTTGGCAGTGTGCCCCGTTAAAGTCAGAGTGGGCAGTCTTTTCTTTCCCCCCTGACAGGCAATTACTTCCCCCGTTTCTGGATCCACCGCCAAACCCTGGTCATTAATATCATTACTGTAGTGTTCCACCTTCAACACCGCGGCTTCCCGCTCTACCATGACCAACCAATACCCAGCCGGGTCTAAGTCAATGTGGCGTCGGGAAAGTTGATCATCAATGGACTTAACAGTGTTGATTAGAGCAGGCATAGAGCATAAAGCAAATTAAAAGGCACAGGTTTCGATCCTACACCACTTCCGCTGCTTCCCGAGCACAGTAAGCAGACCAGCATTTGCTATGATTAAAAGTTTGCAGAGCACCATTCAATCGCAGCAAGGAGATAGTTACATGGCTCGTATGTATTACGATCAAGATGCCAATCTTGACCTCTTAGCCGGAAAAACCGTGGCTATTATCGGCTATGGCTCCCAAGGTCACGCCCATGCGCTCAACCTCAAAGATAGTGGCGTTAACGTGGTCGTCGGGCTATACGGTGGCAGTAAATCCGTTGCCAAAGCAGAAGGGGCCGGACTAAAAGTTTTATCTGTGGCTGAAGCGGCCAAAGCGGCAGATCTAATTATGATTCTCCTGCCCGATGAAGTGCAAAAATCCGTTTACGAAGCAGAAATCGCCCCTAACCTCGTTGCTGGCAACGTGCTCCTGTTTGCCCACGGCTTCAACATTAACTTTGCCCAGATTGTCCCCCCCGCCGATGTGGATGTGGTCATGGCCGCTCCCAAAGGCCCCGGTCATTTAGTGCGTCGTACCTACGAACAAGGCCAGGGAGTTCCGGCTCTGTTTGCCGTGTACCAAGATGCCAGTGGCCAAGCTCGGGACTATGCCATGGCCTACGCTAAGGGCATTGGGGGCACCAGGGCTGGTATTTTAGAAACCACTTTCCGGGAAGAAACCGAAACCGATCTTTTTGGCGAACAAGTGGTGCTCTGCGGCGGTCTGACTGCTTTGATCAAAGCGGGATTTGACACCCTGGTGGAAGCTGGTTATCAGCCAGAATTGGCCTATTTTGAATGTCTCCACGAAGTTAAATTGATTGTCGATTTAATCGTAGAAGGTGGCTTGGCCAAAATGCGAGACAGCATTTCTAACACCGCTGAGTATGGTGATTTGACCAGGGGACCCCGCATTGTCACCGAAGAAACCAAGGCAGAAATGCGGCAAATTCTCGACGAAATCCAATCGGGTCAGTTTGCCCGGGAATTTGTCTTGGAAAACCAAGCTGGTAAACCAGGTTTCACCGCCATGCGTCGTCGAGAATCGGAAGAACTGATCGAAGAAGTGGGCAAAGACCTACGGGCTATGTTCAGTTGGTTAAAAGACCGCTAATTGCTTTTCTCTATCCTCAGCCCCGGGATTTTTGCCAGCCTTGGCCCCGGGGTTAACGTTAGGATATTAGTGGTAGTCAAAAATTTTTAGCTGAGGTTAACAAGCGATGGAACTCACCCTAAATAATGTGGAAACGGTATTGGATGAACTCCGTCCCTATCTGATGGCCGACGGTGGGAACGTTGAAGTGGTGGAGCTAGATGGCCCCATCGTCAAAGTGCGTTTACAGGGAGCCTGTGGAGCTTGCCCCAGTTCCACCATGACCCTAAAAATGGGCATTGAGCGCAAATTAAGGGAAATGATTCCGGAAATTTCTGAAGTTGAGCAAGTCCTCTAAGAAAGGTTGAAAGGTCATCGTCGGGGTTTATGCAGTCCTGACTTTTGATGGCTAAGTTCCATCTTCCCGAACTAAACAATGATCTAATCAGTTTGGGGAAGGAAGCATCTTTGTTAGCCATAATTGGGGCAGAGGCTGAAGCTGGCCCTGCTCCTTTTTGCAGTTTCCCCGAAGAATGGTTTATAATCAAAGACGCACAACAAGGGGCCGCAATGGTTTCGACAGGTTGGCGAAAGCTTGCCCGTGATGCAGGTCGAGAGTGAGTCTCCTCTCGTAAATCAAAGGCTCAAAAAAAAGTAACTGCGAATAACATCGTCAGCTTCAAACGGGTAGCCGTAGCAGCCTAGTCTGTAAAAGCTACATTTTCTTGTCAAAGACCGTTTACTTCTTTTCTGACTCCGTTAAGGATTAGAGGTTAACCCCAACGGATGCTTTGTTTGGCTCTTCTCTAGTTAGCTAAACAACCAAGACTTAGACTAGAGCATCCCACCATCAGGGATAATCGATGGTCCCCGTCCAAGGGCTAGAAGGACTAAACCTGTGAATGAACGGAAAGTTAATACCCAGTTTGGACAGCAGTTCAATTCTGCTCGGCTCCATTTACTGAAAGATTGTTCTGAATATCTAGAAAACCTTTAGGGGGGCGCAACGGACGGGAATGCCGGTGGCCCCACTTATTTTTTGGGCCAAGTTTTGTAGGGTCTGACCATCAACACATTTGATTTGGGTCACAGGCCGATCGCCGTAGGGATTACCAGTGTGATTGCCCCGGCCTTCCAGTTCCCGTTGGAGGGGTTTGGGTCTAGTGGGGGTATTGAGTTGTAGCTCCCGGGGTTTAATTACGGACAATAGTTCTAAGTAACGATGTTCAGTGACCTGGTCCCAGGGTTGTAGCACCATGGTTTGCACCGACAATTCCCCCGTAAATTGCTGTTGAAAGGCTTTAATGCCGGTCAAAATTCCTTCTAGGCTAACGTCGGCGATCGGTCGGTTAATTTTTTGCAACTGGGTTGGCCACAGTGCATCTAGCTTGACGGAAACCTTATCTGCTAGGGATAGTTCCTTCCTTACCTGGGCATCATTTAACAATGTGGCATTGGTAAGTACCAGGGTTGGTCTACCAGTTAGGGTTTTAATGCCCTGGATAATTTCACCCAAGTTTTTGGCAAGGGTTGGCTCTCCACTCCCACTCAGGGTAACTACATCCACTTGCCAAGGCGCAAATTTATCCAGTTCCACCAAAATGTCGGCAGTGTCAACAAAAATCTGGCGATCGCCGCTGAGATGTTCAATTTCCCCCAGTTGACAGTAAACGCAGTTAAAGGAACAGGTGGAGATTGCCCCAATGGGATCGATGCCGAGGGAACGGCCATAGCGCCAGGAAACTACTGGACCATACACCGTGGGGAAAATTACGTTCATCGAAAAAAGTTGAAATTAAGCAACCAGTAGCAGCATTTTGCTCCAGGGAATTCAGTCTTTGCCCCCTTGCAAAAGGCCTTTGGCTCTTTGGCCATGGTACACGATGGTAGGGAAAGCAAAAATTGCACAAAAAAAGCCCCCGAAAATGGGGGCAAAATATTTTAGGACAGTCAAAGTCACATATTGGACTAGGCGGCGGCTTGCCGTTCCTTAGCTTCTTTGATCACTTCCTCGGCCACGTTGGTGGGACAGGGAGCGTAATGATCAAACACCATGGAGAATTGACCCCGACCGGAAGTCATGGTGCGTAGGTCGCCAATGTAGCCGAACATTTCACTCAAAGGCACATCAGCTTTTACCCGTACCCCCATCACGCCGGTTTCTTGGGATTTGATCATGCCCCGACGACGGTTTAAATCACCGATGACATCCCCCATATGATCTTCTGGGGTGAATACATCCACCGCCATGATCGGTTCCAAAATTTGGGGTTTAGCTTTGGGTAAGCTCTGACGATAACCAGCTTTGGCTGCGATTTCAAAGGCGATCGCCGAAGAGTCTACAGGGTGGAAGCCACCATCGGTGAGGGTAACTTTCAGGTCCACCACGGGATAGCCCGCCAATACCCCTTTAACCACACTCTGGTCAAAGCCTTTTTGCACCGCCGGCCAGTATTCCCGGGGCACGTTACCACCAGTCACTTTGGACTCGAACTGGAAGCCAGAACCGGGTTCCCCAGGCTCCACGATGTAGTCAATTTTGGCGTACTGACCAGAACCACCGGACTGTTTCTTGTGGACGTAGCTGTCGGAAACAGTTTGGGTGATGGATTCCCGATAGGCCACCTGGGGTTTACCCATTTCCACTTCGACGCCGTGGGTGCGCTTAAGAATATCCATTTTGATATCCAAGTGCAATTCCCCCATCCCCTTAATGATGGTTTCACCGCTTTCTTCGTCGGTTTCCACCTGGAAGGAGGGGTCTTCCTGCACCATTTTGCTCAGGGCCATGCCCAATTTTTCGTCCATGCCTTTTTTCTTGGGTTTAATGGCAATGGAGATTACGGGGTCGGGGAAGACCATGGGTTCCAACGTCGCTGGATTTTTGGGGTCACAGAGGGTGTGGCCTGTTTGCACGTTTTTCATACCCACGATCGCCACAATGTCCCCGGCCTGGGCAGACTCAATTTCTTCCCGGGAATCGGCGTGCATTTCCACCAAGCGGCCAATGCGTTCTGTTTTGCCGGTGGCGGTGTTGAGCACGGTGTCCCCTTTGCTCAGGGTGCCGGAATAGATCCGGGTGAAGGTAAGAGCGCCGAAACGGTCATCCATAATTTTGAACGCCAAGGCCCGCAGGGGAGCTTCGGGGTCAACAATGGCAAAACTGCCGGTTTCTTCCCCTTCTAGATCCACTTCCGGTTGGGGAGGTACTTCCTTCGGGTTGGGCAGATAGTCCACCACCGCATCTAGCACCAGTTGTACCCCCTTATTTTTGAAGGAGGAACCACCATAGGTAGGGAAAAAGTCTAGCTTACGGGTGCCTGAACGAATGCAACGCTTGATGTCGTCGATGCTGATTTCTTCCCCTTCCAGGTATTTTTCCATCAAGTCATCGTCCTGTTCCACCGCCGTTTCGATCATCATTTCCCGGTAGGTGGCCACATCATCCACCATATCGGCAGGCACATCGGTGATTTCATATTTTTCTGGATCGCCTGAGTCATCCCAAATGTAGGCTTTTTCCGTCAGGATATCTACCACGCCGACGAAATCATTTTCCGTACCGATGGGGAGGGTCATCACTAGGGGTTTGGCCCCCAGTACGTTTTCCACCTGCTTAACTACCCGGTAGAAATCTGCCCCGGTGCGGTCAAGCTTGTTGATGTAGATTAAACGGGAAACTTTAGAATCGTTCGCATAACGCCAGTTGGTTTCCGATTGGGGCTCCACACCGCCGGAACCACAGAATACCCCCACACCGCCATCCAGCACTTTGAGGGAGCGGTACACTTCGATGGTGAAGTCTACGTGACCAGGGGTGTCGATAATATTTAATTGGTGTTCTTTCCAAAAGCAACTAGTGGCCGCCGATTGGATAGTGATACCCCGCTCCGCTTCCTGATCCATGAAGTCCATGGTGGATTCGCCTTCGTGTACCTCGCCGAGCTTGTGGATTCTCCCGGTTAACTTCAAAATCCGTTCGGTGGTGGTGGTTTTACCCGCATCTACGTGGGCGAAAATACCAATATTGCGGTAACGAGTGAGATCTTTTTCCATAGGAATTTACGTGTAAATTTAGCCAACAGCAAACAAAGGGGCGGTTGGATGTATAGGTTATGGGGTCGTGTTGTTTGCCGGTCGGGGTTCTGGGCCTTAGCTAGACTTTATGCCACAACGACAGGCCAAAGGAGAGGCCTATTTGAAACAGCCACAATTGTAACAATTGTAAATTATATGTGCCCCAACGGAGTCTCCAGGGCGAGAAGGCGATCGCCGAACTTCACAAAAAATATGTACCAAAGATGTTTTTCCTTAAAACCTGATTTATCCTGATCAGCAAATTCGGTTGAATCTGGGTCAAGCCCTCACAGGTGAGCGCATGATGGATATGGATGTGGAAGCAAAATTAGACAGGGCAAGGAATTTGCTCAATGAGTTGGGCAACGCCGTCTCGGGATTGGTAGGGGTTGCCCCAAATGCGTTAAAAGTAGCAAAGAAATCCTACCTAGTCACGATTTAGACGCTGGGTTGTATCTAATTTAAATACCCAATTGTCAGTCAACTCCTAACAAAAATCTTTGCCAAATTTATGACCTTAATGATTCGACCAGCGACCATTGATGATGCAACAAGCTTGGCTCAATTAGCGGCAACGACGTTTCAAGATACCTATGGTAAAGCCACCGCTTCCGCTGATTTGGAAGCCTATCTAGCCCAAACCTTTAATCCTGAAAAAGAGCAAGAAATCCTAGCAGATGATCGGCAATGGTTGTTAGTAGCAGAATCTCAAGGGGAATTAGTTGGATATGTCCATCTGTTTGATCATTCAGCACCTACTATGGAGACTGAATTGGCAACCCCCACAGTCGAGTTAGTTCGTCTTTATTTACTGACGACGTGGCAACATCAAGGGTTAGGCAATCAATTGATGCAGGCCTGTTTGGATTTAGCCCAAGCTCAAACTTTTGCCAGTGTTTGGCTAAAAGTGTGGGATCACAATACTTCGGCGATCGCCTTTTACCAGCGTTGGCAATTTCAAAAAAAAGGAGAAGTGCCCTATCCAGTGGGTAATGCTATCGGCACAACTTGGATTATGGAACGCCCCCTCTGAAAGTTTAGAATTTCAAGTCAGTTATGTGGGACTAGCAATGAGCGTTTAACGATATAAACAACGGGCTCGGCAAAGTATATTTTGATGGTATATCACTCTTCTATCAGAAAAGTGATAATGCCCCTATGGAAAAGTTGGGGGAAGACTTGGCAAACAGATTTCAACTTCTACCCTGAACCGTCGTAGATTTTAGCCTGCTTGAACACTAGGACAAAGATGGGCTAACTGACACTCCCCACAGAGGGGCTTGCGGGCAGCACACACCGCCCGACCATGGTAGATGATGTGGATAGAAAAATTTTCCCAATCTGGCTGGGGAATCAGTTTCATTAAATCCCGCTCAATGCGAATGGGATCGGTTGCTTTGGTTAACCCCAACCGTTGACTCAGGCGTTTAACGTGGGTGTCCACCGTTACCCCAGCGAGGATACCGAAGGCGTGGGCTAACACCACATTGGCCGTTTTGCGGGCCACCCCGGGCAGGGTCAATAACTCTTCCATCCGTTGGGGTACTTCCCCGTCAAATTCCTCGACAATTTTGCGGCAAGATCCCTGGATATTTTTAGCTTTATTGCGGAAAAAGCCGGTGGAATGGATTAATTCTTCAATCTCCTGGCGATCGCCGTAGGCCAGGGCCGCTGCGTCGGGATAACGCCGAAACAGGGCCGGGGTAACCTTATTGACCCGTTCATCGGTGCATTGGGCCGAAAGGATGGTGGCCACCAAAAGTTGTACTGGAGTTTGATAATCCAAGCTACAGGTGGCACCGGGGTAGAGCCGTTTGAGAATGAGCAGAATTTCCGTTGCCCGTTGTTTTTTACTGGCCATTTTTCGTAACAAACTACTCATAGCCCGTAAAAGAAGGCAAAAACTCCTGCACAAAGGTCAAATTCAGAGTATCCCGCACAATTAAAAACACCCCCAAGCTCAGCAGAAGCACCAATCCCGTTTGCATCACTCCCATCTGGAACTTTTCCGGTAGGGGTTTACCCAGGAGTCCTTCAATCAACAAAAACACCAGTTGACCACCATCCAAAGCGGGCAGGGGCAGAATATTGATTACAGCCAGGTTAATGCTGATTAGCGCCCCAAATTGAAATAGGTTACTAGCATCGGAACGGGCAATGTTAGCGCCATACTCAACAATTTTCACTGGCCCCGCCACCTGGGAAGCATTGTCGGCAAAGTTACTGGCCAACTGCCAAAAGCCCTGGCCGGTCAACTTCACAATCCGTTCAAAGGCTTCAGCGCTATAGGTTAAAGCTTCCATGGGATTAGCGGCGCGTTTGGTTTCCACATTGGGCAACAAAGCGACACCAATTTTACCGTGACCTTCAGCATCTTGACTGGGGGTAATGGTTAGGGTTTTAGTCTCCTCTCCCCGTTGCACTTCCACTGTGATAGGCACCGACGGCGATCGCCGCACAATGTCAATAAACTGGGTAGTGGCATCGGGAAAACCCGGTAAAGCGTTGCCCTGGAGGGAAAGCACAATGTCCCCCGGCTCCACCCCGGCCGTCTGGGCCGCTGAGGCGCTGTCCACCTGGGGAATGACCAAACCAGGTTGAATATTCTGAAAACCAATGGTACTCACCTGACCAATGAGGAGAAAGTAAGCAAAAACCAAATTGGCAATTACCCCGGCACTGATCACAATAGCCCGGTCAAGGATAGGGCGGTTTTTCAGCAAATCGGGATCGTCGGCGGGAATTTCACTGTCTGGATCATCATCAGGAAAGGCCACGTAGCCCCCCAGGGGAATGGCTCGGATGGAATATTCCGTTTCAGCACCCTGATATTTCAACAGCGGTGGCCCAAATCCCAAGGCAAATCGAGTTACATGGATGCCCTGTAAACGGGCGGCCGCAAAGTGCCCCAACTCATGCACCGCAATTAATAATGCAAGTACTCCGATCGCCGCCAACGCCGCTAAAACTGACATAACTTTCTCAAATGGGAAATACTAGGGGTTAATTCCCCTCAACAGACAATTCCCCCGATTCTAACCCAACTGCCGCCAGGAGACGTACTCCCGTCCCGGCAAGCCACCAAGAGGCTGGGGGCAAAGTTTTAATTTATCGCCTAAATTCTCTAATAAGGGGGACTTTCCGCTAATTTGCCGCCAAACTTGGAGGACAGAGGGCTTTCAAACAACTTCATAAGTTTCTGTTATTCTGAAAGGGTTGGGACTGCTGATTAGACTGGGGTGCATGACTACTTATTCCATTTGCCCCATTTGCCCAGATTAACGGCGGACAGTAACCGATAGTAGCAACGGCAGAAAATGGCGATCGCCTAGAAATCATGGAATTATATGGCTGATGACAGTCCAGATGTAGGTTCGTTAATGGCGGAGTTGCAGACTTTGAGGGCGGAATTAGCTGCCCTTAAGTCCCAGCAGGTGTTGAAAACTTTTTTTCACCCCAACCAACCGACGATGGCAGTCAATGACGATGGCCGCTCTGACCCAGACCAGTCCTTAGCGGCCATCCTCCAAGAGAGTGAAGAACAATTTCTCAGCTTGGTGGATAACGCCCCCGTGCTAATTTGTATCGCTGGTTTGGACAAAGGCTGTTTGTATTTCAATCAATCTTGGCTCGACTTCACCGGCCGCACCCTCCAGCAGGAACAGGGTAATGGCTGGACAGAGGGGATACATCCCGAAGATTTTGACCACTGCCTACAAACCTACGTCAAAGCCTTTGACGCTCGGCAGCCCTACACCATGGAGTATCGTCTGCGGAACCGACAGGGAGAATACCATTGGTTGTTGGAGAATGGAGTGCCCCGTTTTGCCCCAGATGGAAAATTTCTCGGCTATATGGGTTATTGCATTGACATTAATGACCGCCAAGAAGCTCGCCGTGTATTAGAAGCAAGCGAAGAAAAATATCGCACCCTAGTGGAGTCCCTCAATACCATTGTGGGTCGTTGGTCACCGGCAGGGACAATTACTTTTGCCAACCAATATGCCCAGGACTTTTTTGGTTTTAGCGCCGAAGAAATGGTCGGGAAGTCAGTTTTCGAGACCATTGTGCCCCTAGTCAGTAGCTCTGGGCATGATTTAGAGGCCTACATCGCAGATATCATCCAAAATCCCGAAAAGTATCAATCCACCGAAAATGAAAATATTAAAAAAAATGGCGATCGGGCCTGGATAGCCTGGACCAATAAGCCTATTTTTGACAAAGAAGGCAATCTGATTGAATTCGTAACCTCGGGAATAGATATTACAGACCGGAAATTAGCCGAAGATCAATTGCGGCAACGGGAAACAGAACTTATAGAAACCCAAAAATTAGCTAAATTAGGTCGCTGGAAATTCGATTTACGTTCCGGCAAAATTAATTGGTCAGAGGAAATTTTTCAAATGTTCGGGCGCGATCCCCAACAGGGTGCTCCCAGCTATCAAGAGCTAGAACAACTCATCCACCCCGACGATCGCCAACGCCATGGGGAAATAGTGCAGTATGTCTTACAAACTGGGCAAACCCAGGAGTCAGCCTATCGTTTTTGCCGGACCGATGGCAGTCAGGGCTGGATTTGGGCAAAAACCGAAGCTTTATTTAACCTAACGGGAGAGGTAATTGGGCTCCAGGGCGTTGCCATGGATATTACCAAGCAAAAAGAAGCAGAAATTGCCCTACAAAATAGTGAGTCTCGTTTTCGGAAAGTGTTTGAGTCGGACATTGTCGGCATCATGTTTGCCAGTCTCAGCGGTGAAGTGGCCGAGGCTAACAATTGTCTATTGAATATGCTGGGCTACAGCCGCAAGGAACTAGAAGCGGGTTTAATCCGCTGGGATGCCCTTACTCCAGCAGAACACCGGGCTAAAGATATGGAAGCGGTAGAAAATTTGCAAAAATACGGCCTCACTAAGCCCTGGGAAAAGGAGTACTATCACAAGGATGGCCACACTGTCCCGGTTTTGGTGGGGGCAGCTCCCTTTGAGGGGAATACTGATTTGACTATTTGTGTGGTGGTGGACATAAAGCAACAAAAACAAGCTCTCCGCCAGCGGGAAAGGGTAGAAGCGGAATTGGAAAAGCTCAATGTTGAACTGGAGCAGAGGGTGATGGAAAGAACCCAAGCCTTGGCCAAAAGCGAAGAAAAACTCTACCAAGTCAATGAACAATTGCAGGAACGACTGGAGGAGCTTAAGCGCCGCAATCAAGAAATGGAATTGCTTTCCACCCTGAATGAGTATTTACAGTCCTGTGTAGTAGTGGAAGATGCCTGTGCCAGTGTGGCTGCCCTGGCTAAACCACTTTTCCCAGATGTTGCCGGAGCAATTTTCATTTTTGATTCCACGGCCAATTATTTTGAACTGGCCAAAACCTGGGGAGCTTTCCCCTGTTCCCAGCCGGTGTTTAATAGCGTTGACTGTTGGGCTCTGCGGCGGGGTCAGGTTCATTGGGTGGGGCAAGACCAACACGATTTGTTTTGTAATCATCTCGATGACCAATATTCCACCCAGGAAAGTCTCTGCATTCCTCTGGTTGCCCAGGGGGAAACCCTTGGTTTACTGAATCTCTGTAGTCAGCAAGCCGGGACAATTAACCTGGAACAACAACAGTTAGCTAAAACCATCGCCGAACAGGTTAGTCTGGCGATCGCCAATATCAAATTGCGGGAAAGGCTAGAAAATCAGAGCATACGAGATCCACTCACGGGGCTATTTAACCGCCGTTACCTAGAACAGTTTTTTCTGCAGGAGATTGGCCGGGCTCGGCGCTATAACTATTCCATCGGGGTGATTATGGGGGACATTGACCATTTCAAACAGTTCAATGACCAACTAGGACACGATGCCGGAGATCATGTGCTGAAAGTTATTGGGCGCATTCTGCAAAGTAACATTCGTGGTTCTGACATTGCCTGTCGATACGGTGGGGAGGAGATGACCATTGTTTTGCCCCAAACCTCCATGGAAGATACCCTAGTTAAAGCGGAATCCCTCCGTTTGGCGATCGCCACCATGGCAGTAGATTACAAAGGCAGACAACTGGGCACATTGACCGTTTCCCTGGGGGTAGCCTGTTATCCTGACCACGGACAAACCATGGCCAACATCATTCAAGCCGCAGATAGGGCCCTCTACCAAGCCAAGGATGCCGGCCGCAATCGGGTCATCATGGCCGACTAATTTTTTTAGATTTTCTTATTAGTTAAACTGGGCAAAAAGCGTATAGGCACTATATTGATCCACCCGGTTAAGTTGGGAAGCAATTTCCGGCGGAAAAGCTTTAATATCGTCAGTTCTGATAACGAAATAATTGTGGCTACTTTTTTCGAGTAGCGGAGCTATGTCGTGTATTTCCACCTGTTTTGCCTGGCCTGAAGAGTAAAATTCCGCTGAGTAGGGTCGATTAAAAACATAAAACAATTGACAGTTTGATCCCTGCCCCCATTCTGCACAGGATTGTTGATAGCGACTGACAATATATTTTTGGGAATTTTGATTAGCTACATTAACCACTATTGGCAAAGCAAAGAGAAATAGTAAAGGAATTAATAGGCCAGGAGCAATGACATATTTATTAACGGGTTGATCCTGCCAAAATATCAATAATAATTCCGCCA
The DNA here is from genome assembly GCF_014698605.1 of Synechocystis sp. FACHB-383. Lineage (NCBI taxonomy): Bacteria > Bacillati > Cyanobacteriota > Cyanophyceae > Synechococcales > Merismopediaceae > Synechocystis > Synechocystis sp. FACHB-383. The sequence goes on along the minus strand of NZ_JACJTJ010000043.1, from coordinate 97,197 downwards.
ATAGCAAAGCGAATGCCGGTAAACCTGGTAAAACGTAGGTCCATAAAATATTGGCCGAAGGAGTAAAGAAAACCATCGGAGCCAGAGCCCACAACAGCAGATAGCTAAGCCATTCCCGGTCTGAGGTCGGTAAAGTCAGCTTAGTTTGTTTGACTTTAACTTGCCAGATCATTTTGCCTACTAATCCCAACGTTAGCAATGACCAGGGGAATGCGGCTAGCAGCCAATACACCCAGATCATGCCGTAGGGATGGGCGTGGCCACTGCCGTATAGATCTCCCTCCCAACCTTTTTCCACAAATCTTTTCCAATGTTCCCCCACAATGAAATAATCCAAAAAGCCAGGGGTTTTAGCTTCCGCCAACAAATACCAAGGCACCGCTATCAATGCTGTTAATAAAATGCCTTCAATCCAAGGTAATTGGGCCCAAACCCTAGGTAAATTTCTCTGCCAAATTGTCCAAATAGTTAGGGGTAGAAAAACTAACACAACCCCGATGGGCCCCTTGGCTAATAAACCGATCGCCAGCCCCACAAAAAATAGATATCCCCACAGGCGAACCGCATTAGATTCAGACCGGTAAGCTTGCCAAAAACCCACCATAGATAGGGTGGTTCCCAACACTAAAGCTGGATCTGTCATTACTGCCCCACTACTGACAAAAAAGCCCAGGGTGGTAATCAGAATCATCGTGCTAACTAAAGCGTAGTTAATTCCCTTATTTTTTGCCAATAAATAAACTAAGTAACTGGCCAATAAAATTGGCAGAAAAGAAGATAGCCTCGCCGCAAATTCGTTAACACTAAAAACTTTGAATGATGCCGCCGTCAACCAGGTAGACAGGGGCGGTTTGCCCCAAAAGGGTACGCCATAGTCGATCTGGGGCGTAATCCAGTCGCCGGTTTCTACCATTTTGCGGCCAATTTCTGCGTAGCGGGCTTCGGTTCTGTCTGCCACAGCGTAGAGGCCAAGGGTCAAAACCCGAATGAAAATTGTTAGGTAAATAATCACCGAGATAAACCGACGCTGGGAATTCAACCAAGTTAGTTTCATTAATTTCTCTGGGTTTTTAGAGGGGGTTTGCAAAGCTCTTCGCCTCGGGGCGGGCAGGATTTGGCTCAACATTGTCCAGCCTTACCGGAATTTTCCGATGGGTAAGTGGAGAGTAAAACTCAAACTTTACAAACAGTTGTCTAGGGGCCAACCAAGGTTACAGGGCTTAACTCCATGGGAGAAAAACCGACCTATTTTAGCCCGCTCCCTACCCAATCTCCCCATCAATGCGGGGTAAAGAAGGCTCATCTTGGTCCAAAAAAACTAAACCCGACAAAAATAGTCGGGATTAATTGACGCCCATTTTGCCCCGTGTTAGTATGCCGAAAGATTAATGAAATTAGGACTTTGCCCCATGACCACCGCCACTACCACGGCCCCAGAATTTATTTCCGCCTGCACCAAACTGGTTTCTAAGGAAGGGAACACCGAATATCCCCTCAAAGCGCTACATATCTGTGAAGAAACCTTTGCTCCCCTGGAAGTGGCCTACGACTATGATTTGATTCGCCGCCACGTTACCCGGGAAACCATTGAAGCTGGCCCCAATTCCATCTGGCGTTACCGTGCCTTTCTGCCCGTCACCGGCAAAGATGTGATTGATGTGGGCACTGGCATGACCCCTTTGGTTAAGTCCCATCGTTTAGCCCGTCGCCTGGGGTTGAAAAATCTTTACATTAAAAACGACGCAGTCAACATGCCCACCTTGAGCTTCAAGGACCGGGTGGTTTCCGTTGCCCTCACCAGGGCCCGGGAATTGGGCTTTACCACCGTTTCCTGTGCTAGCACAGGCAATTTGGCCAACTCCACTGCGGCGATCGCCGCCCATGCCGGTTTGGACTGCTGTGTATTTATCCCGGCGGATTTGGAAGCGGGCAAGGTTTTGGGAACGTTGATTTACAATCCCACCCTGATGGCGGTGAAAGGCAACTACGACCAGGTCAATCGTCTGTGCTGTGAAGTGGGCAACAGCTACGGTTGGGGCTTTGTGAACATCAACCTGCGCCCCTACTACTCCGAAGGTTCCAAAACCCTGGGCTTTGAAGTGGCAGAACAATTGGGTTGGAAGTTGCCGGACCACATTGTCGCCCCCCTAGCTTCCGGTTCCCTGTTCACCAAAATCCACAAGGGCTTCCAGGAATTTGTCAAAGTTGGTTTGGTGGACGATAAGCCAGTGCGCTTCAGTGGTGCCCAAGCGGAGGGTTGTTCCCCCATTGCTACCGCTTTCCAAGAGGGCCGGGACTTTGTTAAGCCAGTTAAGCCCAACACCATTGCCAAATCCATTGCCATCGGCAACCCCGCTGACGGAGTTTACGCTCTAGACATTGCCCGTAAAACCAACGGCAACATTGAAAGCGTCAACGATGCGGAAATTATTGAAGGGATCAAACTGTTGGCAGAAACGGAAGGCATCTTCACGGAAACTGCCGGTGGCACTACGGTGGCAGTGCTGAAAAAGCTAGTGGAAGCGGGCAAAATTGATCCCGAAGAAACTACGGTGGTCTATATCACCGGTAATGGCTTAAAAACCCAAGAAGCGGTGCAAAGCCACGTAGGGGAGCCCCTCACCATCGATGCTAACCTGGATAGCTTTGAGCGGGCTCTGGAGCGCTCCCGCACTTTGGAACGCTTGGAATGGCAACAGGTTTTGGTGTAGATCCTGGCAGAAAACTAAGGTTACTGACTGATTTGATTGGATTTAATTAGTTAATTGCCGTATTTTTCCCACTAATTTTCATTAATCGTTCCTTTTAGGAAATTGTCCGCTGTGGTTCCACCAGGGCGGATTTTTTGCGCAATTTTAACGCCGATCGCCTTGAAATTAGGGAAAGCTGACAAAAATGGTGATCGAATCAACTTTGTATCACGAATTACACTGTCGTTAAAATTTGGCGATATTTTGGACAGATAGATATTAAAAAAAACTAAAGTTTTGCCATTTTTGGAAAATTAATGACACAATCTAGCCACGGGGACTGGTATTTGGTTCTGGAACACCACTACCGCAGTGCGCATAGCTAAAAGTGGAGAACCTTAACCGATGGGGGGCCTGCCCGAATAATGCTCTAGCCGATTAGATAATTTCTGGTTGTTTTCTGTTTCCTTCGGTGGCTTAGTTGTTGCCATCCGTTTCTCATTCTTGATTGTTTCCGTTTAGTTTTTTCCAACCTATGAGCGATATGTCTTCCCTTTCCACCCCCGACACCAGTGCCGTTGACCAAGTTGAAGCTTTGGATAACCTCGTTGACGGCCAGGCGATCGCCAACGATGGCTCTCCTGCCATTGAGGTCACCTTAGGGGAAAGCCAGCAAGGGAGTTTTAATAAAGCGGTCAGTGAAGACACCGTGGGGGCTTTTTTCAAAGAAATGGCCCGCTATCCCCTCCTGAGTGCCACCGAAGAGGTGGAATTGGCTAGGCAAATCCGACTTTTGGTCAACGCAGAGGATATTAGACAACAACTCACCCAACAATTGGAACGAACGCCTTCCCTCCAGGAGTGGGGCCAGGCCCTAGAATTTACCCAGGTCAGACAATTTGAAATTTGGCTCTACCAACTGCGGGCCGCCAAACGGCGCATGATCCGCTCCAATCTCCGCCTAGTAGTCTCCATTGCCAAGCGTTACCTCAACCGGGGTGTCCCTTTCCTCGATCTGATCCAAGAAGGGGCGATCGGTCTGAACCGGGCCGCAGAAAAGTTTGATCCCGACAAAGGTTATAAATTTTCCACCTATGCCTACTGGTGGATCCGCCAGGCCATCACCCGCACCATTGCCAATGACGCCCGCACCATTCGTTTGCCCATCCATGTGGTGGAAAAGCTCAACAAAATTAAGAAAGCCCAGCGTAGTCTCAAGCAAGAATTGAAGCGCAATCCCAACGAAGGAGAATTGGCCGCCGCCTTGGACATTACCCCCACCCAACTAAGGCAATTACTGCAACTACGTCGTCAATCCCTCTCCCTCAACCACCGGGTAGGCAAAGGGGAGGATACAGAATTGGTGGATTTGTTGGAAGATCAACAACTGCAGTTGCCGGAGGACTTGATGAATGAATCCATGCTGCGGCGGGAAATTGTCGAAGTATTGGCAGAAGTACTAACGGAACGGGAAATGGAAGTGATTTGTCTCCGCTACGGCATTGCCAGCCACCAAAGCTACACCCTCGAAGAAGTGGGCAATATGTTTAATCTTTCCCGGGAAAGGGTGAGACAAATCCAAAGTAAAGCCATGCGAAAACTCCGCCGTCCCCAGGTGGCCCGCCGCCTCAAAGGTTGGCTATAAATAGCAGAATATTGCTAGTGGTGACGCACCTGGCCGTCGGGCATAGTCGCCCCTTGGAAATCTGCCCCCACCATATTGGCACTCATCAAGTCCGCCCGCACCAGGTTGGCGTTGATGAAGCTGGCCTCCGTCAAATTGGCCCTGGCAAAAAATGCTTCAATCAGCTCCGTTTCCTGTAGGTTAGCTTTGGTCAAGTTAGCTCGACTGAGGTCAGCACTGTTCATGCGGGTAAAACTTAAATTGGCCCCCGTGAGATTAGTCCGATTTAAATTAACATGGGTCATGATGGCCCCCTCGCAATCGACTTCCACCATTTCTGCTTCAGAAATCTGGGCTCTCATCAAATTGGCATTTTGTAAATTGGCGCCATTTAACTTTGCCCCTGACAATTTAGCATCGGTCAGTAAAGCTCCTTTTAAGTTGGCGTGGCTCAGGTTAGCTTTGCGTAGATCCGCATCCCGTAGATTGGCCTCCTTCAGATTGGCATAGCTTAAATCTGCCCGGCTTAAATCCACTCCCTTCATATTGGCCCCCTGGAGATCGGCCCGACCGAGGATGGCCGCCTGGAGATTGGTGTAATAGCCCTTTTTTTCCTGACGCATGTTAGCCCCCCGCAGGCAGGCTCCAGTGAGGGTGGCACCACTTAAATCGGCCCCCCGTAGATCTACCCCAATCAAATTGGTATCTTGGAGAGTGGCCAGGGTCATGTCACTGTCCCGCAGGATTGCCCCCTGGAGTAGGGCCCCGTGGAAATTGGCACTGCGTAGATCGGCCCCAGCCAGATCAGCTTGGTTTAAACTCGCTCCACTGAGGTTGGCCGCCACCAAATTAGCCTGACCTAGATTAGCCCGGTTGAGGTAACAAAAAAGCAGGTTAGCCCCTCGTAAATCCGCTTCGTTGAGCACAATACCGATTAAATCGGCCGCTTCTAGATTAATCCCCGGCAATTTTAGCCCCGTGAACAAAGTTTCGCCGTTGCGATAGCGCTGGACTAATTCCTTGGCTTCCATAAATTTTGAGAGGGGGAAAAATCAAATCAACTCTCTAATCATCTTAAGTTATCGGAAGAGTGGGTCAGAGTTAGTTTTGGGAATGCGCCGTTTAGAACTGGGACAAATTTTCCCGGACGATCAGGACTAATTGATTCGGCTGGGCAGATTATTGGGTAGGCTGAGAACTATGCCTTTCTTTGATCTTGATCCTAGGCTAGCAAAATCTTGGAGTGTGTATGGCCAGCAATATTGACCGAGATTACCTGGAAAAAACTCTACAACAGTTTGAGAGTTATCCCTATCCAGATATTCCCATTGAAGAACCACTGAATAAGGATGTAGAGCAACTTTATAAAAGTAGCCTGGTTACCGCTCGTTATCGCTGGGACAAAAAAATTATTACAGATCTGGAAAATTGCGCCATCTTAGATGTGGCCTGTGGTACCGGAGCTACTACTCTACAGCTAGCTTGGGCTAACCCAGGAGCCAAGATCGTCGGGGTAGATATTTCACCAGAGTCGGTTAAAATTGCAGAAAAGCGGCTGAGATACCACGGTTTTGAAAATAGTGAGTTCCATGTGTTGGCGATCGCCGACTTGGACAAACTGGGTCAAAAGTTTGACCTGATCAATGCTAGTGATGTGCTGTACTTGCTTCCAGATTTAACCTTGACTTTCAAGCAATTGGGACAAGTGTTAAAACCCAATGGCATTATCCGGGGGAATCTACATAGTTATTATCAAAGATTTAATTATTATCGGGCCCAAACTTTATTTCAAAGAATGGGGTTAATGGAGGATAACCCCGAAGAAGCTGAGTTGGGGATTGCCAGAGAGTTTTATGCGGCCCTCAGAGATGAAGTTAATTTGAAGGCCACCACTTGGTCTTCTGACCAGGGAAAAATAGATAATGATCAGTGGATTTTAATGAATCATTTGTTCCAAAATGATAAGGGTTATAAATTACCGGAGCTATTTGATGCCCTGGCGCAATCAGACCTGACACTGGTAGATATGGTGGACTGGCAAAAATGGGACTGGCGCAAATTATTCAAGGAACCAGATAATCTACCAGCCTACCTAGCCATGGGCTTGGAAAATGCTGATCGAGAGGAGCAATTATGTTTTTATGAGCTGGTCCAGCCAGATAAAAGATTGCTAGATTTTTGGTGTAGCCATCCTCTCCCATCAAAAAAAGACTTCAGCAAGTATTGGCTGGAACAGTCACCGGAGAACATCGTCGTCCACCTGCATCCCTGTGTTAAAAATTTTGCCCCTTTCCGTCAAGCAATTCTTGACCAAGGAAAGCTCATGCCTCTGAACTTATCCCATTGCTTTTCCTTCATTGGTCAGGATTCCTGGTTGGATAGGACTTTACTCACCGCTTTTTATGCACCTTTGCTGGACTCTCCCCAAACCCTTGAAAGTCTAGTGTCTAGATACCTACAAGTTCGCCCTTATTATCCAGGGGATTTAACCCCTGTCCAACCAGAAGAAGCACAGGATTTGATCATGGGAATGATTGCAGAGCAGGAGGCATGGGGATTGATAATGATTGAGGCATAGGTTTCAAAAGTGGAAGGATATTAATATGGGTTTTGACAATGTGCTGAAGTTTATGGTGGAGGCAGATCCACAGGCGTTTGTGGATTGGCTACTGCCAAATTCTGGGGATAATTCCTGGGAACTGTTGAATACGGAGTTAAAGCTGGAGCCGATTCGGGCAGATACGGTGTTTTTTTTGCAGGGTCGGGGGCGCATTCTGCATTTGGAGTTCCAAACAGAGCCCCAGTCTAAACCGGCAATGCCTTTGCGGATGTTGGACTATTGGGTACGGCTCCACCGTCAGTATGGCTGTGGCATTGAGCAGGTGGTGATTTATTTGAAACGAACCCAATCACCATTAGCGTTTGAAGACTGTTTTCAGTTTGAGCGAACCGTCCATTCTTTTCGGGTAATTCGGTTGTGGGAAGTGGAAGCGTCGTCATTTCTCCATCAGCCGTTTTTATTACCGTTGGCGGTGTTGGCAAAAAGTTCGGAGCCTGAAGGTTTACTGGCCAATGTGGCAAGGCGGGTAGATATAATCGAGGACAGGGCTGAACGCAATAATGTGGCCGCCTGTCTTCAGTTATTAGCTGGGATTAATTTTGAAAAGTCTTTGATTAATCTATACCTCAGGGAGGAAGTTATGCGGGAATCAGTGGTTTACCAAAGTATTGTGGCGGAGTCGATGCAGAAAGGCGAACAACAAGGCCTGGAACGGGGACTGCAGTTAGGACTTCAACAGGGGCTTCAGCAGGGACTTCAACAGGGACTTCAACAAGGGGAACAACTAGGGGAGGCAACCCTGATCTTGCGACAGTTAACCCGGCGGTTTGGGATATTGCCCCAAGTAGTAGCCCAGCAAATTCGACAGTTAGATACTGTCCAGTTAGAGAATCTGGGGGAGGCGTTGTTGGATTTCGACTCTATGGCTGATGTTGAAAAGTGGCTAGGAGATATGGAACGTGGCTGATACTCTCTATAGTCAAGATTTTTTTACCTGGACTCAGCAACAGGCAGAACTTTTATCCGTCAAGCGTTTTGATCAACTAGATTTAGAACATTTGATAGAGGAGATTCAAGATTTGGGGAATCGTCACTACGACCAACTTGAATCTCGCTTGATGGTTTTGACTGCCCATCTTTTGAAATGGCAGATTCAATATTGGAAGCGCGGTAATAGCTGGCGGGCAACTATCCGTGTTCAGAGAACATCCCTAGCAAAATTACTCAGGCGCAATCCTGGGTTAAAAACTCGTTTGGAGGAGGCTATGGCGGAAAGCTGGCAGGAAGCGAGGGATTTGGCCATTGCGGAGACTGATCTGCCTGATGAGCAGTTTCCAGATAGTTGTCCATTTACTGTTGCCGAAATTCTGGATTCAGATTTTTGGCCTAATAGTTAGGCCATTACAAGTTTTTGGGCTGAAGTTGATCGCCGTCTATGGCCTGTTCCCGCAATAGGCGATCGCCTTCCTGGAATTTAGGCTCAGTCTCCTACTGGGGTTGGACAACTTGTTTAAATAGGTCGAGGACTTATTTGATCGTGGTGATCATTGTTATTAATTTCCTACAACCATATCAATCGTGGCCAGCACTAAAATTTAAGTTTCATAGAAAGAGAATGTTATTTTTTGTAATCTAGTGACATATTTAAACATTTGGTAGTTATCTTTAAAAAATGAAAAGTAATATACAAAAACTCGCTCAACATTTATTGAGCTTTGAGTCTTATGATGAGCTAGTTAGATTGCTTGAGCAATCACTAGAGAAAAATGAAAATCAACTATGGGCTTACTGGGATTTAGGCTTGGTATATCTTTGGCAAGGAAAAACTGAACAAGCAGAACAAATATGGTTGTCTGGAATAACTAAAACTTGGGAAATGGGGATAAAAAACGGTGTGGGGCAATTGACTAATTATTTATTGAATGAGCTCAAACAACAAGAAAGAGAAAAAAATAATCATAAGGCTTGGTTATTACGCAATCAGTTACTAAGTCTCAATCCCGAAGATTGGAAAAATAATTTAAAATTAATTAAATTGTCTCATCTATTAGGAAAATTGACTCCGGAATGCTTGGCAGAATGGGATATGGTGGAGGGATTAACTCAAGCAGATAGTGAAGCTGTTGATAAAGAATTATTGCTAGAGACTGTATTGATAATTTTAAGTTATCCTATTGTTCTATCAATTAATTTTTTAGAAGCAAGTATACCGCTATTGAATGGGTTAGATTGGCTGGTGCCAGTCATGGAAGTCGGCGAGAAGATGGCTACGAAAAAATATTACTTTACGTATGCCAGTGATATTGCGCAAATATGCTGGCAATCTTGCCCACACAACTTGTCGACTATTTGCTATTTTACGGATTATTATAAGTTGTTAGGCAATGAAACTAAACTGGCTGAGTTCTCAGAGCTTCTATATGAATGTAGAGATATAAAGGAGCATCGGATTGACTTGAATTGTTTTATATATTCTCGAGTATTATTGTTGCTAATGCAACATAGCAATTGGGTGGAGATTGAGCAAAAACAGTTGTTTAAAAAGTTATGCCTGAGTCTGAATAAGTTATGTCAAGTGGAATGCGTTGTTATAGACAGTTTTATTGCACCTCGTTTCTGGGCAATAGGTTTTCCTTTGTTATATCTCCAGGATGATCCCGCGATAAATCGGCGTTACCTAAATTCGACAGCGGCCATGTTTCAAACAGCCTACGCAGAACCACAACAAAAACAAAAGTCTCAATCCTCTCTAATTTCATCGACTTCTAAATTTATAAAGAGGAGGTTAAAAATTGGCTATATTGGTCATACCTTTAGAAAACACTCCGTCGGTTGGCTGAGTCGTTGGTTGTTTCATTATCATGATCATAACCAGTTTGAAGTTTACTTGTATTTAGTCGCTCAAAATAATGATGAACTAACCGAGCAATGGATGTTACCGAATGCTGACAAAGTTGCCAGTTTTGGGCGGGACTCAAGGGAAATTGCAACAGCAATAGAAGCAGATCAACTGGATTTACTGATTGATCTTGATGGGCTGACCAATAACACAGTAGCCCAGGTATTAGCGCTCAAACCAGCTCCTATTCAAGTCACTTGGCTGGGGTCAGATGCTTCCGGCTTGCCTACAATCGATTATTATTTCGTAGATGAGTTGGTTTTACCTCGGGACAATCAGCGATATTATCGGGAACAGCTATGGTATTTACCAAATACCTATATTGCAGTGGATGGATTTGAGGTGGGAATACCAACAGTAACTCGACAAACACTGGGCATTAAAGAGAACGCAGTGATATATCTAGCTGTACAGCACAGCACAAAATACACACCGTCCATGGCGCAATTGCACTTGGGAATTCTACAGTCCGTTCCAGAAAGTATCTTATTGATTAAGGATCGCAATCGTAACTCTAGGTTACGTCAAATGGTACAAAATTTGGCTATGAACATGAAAATTGATCTAGAGCGACTGATTTTTCTCGATGGGGATGCCGATGAATCTACCCATAGGGCTAATTTGTCCATTGCCGATATCATTTTGGATACGTACCCCTACAGTGGAGCAACAACAACACTGGAAACTTTGTGGATGGGGATTCCATTGGTCACCTGGGTGGGGAAACAATTTTCAGCCCGTAATAGTTATGCCTTTATGCGCCAGGTAGGCCTGACCGCTGGCATTGCCCATAATGCAGATGAGTATGTGGAATGGGCAATTCGGTTGGGAAATGATAACCCACTACGCCAACAAATCCGACAAACGTTACTCGAAGCCAAGCAAACATCTCCTCTATGGCAAGGGGAAGCCTTTACGCGGGAGATGGAGGCGGCCTACAAAAAAATAATTGAGGGGGGTGATAGGTCAATGGAGAATCATGGGTAGGTTACAGCTAGAAGGGTTCCGACCAGTTATTTTAATTCCCCCTACAAAAGGAAGAAGTCAATCATGGCCAGTAATTTTAAATTCAAATTGCTCTCCCACCTAACCCAGAAAAAGGAAGAAAAAGGTTTCACCTTAATTGAACTGTTGGTTGTAGTAATCATCATTGGTGTACTTGCTGCTATCGCCCTGCCTAACCTGCTCAACCAAGTTGGTAAAGCTCGTATGTCAGAGGGTAAGACCACTCTTGGGGCTATAAATCGTGGTCAGCAAGTATACCGCACCGAAAACCCTGTGTTTGCATCAGCCATAACGAGCCTTGATACTAAGGTTCCTGCAAGCGGAAAATATTTCTCGTTTGCCGCTAGCGGTGCCGGTAGTACCGCTGTAACAAATACCGCCACTGCTCTCGCCCCAGACGGAGATAATACAACTACAATCACAACTGCAATTACCTACACGCCTGCAGACGGAACTTTTACCTTGACTAATGGTTCTGTAACTCCATCTAAGTCTGGAAACTGGTAGATAATAGTTGGGTATTTAGAACAATAAAGGGTGGGGCTGAAACAAGTTGACACAATTCTTTTCAGCCCTGTTTAGTGCGCCGTTTTGAGGAGTCTTTTGAGCATGGTGTTTGGCATCGTTAAGTACTAAAAACTTAGCAACGTAAACATGTTAAACAGGTTATACGGTAGGAAGAGATCTGTTCAAAGCAAAAATGGTGAAGCCTTAGGTCGGGGGTTCACTTTGCTGGAACTCTTGGTCGTTGTAATGGTAACCGGGGTGCTGACAGCCATAGCTTTGCCCAGTCTTTTTAGGTTTGTTGGTAAAGCTCGGGAGGTTGAAGCAAAGGAAGGCTTGAGCGTTATCGGGTTTGCTCAGCAGGGTTATCATTTTGAGAACAGGGTTTTCTCTAGTAGTTACCCCGAAATGGGCATAGCGCTCAGCCAAAATTACTATGATTTTTCTGTTGTGAGTTCTAGTCAGTCTACAGCGGTTAGTAATGCCGTTCCAAAGAATTTGGGCAATGATCCTTATCGAGCCTATTCGATGGGGGTGTATTATGATCAGGGACCGGGAGTCTTTAGCATGAAACTTTGTCAAAGTCCCTATGGCGCTGTGGTCAGTCAAGCACCTGCCTCTTCTAGTGGTATTTGCAGCAACGGCGGTGTTAACATTCAGTAGATGTGCCCTTTGTTGAATAGACCTATATTTTTTTCCCATGAGCCACAAAAGTTTACTGTTCAGTATCTTACTTGTGACGGTTAGTCTTTCGTGTGTTATCCATCTTCAGTCTTTAAGCATTATTAATATAAAAGACTCTGCAAGATCGCAAGACCGTAGCCTTCAGGTAGAAAATAAAAAACTAAAAATAACCACATTGGGCAAGACCCCATCTCTTGGTTTTAGTAATTTGATGGCTGACTGGTTGTATTTACAATTCATTCAATACTTTGGAGATAATGAAGCTAGAGAAAAATCCGGTTACTCATTGATTGCAGACTATTTTGAGCAAATTATTAATAAAGATCCTTTGTTTAACAATGCTATTTCTAGGTTAGACGTAGCATTGTCCTTATTCGCTGGGGAACCACAGGAAAGTGTTAATCTTCTAGCAGACACATTAAAAAGGCAACCTATAACATTTAAATCATCCGTTCCTACCTATTATTTATGGCGAGCTAAGGGTAATAACGAGCTCCTATTTCTTGGAGATACGGATGCAGCCAAAGAATCTTATCTTAAGTCCATTAAATCTGCTCAGGCTTACAATACAGAAGACAGTAGGCGCATTGTAGAAATTAGCAAAAGATCAATTGAGTTTTTAAAAAGCAATCCTGATAGTGAATTTGCTCGCATTACTGCCTGGATGAACATCTTGAGTAATAACCCAGACCAGAAAACTATCAGACGAGTCACAGAAGAAATTGCTGCTTTAGGTGGAAAAGTTGAAGTTTTAGAGGATGGAGTTATTCAGATAAAAATGCCACAAAAGGATAATTAACTTACTGGGATAATATTGGGATAATATTATGTTCTTTGTTGGTTGCTTCAAGAAAGAACTGTTCTAAACCAACAATACATTCTCTATCTTCAAAAATACGATATTTATTGACTTTAATCCTATCTTTTATTGACTGTCTCCAGGAAGCATCTAATCCAAGTCGCACAGCAATGTTAATGTATTCATTTTCATTAGAAGCAATAGTCACGGTCAAATCTAACATTTTTAAGATGGCATAGGAATGACGTGCTCGCATTAGCTTGTCTGGTAAAGTAACAATAGGTAGTTCGTTAGAAATTGCTTCCATTGTAGTAAATCCACCCGACCAGCTTAAGCAATCAAGAAAAATATCTACCAATTGCGTCACTCTACTAAAATCTGACTTATTCAATCTTGGCAAAAAATGGCAGTATGATTTATAGTTTAAATTAAATTTTGAAAATGCTAATTTAAGACGATTCCTAAAAGTATTAGTCACAATAGGACTATGATCAGACTCAATAAAAACAAATAGAAACTTGTCGCTGTATTGAGCTATGGATGCGAAAATGTAATCATGTTGGGGAAGATATTTAAATAAACTTTGACAACACCAATAAACAATTTTTTCTTCTCCAATTTCGTAATCACTACGTCTTTTTTCTAGTCGAGGATATTTTCGCTTACTAATAGGAAAAGCTAGATTAGGAAGGCGAATCAATTTCTCAGAATAGTGCTGATCTCCATCTTCTGGCTCCATTAAATCACTGGACAAAAAATAATCAACACATGGACTTCCTGATGTAACTGGATGCGCCCAAGTAGTACATTGAACAGGGGCTAAGCGTAGGCAGGATAGAGGACCAACTCTAGCAGAAACAGCAATTTCAGGCATAATTAAAATATCGAGTTGGTCGAACTCAATTTTCCGACATAAATCAATTAAATTATCATCTTTATCTAAGTACCACATTTGATGGCTATATTGCTTAAATTTATCTCGCGTTGGTTCAGATTTTTCTGGTTCAATTCGAGAAAGATCGTAGATATAAAAATCAAATTTTTCCTTATCAGAATATTTAAGCCATCCAATATAAAGTTGCCCTAATCCATCTAAGTGTTGCGAAACGAAACCAACACGTATTTTACGTTGATTAATGTCAGAGCTTAGAATTTTGTTTTGACAAAATTGAGGGTAAGCCACTTTAAGAATTGAGTGAAGATAAGTTGAATATTTTTTCTGGATAGTTAAATCATTTTGTCCTTGATAAGCTAGATAAAAGCTATTGTTTTTATTTATGCCAACAAATGCTTCGTTTGCTTTATCTAAAGTTGATGGCAAATATTGATCCAATAACTCAGTCAATAGTGAACTATAGCGATTGCGGTAGAATTGAATATCTTCATCATTTTCAAAAACCACAGGCAGAATTGATTGATTAAAAGTTCGAAGAGCAAGATCTTCTGGAAATACGGTCAAAGATTGTTCTATAAACTCAATGGCTCTTACCGTCTGATTAGTCCTAACATAGGATTGGCCTAAGCTGAGACATAGTTCAATATCAAGTTTTGCATCTATTAGATATTCTTCAAAATAATCAATAGCTTTATCATAATTATCAGAGGCATAGTTAATATAACCCAAATAAAGAGTTGCCTTGGGATATTTTTTGATTTTAAAAATTTCTTTTACATTATTTTTAATATGAGGTTGTCCCAATTTATGGGATTTTTTTAGGAGGCGATGATAACAGTCCAGAGCATTTTCAAAATCTTCTTGTTGATAATATAGATTTCCTAACGCAATGTAAGCATTTAAAAAGTTGGGATCAAGATTAATGACTTTATTGTAAGCATCAATGGCATTAGAGTAATTCTGCTGTTTGTCTAAAATTAGACCTAGACCATAATAATTATCGGAAGAAGCATCTTTTTCTAAAGCCTTGAGTATTGCACTTTCGGCTTCTGGATAGTTTTCTAAATGGTAAAAACATAGAGCGACAGAATGCCAGGTATGATTATGGCTAGAATTTAAATTTAGTATATCGGAATAAACAATAATTGCTTTTTCGTATTCTTGCTGAAGCCCGTAGCTTGTACCTAATTTGTATAAGAAATTCATTAAATCAGATAAAAGTTCAGCGTTTTCATATTCAGGCTGAATAACCAGAATATTTTCATATATAATTTTTGCATAACCTATTTTTTTTATCGTAATATTTTCTTTGACTTTAATTTCCAGAAAATTTATTAGCTCAATGGTCCACTGTTCGACTTCTTCTATGGTCCCCTGTAACAATATTGACAACCAAATTTCCTGAGCTAATTCTTCGCTTTCCTGTAGTAAATAAACAAGTCCCAAATACCAATACAACTCAAGATTTGTCGGGTCTTCGTCAATTTGCTTCTCTAAAATGGCGATCACCCTTTCATAGTCTTCAGCGTCAATCAAACCATTAATCTGCTCTATATCCAAAGTCATAGCAATCAGTCATTTTTTTAACACTTATGGTTAGAATGTTGCCCTAACCACACCAAAAACCAAACATAGCTTAAAAAAACTTAATCATTTTCCCAGATGAGACTTTGGTATCTTGACTTCGACGTTGGCCTCAATGGCAATAGAATATCGTACAATTTATTGTATGGCTTATTCACATAGTTTAAAGCTTATGCAACATAGTATCCATAAGAAAATTATAAACCATTATTGGGATCCCTACGCTCCAATCCAAACAAAAGTCTTATCCTTGCTTAATCCTGAGTCACTAATTGTGGAAATTGGGCCAGGCCATATCCCTTTTGAGTTAGCTACAGAATTTATTGACTGGCAACTGTCTCCCCGTCTCAAAGGAAAGAAAGTTCATGTCATGGACATAAATACAGAATTATTACCCTATGACGACAAAAGTGTTGATTTTATTTACTGCCGTCATGTTCTTGAAGACATTTATAATCCGGCCTGGGTTTGTCAAGAAATGTCTCGGGTGGCAAAAGCTGGATACATTGAGACCCCTTCTCCCATTTCAGAATGTTGTCGAGGCGTTGATGGAGGAAGTCCATTCTGGAGAGGATATATCCATCACCGCTACCTGGTTTGGGTAGACGACGGAGATATGCTAACATTTCTACCAAAATATCCGGTCATAGAATATCTTGACTTTGGGGAAGAGGATGAATACATCATCGAACTTTTAAATCAGGGAGGACTGCATTGGAACACTTATTATTTATGGGAAAATGAGATCAATTTTCAATATCTTCAGCATGACAGTGAGTTTAAGGTTCAAGAGAATTACCTAGAGGTCATAAAAGAAGCACTCAGTATTTCAGTGATAAATGCAATCAATGTCTCCATTGTAACCGGTTAAGGATTGTAGGTAATGAAACATAGCTCATCACCATTTCCTAAAAACAACAAAAGACATATAACCAGTATCAATAAGTATCTGTTCACATAATCCCTCTTCTATAATCTCGTCGATCACCATCTTGACAGGGGAGTTGTTTTGCCTGTCTGGAGTGTACCAGCCATAGTAGTCATGAAGGACAAAATATCCGCCAGATCTTAAATACCAAGGTATATAGTTAAGAACATCTGCCTTGCACCCTGCATAGCTATGGTCTCCATCAATGAAAATAAAGTCAAACTCTTCTTGAAATGTAACTTCGTCAGAGCGGGCATTAATAAATTCAACATATTCTTCCAACTTTGCTAGTGTAATCAAATTCTGCGATTCAACCGTAGGGCAAGGATCAATAGAATAAAGCTTACCTTTAATAGGTTTGTCAAATTCAGAATAATTAATTTCTGGTCTTTGTTTATGTTGTTGTGGTTCTTGCCAGCCAATAGACAAAAATTTTAGAGCATTTGCTAGACATAAGGTAGAAAACCCTTTAAAACGACCTATTTCAAGAATCCTTGTAGACTTCGTACTAACTACCAGTGAGAATAGTGTCATTCCTAACCCTAGTTCTGAACCACCGGAGGCAAGGGAACTTCTCATGAAGTCAAAAAATGTGCCAAAGTAACTATCAATTTTTTCATGGTTATCAGCCAAGTATTCGGTTTCCATTAGCTGCTCAGGACTTTGGTTCATAAACTTTACTCTAGATGAATTTAAGATGGTGCTGACAACTATTCTAGTAGAGAAATGAACTCGTGGATCGCATTTATGGAATTTCGATTATTATTTTCTGTTAATCTTTGTATTTCTAATTCCACAATCTTTTCAAAGATGCCGTGCAAATCTGATGATTCACTTGTCTTGTTATTTGAAACACACAATAAAAGGATAGAAATAGCAGCTTCTTGCTCACCTAGTATTACCAAAGACAAGACTAGATAACAATAGTAAAATACATTATCAGGATAAACTGAAATAGCCTCTTCATACAGAGTAATAGCTGATTGATAATCTTCAAGACAGAAAAACTTATAACCTCTAATTTCATAAAGTTTTTCGAGCCATTCTTGAGCACGTTCTTTCCAAACATAATTCTGTTGACAATAATCAACTTGACTTTGTAATTGTTCTTCCACTCTATTAGCATCTGTTGTTTTTAACTTAGTAATGTATTCAATAATTGCTTCAACAAAATCCCGTTTATAAATTTCCAAATCCGGATTAAACGTCACTAAAGTTGCAAATCCTGCTGTTGTCTCTGGTAATGCCCCTAGGTCGCTAGTAATGACATGACAACCACTAGCCAGTGCCTCCATCACAGCAATACAAGATGTCTCGGAAAATGTGTTTGGATAGGATAAAATCGAGACTCCCTTTAGAGCTTTTGCCAACTCTGGCTGTGATAAAGACCCCACATAATCTACGCCCTCAATAGCATTTAGAGCTTCATATAAACTGCCAAAATCTTTACTGTCCTGTTCATCCGGCATTTGATAAACTTTCATACTAGAGAATATTTTTAATTCAGCGCTAGGAAATTTCTCTCGTATTTTTGGAAAAATATCTACTAAAAGATCCAGTCCTCGAAAAGGAGTACTTGTATAAGCGAGAGTAATAGGCTTGGATTTAGTAGTCAAAATCGAAGTTTGGTTCTTAAATAAATCTTCAAAAGCAAAACTAATCGCATTTCTGACAATAGTAATTTTCTCCCTTTCTATATCAAATTTTTCAATAAAACATTTTGCCTGCCAATCACTAATAAAGAAAAAAGCATCATAGGCTTCTCTCTCTTTTTGTTTATGTAAATTCTGTACTGCCGGTTGGTCATGCGCGTGTTGATTCCAAAGAATAATATTTGTTGCTTCTCCACAAATCTCTCTTAACACCTCGCCACTATTCGCACCATTAAAACAAATGACAAAATCAAACATTTGCCAAAGCTTATTAGTCACACAATTAATAGGTAAACAAGTAACTCCATAAGAGATAGTTGGTGCTGATACCTGATTGACTATGAATATCTCATGCCCCAGATTGGCTAGATTCATTGTTAGATAACACAATGCC
This sequence comes from Synechocystis sp. FACHB-383, assembly GCF_014698605.1. Classification (NCBI taxonomy): domain Bacteria; kingdom Bacillati; phylum Cyanobacteriota; class Cyanophyceae; order Synechococcales; family Merismopediaceae; genus Synechocystis; species Synechocystis sp. FACHB-383. The sequence continues at coordinate 78,979 of NZ_JACJTJ010000043.1, read as the reverse complement.
GATTGTGATCCCCCCAATGGAGCCTCAAATACTGTACCCACTGAGTAATCAAATCCAATTAAGTCAAAAAATACTATTTTCATTACCATCTCGCAACAGTGCATCACCTCTTAGGACCCAAAAACCGTGAGTAGTCTTAACTCTTTTGCTATACTATTTTATTGATGAAGTCATGTCACCAGTCTACCCACAGATTTTCTAAAATAGCTCACTTCTTCAAAAAACTTAGCAGTTCCTCTCTATTTCGATAACCAATCTTCATTCAGTAACTTTTCGAGTTTGACAAGGGAATCTTCAAGGAATCCGCCCGAAGGCAGTTGAGAATGCTTACTTGCCAATTTTTCAAGTGTTGAGGATGATAACATTCAAGCTGAATTTCCTAATCAAAAACACGCTGGATAATCTCCAGGGAACCCAAATCTTGCTGAACTAAATCAGGAAATTGAGATAGTCCATCCAAAATGACATCTGCCAAATTATAACGAGGGTCAGACCCATAATTGAGGGTTAAATATTCCATAATTTCTAGTGCATAATCAGGAAAATTTAAAATATCAGCAATGAAAGTTAACTTTAATAATTTCTGAGGGTCATTTTTAGTTTTTTGCAACAAATCTCGAAAATAAAACGCATCTGCCCACAACAATTGACCTGGACGAATTCTCGATGCAATGGGAGAACGTGAACGAACACCATAGGAAGTAGCTAAATCAAATAAGGTAAAATCTCTTTTACGAAGATAAACATCAACATCTGCAAATAAAGGTTGGCCTTCATACAAATGGGAAAATTCCACTTCAATTTGAACGGCAAAAATTGTTTTGAGAATCTCCTGTCCCCCTTCCAGTACAGATAAATCTGCTCCCTGTACATCCACCTGCAAAAAATCTATTTGATTAATCCTTGCTTCTCGACAAAATTCGTCTAACGTGGTAGTTTCCAATCCAATAGAAAAATCAAGATTCACTAACTCCGGCAATCCCTGAAAACGAGCTAAATAGGGCTCATTCGGTGGATACAAAGAACTACACATTGGGTTTTGGGTAACATATAACGTTCTTTCTCCGACCTTATCACTCAAAGCAATGGGAATATGTTCTTCATTCCAATTAACTTGTCTATTTTCTAAATCAGTATTGGCCGCATCACAAGCGTCCGCATCAGCATCAAAGCCATAAATTGTAAGATTCGGCGCAAAAATACCCCAATCACTACTGCCATAATCATCATGTTGACCTAACTTGCGCGACCCGACATTACAGACTGTCATGTGTAAATTAGTTAAATGACCATGACGTTTGAGAGCTTCTAAAAACACTGACATAATACTTTTTAGCTAAAATAATTATAGGGTTAATTTAATGGTTTCTAATCGCAATAATATTGAGACTTCCCCCAACTTGAGCAACGGACTCAATAGGAATTAGTTGCCGTACATAGGGTTGATAACGAAGCAGTTGATAACCAATCGAAACTAAATATTCCGCCACTGCCTGATTGCTGCCATGACTCCCCGCAATGTTTTCATACAAAATAACCGGCGAAAATTTCGATAAAACCCTTTCACTACCCGCCAACACCGCTAACTCATGGCCCTCTGCATCGATCTTAATAATATCAACTCGTTCCAACCCATCTTGCTCAAACAAATAATCCAATGTAAAACATTCTACTACTTCAACCACTCCCCCTTCTCGATCATCCATAATCAATTCATTTAACTCACTAGCTGAATTTAACGATAAACGAGCCGTACATTGGCGATTACTTGCTGCTCCAGGACAGACCGTCACCCAATCAAAGCCATTAATTTGACAAGTTTCCTGCAAACAACGAACACAGCCCAAAAACGGCTCCACCGCCAAAACCCTACCCGTTTCCCCCACCTGCTTTGCCGAACTAAACGTATAAACCCCCACATTAGCTCCTACGTCAATAACCGTCATCCCCGGTTTAATCCAATCCCGCCAAAATTCCATCTCATCCTCAAACCAATCTCCTTCTGCTATCAATACGCTGGTCACCAAACTTTTAAAACTCGCCTCCACCGCCAGAACAATATCATCATCAAAAACAACATATGTAAATGGACTATCTACTGCCAAATCCGTCCATTTTTTTGATTGATCCCCCGGAACTGATTTTGACTCATAGGCTAACGCTAACCACCTTTGGGCCTCTGCTACTTTCCCCACATCCCGACAAGCCAAATAAAGTGCCTGCATTAACTGATGATCATCTGGTGCTACGTCATGGACATGACATAAATAATAAATCCCCTCCCACTGCTTCGCCGTACACATCGCCGCCCCTAGCTTTAGGTTTAACCCCGACGAATTTGGATTAACCCCCCGCGCCAATTGTAACCAACGCAATCCCGTCTGATTGTAAAAGACCAATGAAGAAAAACATAGCGCCTCACTTAGCAAAAGCAACAATCTTTGCTTTAAAGAAGCCTTGCTTAGAATATAAATTAACACCCTAGCGCGATACCTTTCTAATCCACTCTTGACAACAGGCAGATAAACCAGAGCGCCTTTATGATTAACCTCCAAATTCTGCGTCGTTAACGTCAACCAACCATCCCAAGCTAAATTCACCGCTTGGGATCTATCGCCAATCATCGACATCAAAAACGATAAATGGGCTAAGGCAATACAGCTTTTCTCAATCGATAGACTATTATTCAACGCCTCCAACGCCATTTCTACATAAAGCTGTCTAACCGTCAAATCATCGCAATATTCCGCCTCGATCAACGCAATCACTGCAATCTGGTTAAAATCATCAACGGATTGGGGATTTTCCCATTGCGTATTCTCCAGACAAGCAACAACACCTGACACGATACCAGGGTTAATATCCGGGCAAATGTTACTTAGATAATTTGAATAGACCTTAACGGCGTTACTGGCATCATTCATTAAATACTGGCTTCTGGAAATCTACAATCTTCAACCTACCCCAAAAACCCAACGACGATCGCCTCTTCAAAAAACTTAACCAAACCAGATAGTGTTCCCATAACTCACGGTGTAGCATCATCTCCATCAAGGCGATCGCCTAGGGCAACCAATCTTCATCCAGTAACTGCTCGATACTAGCAATGGGTTGCTCGGGAAATATATCAATGGGTAACCCGGAATCATCAGCTAATAATTCCCTTGCATCTTGATATAATTCGTCAAATATTTGGACAAGGTAATTTTTCAAACTAGGACTAGCCTTTAATTCTCGTTTAATTTGTTTGCGAAAATTACGAATTTCTCTGCGCCAGTGATTTTGATTATAATTTCTTTCAGATTGCCAATAGCCTAATTTGAGAAGATGCTCTATTAACCCTGTCATTAAGCTTTCGAGCTTTCTTTTGTCACTGCGCCCTAAACCTAATACCTCTTCAATTAAATTTTCCCAATCCAGACTGTCTAAATCTTTGCATTGCAACTTTTGTACGGTGTCTAAAATCCATAAATTGTAATCGGTATCATAAAGATTTGTATTGGTTTTGCGGAGTTCAGCAACCATAGTATTTACCTCGTAATTAGTTATAAATCTTATTTTAACTTCCACTCAATCAATGGGGATAACATCTATACACCCAAATGAGTCATGTAGCGATCGCCTAGGGTAACCAATCTTCATCAATTACCTGTTCAAGAGTAGCAATAGGATATTCGGGAAACTTACTGAGTGGAAGTTGAGAGTGTTTGGCCGCTAATTTTCTGCCTCTTTTATACCCCTCAGTTAAATAATCCCTTGCATAGTTACGTAAACTCGGACTATCCTCTAATACCTGAATAAATTGTAAGCGGAAATTTAAAATTTTCCTTTCCCAACGCTCTTGATTCCGAACAAGTTCTGCTTGCCAGTAAACAATCAAAAGGAGATGTTCAAAAATATGATTGAGAAGACTTTGTAGTTTATGTTTATCGTGCCGACTCAAGTCTTCTATCTCCTCAATTAAATTTTCCCAATCTAGACTTTCTAGGTCTTTATTTTTTAATTTGGCGATGGTCTCCAAGACCCAAAGATTGTAATCGGCATTATAAAGATTTGTATTAGTTTTGCGGAGTTCAGCAACCATAGTATTTACCTCGTAATTAGTTATAAACTTAATTCTAGTTTTCGTCTATTCCGGTAACCAATCCTCATCTAGTAAATCTTCCAGGGTCGTGATGGGAGCTTCTGGGAAAGTGCTGAGGGGAAGTTGAGAATGTTTGCTTGCCATTTTTTTTCCATCTAAGTAACAAGAATGAAATTTATTGTCCAGATAATTATTAAGACTAGGACTGTCTGCTAAAAGACGGTTAATTTGTTTACGATAATTAAAGATTTCCCGTTCCCAATGCCCCCTATTTCTGTACTTTTCTGCCTGCCAATATTGCAAAATTAGGAGGTGTTCAATTAATTTCATGAGCAGACTTTCAAGTTTTCGCTTATCTCGCCGGCCCAAATCTTCTATCTCCTCAATTAAATTTTCTAAGTCTAGGGCAGAAAATTCTTGCCTTTTAAGTTTTGCCGCCATATCCAACACCCAGAGGTTATAGTCGGTGTCATACAAAGTTTTGCTTTCGGTGAGTTCTACAACCATACTTTTCACCCCAATCAATGAATCGATTATAGACGGGATTGTTGGTGATAATTAAGGGTCTGTGACTTTCTCCGTTCCGATCTTGGACACTGGCAGAAATTGTCCTCCCAAATTGGCATCTTGGGTCTGATGTGACTAGAATCGGAAATAGGTTTATATTCACATTTGTTTACAATCACTCGCCGCTACCATGGTCAAACCCGTTAGCTTGCTCCGTGCCCAATCCTACGAAGCAGTAAGTTTACTGGCTTCCCTGAGAACTTTAATTGAACCCCTCGGCGGCATGGGCAACTTTGTCAAACCAGGTGATCGGGTTTTGCTCAAGCCCAATTTGTTGACTGGTAACCGGCCCGGCAGGGAATGTATTACCCGCCCTGAAATGGTAGCCGCCGTGGCCCAGCTGGTGCAGGAAGCAGGCGGTAAACCGTTTATGGGGGATAGTCCTGCGTTTGGTTCAGCCCGGGGGGTGGCAGAGAATAACGGCTATTTGCCTCTGTTGCAGGCATTGAATATTCCCATTGTGGAATTCCGGGGGGGGCGCTATGCCACTGATAGCGATAATTTTAATCATTTGCGCCTGTCCAAGGAGGCCATGGATGCAGACGTGGTGATTAATTTACCCAAGCTTAAATCCCATTCCCAATTGACCATGACCATGGGGGTAAAAAATTTATTCGGTTGCGTCCCCGGCAAAATGAAAGCTTGGTGGCACATGGAAGCCGGCAAGGATGCCAATCGCTTTGGGGAAATGTTGGTGGAAACTGCCAAGGCGATCGCCCCGGATTTAACCATTTTGGATGGCATTATGGCCCATGAAGGCAATGGCCCGATGCACGGTGACCCCAGGGAAGTGGGGTTATTGGCCGCTGGCCCCGATGTGTTTGCTCTAGATTTTGTCATCACCGATATTTTGCAACTAGACCCCGCTACTATTCCCACCATGGCGGCCCAAGAACGGCTAGGACTCAATCCCACCCCCGCTGAATTGACCTTTCCTCTGGCCCATCCCCGGGAGTTGGTGGTAGATAATTGGAAACTACCGGAAGTGTTGATGCCCATTGATTTTGGCCTGCCCAGGGTATTGCGCTCCACGTTCAAACATTTTTACATTCGCTTTGTCAAGGAACCCTTACATATCTATACGGGGAAAGCTTAGTTACGGGAACTTTCGTCAAATAGGCTACATAAAGCCCGCCGTTCCGGCCTTAACCTAAAGATAAGACATAAAGTCAATATCACCCTCCGATTGCTAGAGGTCGCCCATTGCTTCAGTGGCGGCTTTCTTTTTCGTGTTTATCTGTACTTTAGAGACGGATATTCATGGCTGGATTTAGGCTAAATTTAAATTTTTCGTTATCGGCGGCCAGGGGCGATCGCCGTGGTGGGGGCAGGGGGTTTGTTAAGATTCTAAAAACTGCAAATGGCGCTCCCCATGCTCATGGACTGGATTCCTTTCGAAATTCCCATTAATACGGCGATGATTGCCGGCGCAACCCTATGGGCATTGGGGCTGTACCTAACTTGGGGCAGTGGGCGCAATTGGCTAATTGAACAGTTGCAACGGTGGTTTAATTTTGCCGAACGTTCCCTCTACACTTCTGTAGAAGAATATGAACGCACCAGGGAGGCTCGGGAAGCCCAGAATGCTTTCTATGCTTCGGTGATGAGTATTTTGCCCTTCCTCGTCATGGGAGCCCTTTGTAATTGGGGCTTGAAATGGGGCTTAGGAGGGAGTTGGTCCATCAGCTTGGCCATATTGACGGTCTTCACAGGGGCAGTTTACGCATTGGGGAAACAAAGTAGCAATGAATAGGGTGGTAGAAAAAAGGAAGACGGCGATCGCCAAGGTAGAAAAGTTAGGCCAGCAAAATTATCCACTGGGTCGGAGTTGGGGACGAAAATTAGTCAGTATGGTGTTGTGTTGCCTCATGCTGACTTTTTCCTTAGGAGGTTGTTTTTCTCCGGAACTAAAAGACCAGGTGGTTTTTTCCGTGTTGAGCGATCCCAAAACTTTTAATGCCGTTCTGTCCCAGGAATCCCCCAACGTTTTTGGTTATATCTACGAAGGGCTAATCAGGGAAAATCCCCTCACTGGGGAAAGAACACCAGCTTTGGCGGAAAGTTGGGAAATTTCGCCGGATAATTTGACCATCACTTTTACCCTCAGGGGAGGTCTACGCTGGTCGGACGGAGAACCCCTCACTGTCGATGATGTACTATTTTCCTACAATGATCTTTATTTAAACCCCAAAATTCCCAATAATTACCGGGACGGTTTGAAGGTGGGAGAAAGTCAGGCCGAACCGAAGATCACAAAAGTAGGCGATCGCCAGGTGGCTTTTAACATCCCAGAACCCTTTGCCCCCTTTTTAGACACGGCCCAATTTCCGATTTTGCCCGCCCATATTCTGCGGGAAACGGTGGAAAAGACCGATGAAAATGGTAATCCCTTATTTTTAAGCACCTGGGGCACCAACACTCCCCCGGATCAAATTGTGGTCAATGGTCCCTATAAATTAGCCCGCTACGTCACCAGCCAACGGGTAATTTTTAGTAAGAATCCCTACTACTGGGAAAAGGGCCCCAACGGTGAATCCCTGCCCTATATTCCCCGGGTGGTGTGGGCCATTGTGGAAAGCACCGATACATCCCTGCTGCAATTTCGTTCTGGCAGTTTAGATTCCCTGGGAGTGCCGCCGGAATCCTTTTCCCTGCTCAAACAGGAGGAGGAACGGGGTAATTTTGTCATCTATAACGGTGGCCCCACCTACGCTAGCACCTATTTAACCTTTAATCTCAACCAAGGTAAGCGCCAGGGCAAACCCTTAGTGGACCCAATTAAATCTCGCTGGTTTAATAATCTCAATTTCCGTCAGGCGATCGCCTATGGCATTGACCGGGAAAGAATGGTTAATAACATTTATCGAGGGCTGGGGGAAAAGCAAAATTCCTTTATCCCCGTGCAATCTCCCTTTTTTAATCCCGATGTCAAAGTCTATAGCTATGACCCAGAAAAAGCGCAAGCATTACTAAAAGCAGGGGGCTTTACCTATAACAATCAACAACAATTATTGGATGATCGGGGTAACCGTGTCCGCTTTGTGCTCAACACCAATGCCGGCAATAAAGTGCGGGAAGCTTTGGGTACTCAAATTCAAGAAGATCTAGGTAAATTGGGCATGCAAGTGGACTTTAGCCCCATCAGTTTTGGCGTGTTAGTGGACAAGTTAAGCAATAGCTTAGAGTGGGATGCGGTGGTTTTAGGACTGACCGGCGGCAACGATCCCCATATACCTAATGTTTGGTATGTTAAGGGCAATTTACATATGTTTAATCAGCACCCCCAGGCCGGCGCCCAACCTTTACAGGGACAAACGGTGGCTCCCTGGGAGCAGAACATCGCCAATTTGGCCCTAAAAGCGTCCCAAATTATTCCCCAACAGGAACGAAGTCTGGTTTACGACCAAATGCAGATGGAGGTGCAGGAATATTTGCCCTTTATTTATCTGGTGAGTCCCTATTCCCTCTCGGCGGTGCGCAATCGCTTCTGCGGCATTGAGTATTCTGCCCTAGGGGGAGCGTTCTGGAATTTGCCTTCCATTAGTTTTTGCGACCATCCACCAACGGCGGTGATGAATTCCCCTGGGCCGGGGGGGGAGTAGGGGCTGGGGTCGGCACCACAATGGGAGGATTTTGATATTCTTTGACCTTATCCTCTAGATATTTAAAGCGGGCATACAGTTTATTGAGGCGATCGCCGCTCTGACGATTTTCTTGCAGTTGCTGATTTAGGGCAGCTTCAAACTCCCGCCGTAGGGCTTTCTGTTCCCCAATCAGTTGGGCAATGGTATCGTTTTGACTCCTGATGGTGTTTTGCAAATCTTCCAAACGGGCCTTTTCTTCAATTACAAACGGTAGTCCCCCCTGGAGAAAATAGTAAATTCCCCCTCCACAGAGCACAGCCCCCGCAAAGATCAGACCCCCCATTAAAGTGCGGAAATAGCTCCTCTGCCGCCGTCGAAATTCCCCCAGCAAATTTAAAGCTGCTTCACAACCAGGGTCTAAGGATAGACATTGGCGCACCCGCAAATGCATTTGATCTGCATCCTGGGCACGGTGATGGTGTTTCCACTTACCGAGGTGGGCTTCAGCGGAACAAAGCAAAAACTTTGATTCTCCAGGATTAAAGGCGATGGCATCGTCCAGCTCCGCAATGGCATCATCCCAATAACCCAAACGCATATAGCCCTGGGCTCTGGTGAAATGGTCGGTTGCCTGTTTTTGGGCGGCCTTGATTTCCTCCGGCTCAATGCCCAGTTCCCCGGCGATCGCCTCTAGTTCCGTGCTGGTAGGAATGCGCTGGGTGGATTGACTTAACTCGGTCACCCGTTGGATATAGTTCTCAATTACCCCGCTGTGGACCAATGCCATGGCCTAGTTGTCCTCGGCGCTAATGTCTTCCTCGATAATTCTAGCTTAGGAGTTTGGCTAGGCTTTGGGGACGGGGACCAAAAGGGAAAACGACTCCACGGGAGAACAGGGAGCCGATTTTTGAGTTCTTAACAACTTGGAAACGGAAAAAATTAGGGTTAACCCCCCCATAACTAACGGGTAGGGGGTCCTTCAACCTTTAGAAGCGGAAATTCCCCTGTCTCGCTTTAACAGAAAGGAGTAGTTCACAATAAGTTCTAACCGAACTGTTCTTCCACTTCCAAATCAAACAGCATTTTGAGGGAGCGCAGGCATTGCTTACGGGCTTCAATGTCCTGTTGGGCCCGCAGTTGCACCATGGGTTCATGGAGAATTTTGTTGACGATGCCCCTGGTGAGGGCTTCGATTACTTCTTGATGTTTTTCGGCAAACTCGCTGCCCAGACGGGAAAGGGCTTTTTCCAATTCCTGTTCCCGAATATCTTCCACCTTACTGCGGAGGGAACTGATGGTGGGCACCGTTTCCAGCGATCGCCACCAGAGGTCAAAGGCGGCAATTTCTTCTTCTAGTAAAGCCTCTGCTTGCCGGGCCATCTGCCGACGGCTGGCTTGGTTTTGAGCCACCACTTCCTTAAGGTCATCCACGTTGAAAGCCCGCACTTGTTCCATGGCGTGGACATCGGCGGCCACGTTACGGGGCACGGAAATATCCACTAGCATTAAGCTCTTGCGGTTAACCACACAGCCAGTCAAGTTCTGGCAATCCAAAATCGGTTCCGTCGCCCCAGTGCTGGTGAAGACAATATCCCCAGCGGCGATCGCCGTAAACATATCGGTGAGGGGACAGAGGGTCAGTTGGGCTTGGGGGAATTGGTTGGCTAAATCCTGGGAACGGCGTTGGGAACGGTTGACAATGGTAATGTCCGTAGCTCCCTTGGCCAACAAATGTTTTACCAGCAGGCAAGCCATTTTACCGGCCCCGATAATGACGGTTTTTTGGCTCGATAAATCCACCTGACGATGAACCAACTCCACCGCGGCGGAACTAATGGACACAGCCCCCGTACCAATGTCCGTTTCTGTTCTGACCCGACGACCGGCGGTAATGGCTTGTTTAAAGAGGCGATCGAGCAGACGACCCACCCCTTTATATTTCTGTCCCAACTTATGGGTAGTACGCACTTGGGCGAGAATTTGCCCTTCCCCCAGCACCAAACTTTCCAGGCCAGCCGCCACCCGCATCAAATGGCGCACCGCATCTTCGTGGAGGAGGGTAAACAAATAACGGCGTAGGGTTGCCAGGGGAATATTGCCAATTTCGGAAAGGAATTGGGTAATTTCCACCACCCCCTTTTCCGTGTCCGTCACCACCGCGTAAATTTCCAGGCGGTTGCAGGTGCTAATGACAGTGACTTCTTCGATGTGGGGATAACTCCGCAGATGGGTTAACGCTTCCTCCAACTTAGCTTCTTGGATGCTGAGTTTTTCGCGAATTTCCACCGGGGCTGTCTTATGGCTCAGTCCCACAACGGCAATATTCATGGGTTCTCCTAAAGGATTCTCTAATAAGGTGGTGGTCGCAAAAATTACGACGTTTTTTGTTAAACAAGTTTCTCTAATCTTTGCAATGTAGTCCGAATGGCAGACCACAATCAAGGGTCAATACCGCCGGGGCTCATGAATTTTTGTTAAGTAAAACTAGCTCCGGTAACCATTGGGAAGTTTGCAAAATCTTTTGTAGGGATAATTCTTTTTCCAGCAAACAGGCGTGGCCGCTGTGGGGCAATATTTTCACCATGGCCTTGGGAAGATGGGCCTGTAACTTGTGGGCTTCTTCTACGGAAGGCAGTAGTAAATCCCGGCCACTGGCCAAAATTAAGCTGGGGGCGCTGATTTTTCCTAGGTCTAATCCCTGTTGGTTGAAATTTTGCAATAGGGCCAACCGTTGGGCCACGATCGCCGGAGGAATGGAGCGCATGGCATTGAGCAATTGGCGACGATCCCGGGGTTGTAAACGTTCTACGGCGGCTAAAAAGGGTAGCCCGGTGAGGGTAGTGACCGTTTGTAGGGCGCTGGGTAACCACTGATGGAAAGGAATGCCCCACTGTAACCAAGGGCGACGGTCAAAGGCGGTGGCAGGATTGACCAAAATTAACTTGGCCACTTCCCGGGGATATAAACAGCTATAGGCCAGGGCCAAGCAGCCCCCAAAGGATTCCCCACAGAGGTAGAGGGGCAACGTTAACCCCTCCTGTTGCTGGATTAATTGGTGTAAGACGTTGGCGATCGCCGACCAATCGTCTGGGAGAGGCCCCGGAGTCAGGCGCAGAGCCAGCAGGTTAAAGTAATCCACCAACTCTGGCCGTTGTCGATAAAACAATTTACCCGTGCCATCCAACCCAGGCAAATAAAGCAAGCTGGGCCGTTGGCGATCGGGGGGATGAAGATTAACTAACTGCATTTTCTGTTAGATTTGTTGACGTAATTCTCTCCCTACCTATGGACGTTACCATTTATCTTCGTTGGTCCGCCTACGCTACGATCGCCAGTTTTATTTTCATGGTGCTGGCCTTTATCTTCCGTTGGGGATTCCGCTTTCGCCTGGTGGGGGTGACGAGCTTCATGACGGTTTTAACAGTGGGTATTTTTGGCCTCGGTTTGGGCATGTTTGACCGCCCGGCGGTGGAAGGGTCGGTGCGCTTCAATCGGGTGTATGACAATGGCGCCAATCAACTTGTCATTAGTGTGCCGGTGACCGTATCCCCCACGGAAGTGGAAGCCACTCTCAAACAGGCCGCCAATAATTACTTTTCCCTCGGCCGCATTTCCACCGATGGCAATGAACAAATGGTCATTCGGGCCCGAACTTTGGTCCATCCCCAGCCCGGCCTGACTAAACCCCTCTATCTAGGCTCCGCCTACCGCACCCTAGGCACCAAGGAAAACGATCAAATTGAGATTAAACTTGACCGTAAAGCCCTCCAGGAATTAGCACGCAGTCAGCCGGCATGAAGAATTTTTTCCAGCAAATGGTGGCTAGTTTCCTCGGAACCTTGGCAGCCATTGTGGTTTTGCTTAGCCTTGGGGCCAGCAGTTTGGTGTTGTTGTTCGTACTGATTGCGGCTGAGGCAGACCCCGTACTGGAGGAAAAAACTGCCCTCATTCTCGATCTAGCTACCCCCATTCGGGACACCAGCCCCACCCTCAATTTACAGCAGGGTTTACTGGGCAATCGGGAGGAAATTTTACCCCTGCGAACGGTGGTTAATGCCATTGAAAAGGCCGCCGGAGATGACCGCATTGTGGCCCTATTAATTGATGGTCGTCGCAGTAACCAAGTGGAAGGTTATGCCAACTTGAGTGAGGTGCAACAGGCCCTAGCTAAATTCAAACAATCGGGCAAAAAGATTATTGCCTACGGCCTTAACTATAGTGAACTAGGCTATTATTTGGCTTCCACTGCCGACTCCGTTTTAATTAATCCCATGGGTGGGGTGGAAATGAACGGCTTGGGAACCCAGCCAATTTTTTTTACTGGAGCGTTGGCCAAGGCTGGCATTGGGGTCCAGACCCTGCGGGTGGGTAGCTACAAAGGGGCCATTGAACCTTACACCAGGGAAAACCTGAGTCCAGAAAATCGCCAGCAACAACAGCTCCTGCTAGAGCAAATTTGGCAAATTTATTTAACCAGTGTTGCTGATAATCGTTCATTAACAGTGCCCCAACTCCAGGCGATCGCCAATGAAGAAGGTTTACTCTTTGCCGACATAGCCCTAAGGGAAAATTTGGTGGACAAAGTGACCTATTGGGATGAAGCTTTGGCGGAGTTAAAACAGTCAGGGGTTTGGATTAATGACTCCGATAAAGCGGATGAAGAAGAAGAACAGGAGTTTAGAAAAATTAGTTTGGCTGAGTACCATCGGCTACAAACATGGGAAGCCGAAAGCCACGACCAAGGCCCCAAAGTAGCCATTGTTTACCTAGAAGGTTCCATTGTTAATGGTAGGGGCACCTGGGAAAATATCGGCGGCGATCGCTATGGGGAACTATTGCGGACTATTCGCCAGGATAATGACATTAAAGCGGTGGTACTCAGAATTAATAGTCCCGGTGGTAGCGCCAGTGCAGCGGATATTATCTGGCGGGAAGTGGAGCTTTTGCAGGCCCAGAAACCAGTGATTATTTCCATGGGCAATGTGGCAGCCTCCGGTGGTTACTGGATTGCCACCGCTGGGGAAAAAATTGTCGCCCAACCCAACACCGTCACCGGTTCCATTGGGGTTTTTAGCATTCTCTTTAACGTGGAAAATTTAGGCGATCGCCTGGGGCTAAACTGGGACGAAGTGGCCACTGGAGAGTTGGCCAATGTGGGTTCCAGCATTAAACCCAAAACCGAGTTGGAGTTAGCTATTTTCCAACGGGCGGTGGATAGAGTTTACGATGTTTTTTTAGACAAGGTAGGCAGTGCCCGCAATTTACCCCCCGCCGCCTTGGATTCCGTGGCCCAGGGGAGAGTTTGGACTGGGGTGGAAGCTCAAAAAGTTGGGCTAGTGGATCAACTGGGGGGACTGCAAACGGCTTTGACCTTAGCGGCGGCCCAAGCAGAGTTGGGAGAGCAATGGCAAGTAAAGGAATATCCCACCCCAAGGGGGCTAAATTCCCTCCTGTGGGGCAATCTCAGCCATAGTTTCACCCAGGCTAATTCCTTTGTCCTACCACCATTTCTGCAAAGCAATTGGCAACAGTTAGAGCGGGAATTGACAGAGTTGGCCCAATTCAATGATCCCCAAGGTATTTATGCCCGCTTGCCCTTTACCTTCCATCTCCTTAATCCTTAACCATTTTTTGGTTGGTTGAATCCATGGCAAACCAGAATTTTCCAGTCTACAATCATCCCCAAACGGTGGTCATAGTGGGGGCATCCGGGGGCATTGGTTTAGGTTTTGTGCGTTATTTCCTTACCCAAGTTCCCTTTCCGGTCAAAATTTGGGCCACCTACCGCCAGGCGATCGCCGAGTTGGATCATTTAGCCAAGGAAAATCCTGACCGTTTAACTCTAGTGTCGTTGGATATTACTTCAGAAAGTCAGATTGCACAATTTAGTCAGCAATTGGGTAAAACCGAAGTTAATTGGCTGATCAATTGTGTGGGCATTCTCCATGTGGATGACAACCCACCAGAAAAAAGTTTGCGCCATTTACAGCCATCACAGTTACAGCAATATTTCGCCGTTAATAGCATTGGCCCGGTGTTGTTAGCCAAACATTTTTTGCCCCATTTCCGCCATGCTTCCCCCAGTGTTTTTGCCACTATTTCCGCTAAAGTGGGGAGCATTGGCGATAACCAGTTGGGCGGCTGGTACGGTTACCGAGCTTCTAAAGCGGCGCTGAATATGTTGCTCAAAAATACGGCGATCGAATACCGTCGAGTTGCGCCCCAATGTGCAGTAATTTTGCTCCATCCTGGTACCACTGATACCTCTTTGTCTCAGCCATTTCAGAAAAATGTTCCCCCAGAAAAGTTATTTACTGTGGAGCGCACTGTGGGGCAATTAATGGCGATTTTGTTGCAGGTAAAATCAGAAAATAGTGGCACGTTTTATAGTTGGGATGGCAGTATTTTGCCCTGGTAATCTGTCCGTGAAAGTTCTACATACAGCTGATCGAGCCAAAATCAGGAGATTGCAACTATCGCTTTTCTATCTTCCCTTTTCTGATAGGAGAGCGATAACTTTTGGGGTGAGTCAATTGTTGTTGTGATGGCGCAGCAATTTTGTTTCTGCAACAAACTGTTGGCAACTCACGCCAATGCCCCTACGAATATTTGCATCACTTGTTGGATTGGCTTTCCAAAATGAAGATATTCAGGACTTAATTTTATATTCCCAGAGGTTAATCTAGGCGATAAGAAAATCCCCAGAAGAATTCGCAGGGAAAAATACAGCCGGTGAGACATGGAAAAATGCGGCCAATTCTTGGATATGGCGGGTTGTGAGTTGTCGCTTGCCATTCAACACCGCAGAAACAATCGATTCTGTTTTGAAAATTGGCACTAGATCTTTTTGCTTTAATTCATTTTCTTCTATCAAAACTTGCAGAAGTTCTACACCATGGATATCAGGAATAATATCCCCTTGCTGTTGTTCGTATTCGTAGATTAAGGTGCCAAGAACTTCCAAGTAATCTTCTTCGTCAGCGGTTAACGCCTCTGTATCGAGCAGATTATTAACCACTGCTTGAGTTGCCTCAAAGTCTTGGGCGGAGCGAATGGGTCGGGGGGGAAAAGATTGAATCAAGTTTAAGTATGTAACGCTCATAGCAATATTTTTATGGCAAGTAGGGTAATTTATTTTTGACAAAGATTAATCTGAAAAATTATGTGTTTAAAGAGGAAAGCAAGATGATTTTAGGATTTTTTCTAAGTTAGCTATTCCTTAATCTTTTAGGAAATTAGATTTATGATTTGAACCATGAATCCTTTTTCCAATTACCTTTGCTATAGTCTGCGTGGGTTAACACGGCTCTGATATAAACTCGGCCACTATTGCTTTCTTTGGTGGGAAAGACAATTTTGGTGATGAGCCTATAATTTTTTCCACCAATGTTAAATACAGTTAGTTGCCCAACTGGATCGGCATGGGGAAAGGTTTGACGAACATCATCTAAATGCTCCCAGTGGCTATGGCTGGTGATTTTGTACCAAATCGTTAAGCTCGCTTTGGCATTTGGATGCTTTTCCCAGAATTGCTTCAGGGCAGTTTTCGAGATGATGTGCATAGGCAACGTTGCTCAAGATGGGGTTGACAGCCATCATCTGCTTTCCTCGACTATGGGGTTAACCACGATTAAATCTTAGCGTTTTGCGAAGTTTTTGGCAATAGTTACTACACCATTTTCTGACGATAGGGGCATTAAAGCGGATGGTTAATGCGTACTTTGTCGATGAGGAGATCGTACATCAGTCATTTTTTCTGTAGTTTGAGTTTTCTGTCGATATTCAATAAGTTTGGCTCAGTTCATCAAATATCAATCAATCTCCGATGGCCATCGTTCATCTAGTTGACCCCCGTTCACCTGCAGAATTTGAGCCGATCGCCGCCAACGGTCATCAAAACGATTTAAGTGAGTAGTGGTGATTAGGGTTTGAAAACGGTCTTCAATGGCCATCAACAATTGCCCCTGGCGATCGAGGTCTAACTCGGCCAAGACATCGTCCAATAGCAACAGAGGCGGCTCCCCAATTACCGTTTCAATTAAACTTAATTCAGCCAATTTCAATGCCAGCACCAGGGTGCGTTGTTGTCCCTGGGAGCCATAGGTTCTGGCCGGGGTTTCATCAATGACAAACCCCACTTCGTCCCGATGGGGCCCCACCACCGTTGCCCCCAGATGCAATTCTGCCGATCGCCGTTGGGCCAATCTTGCCAAAAAGGCCTCGTGTACTACATCAGGATCATCCCCTTCCCAGATCACATTGGGCTGATAGGTCACAGTGAGGGTTTCATTGCCGCCGCTAATGCGTCCATGCCACTCTTGGGCCAGGGGAGCCAGCCGGGCCAAGCCCCTCGCCCGACGGCGAGCCATCCTAGTGCCCATTTCCACCAACTGTTGGTCCCAGAGTTCCAACGAAGCGCTTAATTCTTCCCCCAAAGCTAGACCCGTTTCCCACTGCTGTCGGAGGCTTTTCAGTAAAGCATTGCGCTGCTTAACAATGTGTTGATATTGGGCCAAGATATGGGCATAGAGGGGTTCTAGTTGGGTTAATAAAGTATCCAGCCACTGGCGACGACAGTCCGGTGCGCCCCTGACCAAATCTAAATCTAAACAGGAAAATTCCACTGCATTTAAACAACCCAAAAAATCTAACTGGCGGCGGCATTGGTTTTGATTAATGCGTAGATTGCGCCGGCCCGATCGCCGCAGGTCAATCTCCAACTCCGCCACACTGTATTGCCTTTCCAGTAAAGCTTTAATTTGTCCACTGGCCGCCCCATCTAAAACTAATTCCTGGTCCCGGCTAGTACGATGACTTTTTAGGGTTGCTAATAGTTCTACCGCTTCTAGTAAGTTAGATTTGCCCTGGGCATTATTGCCCACCAAAATGGTTTTTTGAGCAGAAAATTCCACCTCCTCTTCGAGGTAATTGCGAAAGGCCCGTAAATAAAGTTTCTTCAGATACATTTTCTTACTCAACGGGGCAAAAACTAGCAACCTTTTCCGGTCTAGGAAGCAAACTGTTGGGCATGGAAACGGGCGTAGCGGCCTTGGTGGGCCATTAACTCCTGATGACTACCCATTTCAACAATTTCCCCCCGTTCCAACACCACAATGCGGGTGGCCTTACGCACCGTGGCCAAGCGATGGGCAATGACAAACACGGTCCTTTGCTGGACAATGCGCTCCAAAGCTTCCTGCACCAACGCTTCCGACTCCGAATCCAACGCTGAAGTGGCCTCGTCTAAAATTAAAATGCTGGGATTGCGTAAAATTGCCCGGGCAATGGCAATGCGCTGACGTTGGCCCCCAGACAGGGTGACTCCCCGTTCCCCCACATAGGTGTAATATCCCTGGCTCAACTCCGTAATGAACTGGTGGGCATTGGCAATGCAAGCTGCTTCCTCAATGGCCTTTAGGTCTAAGTCCGTTTTGCCAAAGGCAATATTCTGGGCGATCGTGCCAGAAAAAAGGATATTTTCTTGGGGTACAATGGCGATTTGCTCCCGCAAACTTTTCAAAGTAATGCTATCAATGGCGTGGCCATCAATGCGTAAACAGCCGCCGGTGACGTCATGGAGCCGCATCAATAAGTTCACCAAGCTGCTCTTACCGGCCCCGGAAGCTCCCACCAAGGCGATCATTTCCCCCGGCTCGGCCTGTAAATTAATCCTACTCAAAACCGGTTTATTTTCTAGGTAAGCAAAATCGACGTTCTCATAATGCACCGCCCCCTGGAGGTGATCAATGGCCACGGCGGTGGGACTATCTTCCACCGAAGGTTGCAGGGCAAAAATTTCAAAAATGCGGTCAACGGAGGCTTCCCCCTGTTTGAACAAATTGTAATTGCTGGTGATGTGGCTAATGGGGTCAATGAGCATGGCCACCCCAGTGACGTAGCTAATAAATTCAATGCCGGTTAAATTGCCGAGGGAAATTTGCCAAGCCGCCAGGCAAAATAACACCACTACCCCCATGGCTTCCAAAAATCCCACCACCACAAACTGCAATGCCTTCATGCGTTCGGCCAAAAACTGCGATCGCCGATGTTGCTGAGCCTCTTCCCGGAACAAATCCAATTGGTAATCTTCGGCGGCAAAGGCTTTGACTAGACGGATGGCCCCCAAGGTTTCCGT
The DNA here is from genome assembly GCF_014698605.1 of Synechocystis sp. FACHB-383. Lineage (NCBI taxonomy): Bacteria > Bacillati > Cyanobacteriota > Cyanophyceae > Synechococcales > Merismopediaceae > Synechocystis > Synechocystis sp. FACHB-383. Next base: position 60,609 of record NZ_JACJTJ010000043.1, on the reverse strand, counting down.
CAACAGGGAGGACAAATTGGAAATGCGGGTTTGACTACGGCGGCTAAACTTCAACAACTGTTCCCCAAAAAAGCCAATTAACACTGCCATAAGGGGGGCAATGACCAACACCGCACAGGTGAGGGCCCAGTTGAGATAAAACATGTAACCGAACACCACCACCAATTGCAATGCCGAAGGAACAAAATCGTGAAATAACTTATTCACCACCTCACCAATGCGGTCAATGTCCTCGGTGAGTCGATAGGATAGGTCTCCCGTTTTTGCCTCCTCAAAATAGCTCAGGCTTAGCCGTTGCAGATGGGCGTAGGTTTTTTCCCGCAGGGTCAATGCCATATTGAGGGCAGCCTTGGCCATGAGGGTGTCCTGCCCGTACTGGGCCATACCTCGCACCAGAAAAATGACCGCTGCCACCCCTGCCATAATCAAAATGGAGCGCACATCCCCCTCGCCGATGTATTTGGCCATGCGCCCCACCAACCAGGCGAGGATAGGCCAAAAAACGGTGAATAGCAGAGTACAAAGAAAAGCCAGCCCAATGGTACGCCGATGGGGACGAATATAGGGGATTAATAGCCAGTAACGGGACTTGAGGGAAGATTTTTTCTGCAAAGGACTAAATTACATCGGGGAAATAACCCCGTTGATTCTACCAAAAATCTTCGCAGTACTCCGCCCATAACCGATAGGTTTGGGGAGTGGTGAAGCGAAGAAAAAACAGCTATTACAAAATGCAGTGTCATTTTGTAGGTTACAATAAAGCCATGTTAAATCTTGCATGGGAATTTAAGTTAGAGCCGACTGCAGAGCAGGTTTCGGAAATTGAGCATACGTTGGACGTGTGTCGCAATGTCTGGAATTTTGCCCTGCGGGAACGGAAAGACTGGCTAAATTCCAAGAAGTGCCCGGTTAATGCGTGTTCAATTAGGCATGAGTTTATCTTGCCAGTAGATGCACCATTTCCCGTCTATGCTCTACAGTGCAAGGCGTTAACTTCAGCCAAGGACAAGTTTCCTAGGCTCAAAACCGTTAATGCCCAGGTACTTCAACAAGTTCTTCGGAAGTTAGAGAATGCTTGGGAATCGTGGCGACTGAAGCGTTCAGGATTACCTCGGTTTAAAAAGCAAAGAAGAATGCGGTCATTCGTATTTCCACAAATGCTTAAAAACTGTATCACCCCTGACGGAATTAAGTTGCCTCAACTAGGGTTGGTGAAAGTTCGCTGGTCACGGGAAATACCTCAAATATTTGAAGTCAAACAAGCTAGAATTGTTCGTAAGGCATCGGGCTATTTTGTGGTGTTAAGCCTTCAAGCCGATGTGAGTGTTCCTGATACGATACCCCATGGACATCCAATGGGGATTGACGTAGGGCTTGAGTATTTTCTCTCCACTTCCGATGGCGAACAGGTCAAGCGGCCCCGCTTTTTTAGTGAGCTACACCGCAAGTTGAAGTTACTGCAACGTAGGCTCAAAACCAAGCAAAAAGGGTCGTCTAACTGGCTAAGGCTCCAGAAGAAAATTGCGAGAGTACACCAGCGTATTGCCGATACCAGAAAAGATTGGCACTTCAAACTAGCCCACCATCTTTGCAACAATGCAGGAATGATATTCGTGGAAGATTTAGACTTCCGTATCATGGCCAAGGGAATGCTAGGGAAACACACCCTTGATGCTGGATTAGGTCAATTCACCAACCAAATTCTTCCCTGGGTGTGCTGGAAACGGGATGTCTATTACGGCAAGGTCGATGCACGGGGAACCTCTCAGGAATGTCCTGATTGCGGGGCTGAGGTTCGCAAAGACCTCTCCACTAGAATCCATCACTGCCTTAATTGTGGGTCAATTAAACCCCGTGATATTGCGGCAGGACAAGTTATTTGTACCCGTGGGCAACGGGTAATTGAAAATGCCTGTGGAGTCGATGCGGCGGGGGCTGGGAACACCCAGTCTAGCTGGCTGGCTTTGAAGCAGGAAATTTTTGGGGCGACCCAAGGAATCTCCCTGCATACCCGTTAGGATTGCTGGGAGAGGATGTCAACAAAATGTTACTGGTCCAGGGGCCGCAAGCTGGGCAACTCTGTGGGTTTATGGTCCCGTCCCTGGGCCCCGAACCATCCCCTATCCTTTAGACACTGGGGGCAATGCACCGGAATAAATCAGTCCTTTTTGAGCATCAATGGTGACAATGGCTCCGTCCCGAATCTTTTGGGTAGCTCCCTTAAAGCCCACAATCACTGGCACCCCCAGCCGCAAACCAATGATGGCTGCATGGCTGGTTAGGCTTTCTTCTTCGGTGATAATGCCCGCTGCCCGCCGCATCATCTCCACACAATCAGCGTTGGTAGAAGGTACTACTAAAATTTCTCCCTGGGTAAACTGGGCGATCGCCTGGGGATGCGCCGCTACCCTAGCCCGACCACTGACGGCCCCCTGGCCAATGCCTACGCCCCGACCGAGAATGGCCTTGACCACTTCCACTTTAATTAAATCGGTGGAGCCAGCCACCCCCTGCAATGTCCCAGCAGTCATCACCACCAGGTCCCCATCCCGGAGAAAATGGTTTTCCTGGGCCACGTTAATGGCGGCTTGGAACGTTTGACTGGTGGAAGGTAAATCTAACACTAGGAGAGGCTTAACTCCCCACACCAATTGCAACTGACGGGACACGTCCACATGGGGAGTAACGGCCAGAATGGGGGTTTTGGGGCGGAATTTGGACACATGGCGGGCAGTGGAGCCGGTTTTAGTCAAAGACATAATGGCCGCGGCGTTGAGGGTTTCCGCAATCTGGCTGACTGCACTGGAAATGGCATTGGGGATGGAAGTGCGGCTAGCTTCCGCCTGGGAGGGGTTGATATCTTCTTGCTCAATGCGCTCCGCAATTTTGGCCATAATAGCCACCGCTTCCACAGGAAATTTCCCGATCGCCGTTTCGTTGGAAAGCATCACCGCATCGGTACCATCGAGGATGGCATTGGCCACATCGGATACCTCAGCCCTGGTGGGTCGGGGACTGTTAACCATACTGTCCAGCATTTGGGTGGCGGTAATAACGGGAATGCCCAAACGGTTAGCGGTGGCAATGAGCTTTTTCTGCAAAATCGGCACATCCTCCGCCGGCAGTTCTACCCCCAGGTCCCCCCGGGCCACCATTACCCCATCACATTTTTCCAGCACCGCCTGCATATCCTTGATGGCTTCGTGCTTTTCAATTTTGGCGATCACCGGCACTGATTTTCCCGCCGCCGCAATTAAACCTTTAATTTCATCAATGTCCTGGGGATTGCGCACAAAGCTCAGGGCCACCCAGTCCACCCCTTGGTCAAGGCCAAACATCAAATCTTCCTTATCCTTGTCCGTCATCGCCTTAACGGAAAGACAAACCCCAGGGAAGTTAACCCCCTTATTGCTGGAAAGGGTCCCCCCAACAATTACCCGACAGTGCAGATCCCGATTGACCCGGTCAATTTCCTCCACTAGCATTTCCAGTTTGCCGTCGTCGAGCAAAATCCTTGCGCCAGAGGGAACTTCATCCGCTAAATGCTCATAGCTGATGGAACTAATAATTTCAGTACACTCCACCGGGCGACTGGTAAGAATGTAGGGGTCACCATTTTTCAGTTGTACAGAGCCCGCATCATTCAAAAATTTGCCCACCCGAATTTTGGGCCCCTGTAAATCCTGCAAGATGCCCACCGGTTGGTTCAATTCAAAAGCAATTTGACGAATCAAACGGATACTTTGTTGATGGTAGCTATGGTCCCCATGGGAAAAATTGAGGCGGAAAGTGGTGGCACCGGCTTGGATTAATTGTCTCAGCACTTCCTTGCTTTGGGTCGCGGGGCCGATGGTAGCGACAATTTTGGTACGACGGGGAAGGGGAGACGTTTGCATAATGGGCTGAAATTAGGGGCAGTTAAATATAATAGTTAAGGCCGTGGAATTTTAGGCGGCGCCAGGGAAATATTCTCATTATCCGCCACGATCGCCGTTTCAGTTGCACCAGATTAGGGGGCGAACGATGGTAGGCTGGGCGGTGGGAAATTTTTTCTCCAAGGTTTTATAGGATTTTGTATGGATGGTTCCGGTTCTGCTTCGTTGGCTCTACTAAAGGATTACAGTCGCTTGGAAATCCGCATTCCCCAGAATGATCAAGAACGGGATGACCTACGCCGGGCCATTCTCTGGGTTTGTAGCCAGAGCGAAACGGAAAATTTTGGTATTTGTGCCGACGACCAAAGTAGTGCCGAAGCAGCCCTGGGACAATATCTCCAGGCCCTGGACTACGACCCGGCGATCGCCATGGAAGAACAAACTATCCAGGGGCCAGTATATTTGAAGTGCCAGAGCCAATCCCTGCGGTTTTATGTGGCCAGTTACGAAGGTAGTTACCGGGGGGTGTTGATTTCCTGCCAAACGGAGGATGAAGCCCTGGCGGGCACCTATGGTTATTTCCCGTTGGATTTGTTCGCTGATTGAATGGAAGTTGAAAGACTTGGTTCAGCGCACTTTAATCTGAACTAATCAAATAAACGAAAGTAAGGATAGCGCTTGGGAATGCCCTTTTCCTTTTCCAGGTCAAAGTTAATTACCCGCCAACAATCATCCGCTGTACCTGGGGAGCTAAATTCCACCGGCAGACCGTAAAGACGGGGTAGGGGACTATCCCGGTCTTCGGGGTTACGCCAGCTACCTTGCCGTTGCAGATAAACGCTGACCAAATCGTAGTAACGGTGGGCAATGATTACCTTGGTGGCCCGGTAACCTTCCGTGTAGAGACGGTCCAAGGCTTCATGAATTTCAAAGCGGATACCGTCGGGATGAGTATGTTGCCGGTACCATTCTCCCTGCCAAAAGCGCCAGTGCCTTCCAGATTGCAAATGGACTAGATCCTCCGTATCGGGATTAACTTCAAAGGCTCCATGGCGATTGCAGAGGTAGGTGTCCGTTAAGGTCAAGGCTGGAATGGTTTGCCGACAGTGGGGACATTGGATTTCTGGACCAAAAAGGGGGTATTGTAAACCGAGATTTTGCATGGAAAACCGTTGGAATGGGCGGTTAAAGCAGAGGCCCCCACATTATAACCAAGGGATCTTTTCCTGGGTTTCTGGCCTAAACTTAGGCCGACAATCATTCTTCCTTCCCCCTGGCGATCGCCTATGCTAGATGCCCTCGACCTTTCCCTCAAACTGGATAAAGAAAGTTACAAAGAACAACTAGAGGATTTGATGCGGCAGTTACGGAGTCTGCAGCAATCCTGTTGGGAAGAAAAAATTCCAGTGATCATCGTCCTAGAGGGTTGGGCCGCCGCCGGTAAGGGCACATTGCTGAAGAAAATTGTTAACTACATGGACCCCAGGGGGTTTTCCGTTAATCCTATCTTTGCGGCCAATGAACAGGAAAGAATGTACCCTTTTCTTTGGCGTTTTTGGCAAAAGCTTCCCCCCAAGGGCAGTTTGGGCTTTTTCTACCATAGTTGGTACACCAATTGTCTAGAAGAGCGGTTATTTAGTCGTATTCCCGCGGTCCACGTGCCCCTAGTGATGCGGGATATTAACGCCTTTGAGCGCCAGTTGGTGGAGGACGGAGCGGCGATCGCCAAATTTTGGGTACATATTAGTCAAAAAGAACTGAAAAAACGCCTAAAAAAATACGAGGCCGACGAGCTAGAAATGTGGCGGGTGCGGCCGGAGGATTGGCAACAGGAGAAGCGCTACCAGGAATACTCCGCCCTCGTGGAAGAAATGCTCACCTACACCAGCACTGGCTACGGCCCCTGGACTCTGGTGGAGGGAGACTGTGAACGGTGGTCCAGGGTAAAAGTACTGTCCCAACTGGTGGCAGTGATTGTCCAAGCCCTAGACCAAAAACGGGCCAGGGCCAACGTCAAAATTGAACTAAGCCCGCCCCAAAAGGAATTGCTCCCCACCGAGCCCAATTTCCTCGCTAAAGTGGATTTGAGCGCGCAACTAAGCAAGGATGACTATCGGCAACGGTTGCGGGATAGCCAGATTGAATTACGTAAATTACAGGCTAAGATTTACCAGGAAAAAGTGCCAGTGATTGCTCTGTTTGAAGGCTGGGATGCCGCTGGCAAGGGGGGAGCCATCAAACGTTTAACGGACACCTTGGACCCCCGCAGTTACCAGGTCAACACTTTTGCCGCCCCCACCGAGGAAGAAGCCCAATTCCATTACCTTTGGCGTTTTTGGCGTCGCATTCCCCCCGGCGGAAAAATTGGTATTTTTGACCGCAGTTGGTACGGCCGGGTGATGGTGGAACGGGTGGAAGGGTTTGCCCGGGAAAAAGAATGGTTACGGGCCTACCGGGAAATCAATGAGTTTGAGGCGGAGTTGACGGCGGAAGGCTATGTGGTGGTGAAATTTTTCCTCCATATCAGCCCCGAAGAACAGTTAGCCCGCTTTGAAGAACGACAAAACAATCCCTTCAAGCAATACAAACTCACGGATGAGGACTGGCGCAACCGGGAAAAATGGCCCCTCTATGATGTTGCCGTTAACCAGATGATTGCCCGCACCAACACCCCTGCCGCTCCCTGGACAGTGGTGCCCGCCAACGATAAATATTTCGCTCGGGTGCAAGTAATTCAAACGGTGGTGGAAGCGGTGAAAATGGAGCTTAAACGCCGGGGCAAGGATTGATAACCCCCCTGGCACCTTTGCCCACCATGATAAAATGCCCTTTAATTTCGATCCAGACCCCTAACCCCATATTGCCGTGGTTCTAGCATCTTCCCGTCCCCCGTCCCCCTCCCATTCCCCGGCCGATCGCCACGGGACTCTGCAGGCTTGGTTAACAGGTCTGAGTCAGCGCATTATTGACGGCGATTGCCTGACCAGGGAAGAAGCATTACAGTTGGCGGCGATCGAGGGGGAAGACGCTATTCTCCTGCTCTGTGAAGCGGCCAATCGCATTCGAGAAGCCTGCTGTGGCAATGTGGTGGACCTTTGCAGCATCATCAACGTTAAATCTGGTAACTGCTCCGAAAACTGCGGCTTTTGCTCCCAATCTAGTCACCATCCCGACCCCAACTCCCCTATTTATGGCCTCAAGACCGAGGCGGAAATCCTGGCACAGGCCAGGGCGGCGGCGGCGGCGGGGGCCAAACGTTTTTGCTTAGTTAGCCAGGGTCGGGGCCCCAAATACCATAGCCCCAAGGATCGGGAATTTGAACAAATCCTGGCCACGGTGCGGCAAATTATCCAGGAAACCAACATTAAGCCCTGTTGCGCGTTGGGGGAAGTGACCCCGGAGCAGGCCCAGCAATTAAAAGAGGCTGGGGTAACCCGCTATAACCATAACTTGGAAGCATCCGCCACCTATTACGACAAAATTGTTACCACCCACACTTGGCAAGACCGGGTAGATACGGTGAAAAATCTTAAAGCGGCGGGCATCCAAGCTTGCACCGGCGGCATTTTGGGCATGGGGGAAAGTTGGGAAGACCGCATTGACCTCGCGTTAGCCCTGCGGGATCTGGAAGTGGAATCGGTGCCCCTCAATCTGCTCAATCCCCGCCCTGGCACTCCTTTGGGGGAACAGCAAAAGTTGAATCCCTACGACGCCCTCAAGGCGATCTCCATTTTCCGGTTTATTTTGCCCCAACAAATTATTCGTTATGCTGGCGGCCGGGAGGCGGTGATGGGGGAATTACAAGATTTGGGTCTAAAGGCAGGCATTAACGCTATGCTAGTGGGCCATTATTTAACTACCCTGGGCCAGCCCCCCGAACAAGATCAACAATTATTGGCATCCCTTGGCCTCGAAGGGGGAGAGGCCCCTGTCCCCGGTGAATACCAATCCTGAATCTGACCTCGACCTTGTGACGGAGGAGATTGAACTCCCCAAGCCTTCCCTGCTGGCAGAAGTCCTGTTGGCGATCGCCGGACTGCTGTTGACTGTTTTTTGTACCTTTGTGCAGGTATTTGCCACCAATCCCCCTTGGCAATGGTGGGAGGATGGTATTTATTCCAATCCCCTGGGCACAACCTACCAGGTGGGGGCCGTATTACTCACCGCCTGTTTGGGCGGGGCTAGGGCCGGGGCGATCGCCCAGTTGGGTTATATTATGCTGGGCCTAGCTTGGCTACCAATTTTTGCCCATGGCGGCGGCTGGGACTACTGGCAACAGCCTACCTTTGGCTACTTATTAGGTTTCATTCCGGGAGCTTGGGTCTGTGGTTGGTTGGCTTACCGTTCCCAAACCAAAATTGAAACCCTGGCCCTCAGTTGCCTGGCCGGTTTGGGGGTCATCCACGGTGCGGGTATAGTTTATCTAGGGATGATGGCTTTGCTGAAACTGGGTAATCCCCCCATTTTGTCCCTGCCAGACCTACCCCAGGCCCTATTGACTTTTTCCCTCATGGCTCTGCCCGGCCAGATTATTCTGGTCTGTCTGACTGCTGTGCTGGCCTACTTTTTGCGGAGAATCTTGTTTTATTGATGGCCCGGTCTTTTTCCCTCGCTAAAAACCCCCTCTTCTGGCAAGTGGCGATCGCCGGCATTATTTTGGATCAGATCAGTAAACTTTGGGTGAGCCAGGCCATGGACCCCGTCGGTACAACCTGGCCGCTGTGGTCTGGGATTTTTCATTTCACCTATGTGCTAAATACCGGGGCGGCATTCAGTGCTTTTCGCGGCGGTGCTGGCTGGTTAAAATGGCTTTCCCTCGGAGTAAGCGTCGGCTTAATTATCTTTGCTGGCAAAGTTCCCCTCCGCAAGTTAGAACAGTTGGGCTACGGTTGCATTCTGGCAGGGGCAGTGGGCAATGGCATTGACCGTTTTTTATTTGGTCATGTAATCGATTTTCTCGATTTTCGCCTGATTAATTTCCCCATTTTTAACCTGGCCGATGTTTCCATTAACATTGGCATTGCCGCCCTACTCTGGGCCAGTTTTTTCCCCGTTTCTTCCCGTAAGGTTGATTAAAACCTAAGGCTATTTAGTGGATCGATGTAGACCGATAAATTCATCGCTCTGAATTTTTTAAACATCTTCTAAACCAGCAACGGTAATAACTTGTGAGCTTGCTTGGTTAACTACCCGGCTCAACCGCGATTGCCAGTTTGACTCGGCTGTCCCCGTGTACGCCAATAGTAATTTTTAAATTCCTCAGCCGGGATAGGGCTCGAATAATAATACCCTTGGGCCATCGAAATCCCTGCAGATTGGAGAGCCACAACCTGTATTTCGGTTTCGAGCCCCTCGGCGACGACCTCTAATTGGGTCGATTGTAGCAAGGCTGAAAGCCCCCCAAGCCACCCCGGACAGGGGCAATCGGAAGTGATCTGGGCAACGAGGGACCGGTCGATCTTAATAATATCCAAGGGACAACGGGACAAGATAGCCAGATTTGCACCACCTAGCATCACGTCATCAAGGGCAATTCGGACACCAGACTGAGTAGCAGCTTCGAGGGCAGCAAGGCCTAACCGATCCGGTAATCCCCTTTCTGTTACTTCAAGGATGAGCTGTCGCCGGAGGAGCGCCAACCCAGTCTTGTCTGCGGCATACTCCAGTCCGCCCCGCCCCAGAATTTCCGGCGGTACATTGAAACTGAGATGGGCCTCTTCGTGGACCCGGAGCCACTCGCCTAACTCGGCTGCCATGGTTTCAATTACCCAATAGGTCAGCAACCCCGATACGGGAGTGTCCTCGATCAGGGGAATGAACTGGTCCGGCATCACCGTTCCGGATGGCCTTCTCCACCGAATCAAAGCCTCCGCACCGACACAGTGGCCCTCGACAAGTCTGACAACAGGTAAATACTCTAGGAAAAACTCGCCCTGATCTAAACCAGCGCGAATTGCATCAATGGTGATCATCCAGCTCCGTGAGTTGATAGCCCAAATATCCCTTTTTCATCAGAGTGGGGGAATTTTGGAAAAAGAGGGGAGAAGGCACGGAGTGTTGAGAAGGTAAGGGAACATCAAAGGATGGCGACTGTTTAAACACCTACGATACAGCAAATTCTGAATCAGGTTGATATATAAAAAACAGTAATAACACTTATTTCCTTCAGAGTTTTGCTGTGCCACTAAGATTTCGTAACCGCTGTAAATCCGATGAGGCTATATTTCCGGAAGTGGGGACAGATGAGACTTCCAAATATAGCTGTTATAAGAATGTTAAGTGGCATAAAAGAAAACGTCTGCCTGTAATGACATCATTAGCAGGGCCATAAAATGACATTGTTTGAACAGCTAAAACTTAAAGCTAGTTCTTAAAGCGGCTACCCAGAGGGGATCTCGGCCATTGGCGGGATTAATGCCAATCCAAAAGGCCGGGGTGAGGGAAATATTATCGTTGAATTGGTAGAGGTAAAAGGTTTCCACAAACCAAGGAGCATCGGTGGTGGCGGGGGTAATATCAGGCACATTATTGTTATTACTGATAAAGGAAGCATAGGGGGGTTGTCCTACTGATACGACGCCCACATTGCCCTCCTTACCCAAATCGGGAAAAGCTAAGCTAACTTTCCAGTTCCAAATGTCTGCCGTATCCCCTTGGCGATCGCCACTTTTGGCCGTTGCATCGCTATACATGCCCCAACCTTCCAGGCTAAACCAATCGGCCAACTGCCAGGTCCAAATAACGGCGTAATGGTTAGTGCTACTGGCGGCGTCATCAAAAGGGTTATCAGTGTTGGCCAAACCGGTGAAGCCCAAAGCAGAAAAGCTGTCGTATTGCCCCTGGGGGATGTAGTTATGGAGATAGGAAAAAGCCACTCCAGTGTTGGCGGCGGGGACATAATTCAACTGGGCCCCCACCCCAAATTGACCGTTAAATAGTCCTTCACTTTGATTGGGGGAAAAGCCCTTACCGGCGGAATAAAAGCCTCCCAAACTGAGGTCATCGGTGAAGCTGTAGGAAAAACCCGCCCCGGGACCAGAATTGTCGTTGGGTAAATAAATAGGGGCGATCGCCCCGAAGAAAGACACCGCCCCATCGGTGAAGGAATTGGTGTAGGGAGCGAGGGGGTCCATGATGTCGTCCATGGTGATGCGATTACCCGCTAGCCAAATGCGAGCCCGATCGCCAACGGGGAAATTGTACTGAACTTTATTAACATTTAAATTGCCCTGTTCTTCGGTGGCGGCAAAGTTAAAATCAGTTAAATTACTACCGCCCCGGGCCAAGAAAAAATTGCCCGATTGTAAGCGCACCAACAGATTGTCTTCCCCAGAAAAGCTAGTATTAAAATTAATTCTTTGACGAAAGTTAACGGTAACTTCGCCATTTTGTACCGGTTGATCCGGCGGACCATCGGCCTGTTCACTGCCTCCAACTCCAGACAAAACCCAAATGGAATCCCCCGTTAACTTAGTGGTGACAGAAAACTGGTGATCCTCTAGGTAAGCAATGCGAGTTTCTAAGTTATCAATGCGGGCACCGTAGGCATTCAATTCCTGTTGAAATTGTTGGGCTAAAAGTTTGAGTTTATCAATATCCTCCCGTAAAACTGCCACATTTTCTTGTATTAAACGCTCCATTACGTTCATGCAAGCATTTAAGCCAGCGGCAAATTCCCAGCGACTCAACGCCCGATCGCCCCGGAAAGTACGGTCGGGATAGCCCACAATACAGCCATAGCGATCCACGAGGCTTTGTAGAGCTTCATAGGCCCAGGCAGTGGGTTGCACATCCCGCAATTGATCAACACTGGTCACTTGCCCCATGGTAGTTTGCAAACTACTAACGGACGTTTGGGCATTATTATCGACGGTAAAAGTTCGTCCCAAGCGTCGCCGCTGGGGAAAATTATTCTGTGCAGATAAATTGTCTAAATTATCCAAGGACTGGGCGAAAATGGGCTCCGTATTTCTTCCCCCCACAATGACCGTGGCTAATACAGTGATCCCCAGGGAAGATAGGCAAGCAAACTGTTTGGTGAAGTTCATTTTTTAATTGATTTAGTTAATGAAAAAGTCAGACACTAGATGCAAATAAAAAATAGATGGTGGGGAGATTGGTCAGCTACAGGAAATTAACAAAGGGGTTAATGAAACTGACTTGATAGGTGGAGAAGATTATCGGCTACCTGCATAGAACAAGCATTACAGCCGCAGCAGAAACCAAGCTAAGCCGTCACTGCCTTTGCATTTTTCTTCGCCCGACCAACGGGGTCCATGTAATTTTCTAGCCATTTGAAGACGAAGGAAGAAATGGTAGTGAGGAGTAAATAAACTAAAGCAACGGCAATATAAACTTCGAAAGCCCGATAGGTGGTGGCCACAATCAATTGCCCTTCCCGGAAGAGCTCCTGGAAGCCAATCACAGCGGTTAAACTGGTGTCCTTAATCAGGGTGATAAACTCGTTGCCCAGGGGCGGCAAAATGCGGCGGAAAGCCTGGGGGAAAATTACCTCTTTCATGGTCTGCCAAGGGGACATACCCAGGGATTCACAGGCTTCCCACTGACCCCGGTCAATGGATTGAATGCCCCCCCGGATAATTTCTGCTAAATAGGCGGCCACGTTCAGACTGAGGGCAATGATGGCCGCGGGAAAACGGTCAATGGTGATGCCCAAGCCAATTTCCTTGAATAGGGCTGGTAAACCGAAATAAATGATAAACAGTTGCACCAGCATGGGAGTGCCCCGGAAAAACTCCACATAGATGCGAAAGAGCAGTTGCAGGGGTTTAATGTCGGAAATTAAGGCGATCGCCACCCCGGTGCCACCGATTAAGCCAAAGAACACTGAGAAAGCCGTGAGCAAAACGGTGAGAATGGAACCCTTAAAGAGATTGCGGAACAGGGTGATGAGAAAATTGTCGTTGGGGCTAGCTTGACTGCGTTCGGTCAGGGTCTGGGCCGTACCCACTTTACCCACCAGAGAGGGAGCCACTAGGGGTAGAAAAGGCGGATTCTTTTCGCCAAACCATTTTTCATAGATGGCGTTATAGGTGCCATTTTCAATGATTTGGAATAAACCCTGGTTGAGCGCTTCCCTGGTTTGATTAATTTCCCCCGCGGGTGCTAGGGGCATGGCAATGCCGTAATAATCTTCACTGCCCACATTGGCCCCAATTTTGACGTTCTTGAGACCCGCATCTTTGATGGCGTAGAGTAACACTGGTCGGTCGTTGATCACCGCATCGGCGTTACCGTTCACTAATTCCTGCAAGGCGGAAGTGATGGAATCAAAATTGGTCACATTGGCCCCAGGTACTTTGGTGGCCACCATGGCCCCGGTGGTCCCGATCGCCACGGCTAATCTTTTCCCTTCCAGATCCTTCAGACTTTTGATGGTGTCGTTGCCATCCTGCACGGCGATCGACAGCACTGACTTGAAATAGGGGCTAGAAAAAGCTACCGACTGGGCCCGCTCTGGGGTAATGGTAATGGCACTGATGGCCGCCCCCACTGTGTTGGATTGCAGGGCGGGAATAATACCGTCAAAGGGATAACCTTGGATGTCGATGGTGACCTGGGCAGCCTCTCCGATCGCCTTAATCAAATCAACGTCAAAACCGGTTAATTGCCCCGTGGCTTCGTCGGTCATTTCAAAGGGAGGAAAGGTTGGTTCCGTGGCCACAATGATGGTTTTGCGGGAAACCTGGGAAAAGGCCGGGGTAAACTGCATGGCGATCGCCAAAAATATCCCCAGGGCCAGCAATAGGTAATAACGCCAAGCCCTCCCCCAATGATTAAATTTCACCATGCCCTACATTCCTCATACCGTGGGTCTAGCCTCCGCGGACTTTCGTTTAAATTTTTAACGACTAAGGGAGACAGTTAACAAACTTCCCCAGTATTTCGGGAAAAGCCAGGGGGAATAGCATCGTAGAATACTTTTTATTCCCCATCTAAATCTAAGGTCAAACTGGATCTACTTCCCGTGTCCTGCGAGAACAATCATGATTTATGCCCGATCTCCGGGTTTTGGAAGTATTCCCGAATTTAGAGTTTCAACTTCATTCCCACGATGAAATCGCCTCAGATTCGGGTTGTTACTACTTAGATAAGTAGCCAAATCCTAGAGGCGATCGCCGTTCAGGCAGGGAATCGGTATTTTTTTGACGAAAGATAGCCATATTCCTATCAATAGATAAGTTGATGGGAATATAGGTTATTGATTATGGCTTCAGATGAAATTTACCCCAAAAGTTGGCTGTAGGGCCTGTGCCTGGGGAGAGTCAACTGCAAAAACGTCCGATGAAATCCAGTTCCAGTTACTATCGGTGTTCCAAAGACCAACTTCGCCAGTACCAACATTTTGCCAAAGGACTTGATTAATACCGTCAACGGTTTCCGCCGCTAACCCCTGCCAATCACCAAAACTTCCGGTAACAAAGGCCTCACCCAAATACTTAATGGGGTGGGTAAGATCATCGGCTGTTTGGACATGATAATAGTCAAATATTCCTTGTACGAAAACAGTGGTACAACCTTGATTTTCAACAATAGAATAGCTATCACCTAAAAGGTCGTCATTATTGATGTCAGTCTGGAACGTAACCTCTGCTTCAAGGGTTTTAAGGGACTCAGTGGGCCAGACGTCCGATGAAACCCAGTTCCAGTTACTATCGGTGTCCCAAAGACCAATTTCGCCAGTATCACCATTTTGCCAAAGCACTTGATTAATACCGTTAACGGTTTCTGCCTCGATAGCTTGCCAATTACCAAAAGTTCCACTGACAAATGGTTCATTGTCGTATAAAAGATTGATTTCATCGCCGTTGGCCAACTGAACGAAAAATAAATCATTCCTGGCTACAATACCGACATCATTATCGGGTACGTTTGGAAAATCATCATTGATGATAGTACCGATGACGGAGCCAGTGCTGTCGATGGTATAGCCAGTGCCACTATTCAAGGTCAAGACCACTGTGTTGTCCGTTTCGACGATAGTATCGGCGGTGGGATCAATGGTGAGGATGGTGGTGTTTGACCCAGCAGCAAAGGTAATGGTTTTCCCCGTTCCTGGGGTGGCACCGGTGTAGTCGGCTGAGTTAGCGGTGCCGCAAATGCTGTAGTTAACAGTCAGGGCACTGGTGGGCGTTCCGTTGCGGGTGAAGGTGTAAACCAAGTTGGCGGCACCATCTTCAGTGACGCTGTCGGGACTAACCGCGAGGCTAATACTGGGAGCTGTTGTGTCAGGAACAGCATTAACCGTGACGGTGTCATTATCTTGAACAGGAACAGTTAAAGTATTTCCTGCCACATCCTCAATCACAGCACCGCTCGGAATAAGAAGAGCAATAGTACCCGTGGAGGTGGGGGTGACTTGAACGGTAAACACTCCCGCTGAAGTTTCCGTAATTGTCCCAATCTCAATAATCGCTGTGCCGGCATTGTTAAAGTCGGTACCACTAACTGTGCTGGCATTGATGTCTTCACTGAAGGTAACCGTGTAGGTCAGGGTGTCACCAACGGTGACTAAATTATCTGCATCTCCATCGTTAATATTTATAACTATCGGAGCTGTTGTGTCAGGGACAGCATTAACCGTGACGATGTCATTATCTTGGACAGGAACAGTTAATGCATTTCCTGCTAAATCCTCAATTACAGCACCTACTGGAATACGGAGAGCAATAGTACCCGTGGAGGTGGGGGTGACTTGAACGGTAAACACTCCCGCTGAAGTTTCCGTAATTGTCCCAATCTCAATAATTGCCGTGCCGGCATTGTTAAAGTCGGTACCACTAACTGTGCTGGCATTGATGTCTTTATTGAAGGTAACCGTGTAGGTCAGGGTGTCACCAACGGTAACCACATTATCTGCGTCACCATCATTGATGCTTACAACTATCGGAGCTGTTGTGTCAGGGACAGCATTAACCGTGACGGTGTCATTATCTTGGACAGGAACAGTTAAAGCATTTCCTGCTAAATCCTCAATTACAGCACCGCTTGGAATACGAAGAGCAATAGTACCCGTGGAGGTGGGGGTGACTTGAACGGTAAACACTCCCGCTGAAGTTTCCGTAATTGTCCCAATCTCAATAATTGCCGTGCCGGCATTGTTAAAGTCGGTACCACTAACTGTGCTGGCATTGATGTCTTTATTGAAGGTAACCGTGTAGGTCAGGGTGTCACCAACGGTAACCACATTATCTGCGTCACCATCATTGATGCTTACAACTATCGGAGCTGTTGTGTCAGGGACAGCATTAACCGTGACGGTGTCATTATCTTGGACAGGAACAATTAAAGCATTTCCTGCCACATCCTCAATTACAGCACCGCTTGGAATACGGAGAGCAATAGTACCTGTGGTGCTAGGAGTTACTTGAACGGTAAATACTCCCGCTGAAGTTTCCGTAATTGTCCCAATGCCAATAGTTGCTGTGCCGGCATTGTTAAAGTCAGAGGCGCTGACTGTGGCGGCATTGATGTCTTCACTAAAAGTGACCGTGTAGGTCAGGGTGTCACCAACAGTAACTACATTATCTGCATCTCCATCGTTAATATTTATAACTATCGGAGCTGTTGTGTCAGGGACAGCATTAACCGTGACGGTGTCATTATCTTGGACAGGAACAATTAAAGCATTTCCTGCCACATCCTCAATTACAGCACCGCTTGGAATACGGAGAGCAATAGTACCTGTGGTGCTAGGAGTTACTTGAACGGTAAATACTCCCGCTGAAGTTTCCGTAATTGTCCCAATGCCAATAATCGCTGTGCCGGCATTGTTAAAGTCAGAGGCGCTGACTGTGCTGGCATTTATGTCTTCACTGAAGGTAACCGTGTAGGTCAGGGTGTCACCAACGGTAACTACATTATCTGCGTCACCATCATTGATGCTTACAACTATCGGAGCTGTTGTGTCGATTACCAAGTTTTTGTTACTACCCAGGGAATTGGTAGTTCCTGGAGCCGACAAAGTCAGGACGGCATCGTTGTTTGAAGAGTCTCGAATTGTCCCACTATTAAGCGATAAGGCTAAGGCATTAATATAGTCGAGATCTGTACTCGTATCTCCTGTCTGCACTATGTAGCTAAATTCTAATGTATTTGTTCCTGAACCAGTAAGGTAGTCGATGGTTCGATCTGTGGTTCCAGTTTCAAGGGTTAGTTGAGGAGTTCCTGTGACATTAACCACTTCGCTAAAAGCAACTTGAATGCTAATTACGTCTCCGGCGTTGTAGATTCCATTGGGAGTCAAAGAAGTTACATCTGTAACACTGGGGGCAGTTGTTTCAATTAGATTGACAGCTGTAAAAGGGCCATCAGCAAATTGGAAATTTTCAACATTGGTAATGGTGTCAGTTCCGTCTGGAGAACCACCCCTTTCATCGACAATCGTATATGTACTGCCGCTTAATGTAATGGTGTAATCGCTCCGATCGCCAGAATATTTTAGGGTATCAGCCTGATCGCCACCATCAATGGTGTCATTGCCGCCTCCCCCGGTGATGGTGTCACTGCCAGCACCACCGTTGAGGGAGTTGTTGCCGGTATTTCCCAAGATGACATTATCAAGCCCATTGCCTGTGCCGTTAATGTCACCTTTTCCCGTTAAGGTTAGATTCTCAACATTAGCGCTCGTTCCCAGATCAAAGCTGACAGAAGATATAATCGTGTCTGTCCCTTCTCCTGAATTCTCAGTAATCGTGTCAGTTGTACTATCCACCACATAAATGTCGTTGCCGGTGCCGCCGACAAGGGTATTAATTCCACCTCCTCCATTCAGGGTATCGTTACCAAGACCTCCGATTAAAAGGTCATTTCCTGCACCTCCAGTCATATTGTCATTTCCTTCGCCCCCATCCACTGCGTAGCCCCCCGAAGCCGTTTCCACAATGGTAATGAGATCGTCGCCTGCTCCAGTATTAATGGTATTGCCAGGGCTAGTAGTTGAGGCTTTGATGATGTCGGCCCCTGACCCCGTGTTAATAATTTGCATACCAGCAGCAGAGGTTGCATTCACAACAACGGCATTTGTACTTGTACTGGTAATAGTCTGTGCGCCTCCAACTGATGTTGCATCGACAAATGTAAGGTTGGTACCATTGCCACTGTTGTCACCAATTACCTGTGCTCCTGCTCCCGTCGTGTTTGCAAAGACTGTATTAAGACCGACACCTTTAATATTCAAGGCACCCGCATCGGATTTTGCATTGACAGTGGTTGCCCCTGACCCCGTTAAAATCGTTTGAGCACCTGCGATGGAGGTGGTGTTAAAGGTTGCTTCTCCCGTAAATGAAGCTGTAGTGAGATTAATCGCTCCTGCCCCAGTCGTTGTCGTTGTTAGTTCTACGCCCAGGGGCGCAAACGCAGCCTCAAAATCCACCCCTGTCGTAATCGTTTGGGCGCCATCGCCCGTCGTATTGATGACGACTTTTTCAATATTCTTCAGATTAGACCAGAGAGCATCGGGCGGTGTAATTGCAACATCTAACAGATGGTCAATATGCAAGGTATCAATACCTAAACCACCATCGAGAGTATCACCAGAATTAAACGTATCTGTAACCGCAGCATCATAGATTCCATTAAAAATGTCGTCATTAATGTCACCCGTGAAATTGTCGTTGGTAATCTTTAGATTGAAAGTAGCCATGGTTTTTTTAAATTAATTTAGATGTGCTGTTTCGGCAATCTAAGTCAAGCCATATCAATAACTAGTTTTACCAATATGCATTTCAAGCTTGATCAACAGATGCTTTGTTTCTAGTTTGACCAACAGGTGGTTTATTTCTAGTTTGATTTAGATGAATTGTTTGAAAAGAATTTATTATGATTACGAGATTACGCAAAAAATTGGGGTCAAGGTAAAGTTCGGAAAGACTAAACACCCGGCCCAGTAACAAATTCAAAATAACCACTGCATAAATTTTCCCCAAAAAATTAACCCCCACAGAACCCGGAGGTTCCCTGGAGGCATTTTTCAGATTTAAATTTCTTAGATTTTAATCAGTTCAGCAACTAGTTAGCCGGTACGGGCTGTTGTCGTAGGGCTTGAAAATAATTATCCCAAAATTGTTTTTGGGCATCGATCATCATCGTGGCGGATTTCTCCTGGGCTTCCAGGTAGCTTTTGACCATTTCCTCTTGTAATTTCAAACTGGTTTCAAAGGTATCGGTCAATTTAATTTCAGCGGTGCCTTTGGGCAAGCTTTCCATCCAAGTACTAAAAAACTTTTTCTGCCAGTCCAGCAACTGGGTTTGGTATTCTTCAAAAAACTGGGTGTTCATAGGGCTAAAACCGCTAATATCCCTAAACAGGCAAAGGTCTAAGGGGAAGCAGGGCGGTGCAGACCACTTCCAATGGATATCGGTATCGCACGTCTCCATTATAATGACTGGTCTCAGTTCACCCAGGGGAAAGTCCAGGGGAATATCACCAAAGTCTGACATCCTTTACCCCCCTCCTTTTCTCCAGTCAACCCTAGAAGCTGAGATTAAAACCAGGGCCGGAGATCGCCATCGGCTGCCCTAGACAATTTCTTCACTGCGATGATTTCAGATTGGTACCTGGGGGCAAGTTAGTTTTTCTCGCCCCTGTGTCAACTGTCCCTAACAATGCTCGGTGGGGTGGGTGTAGAGTCTTGGCAGAGACCTTACACTACTCTAAAGTTAGCATCGCTGTTGCAAGCCTGGATTGCCTGAGTAACCATTGCGGTTATGGGCGGCGATCAAGCCTCTGTACTTTGAGTTAGCGTTGGCTAGCCTGGGTGATGTCACCCCGACTTTTTCATCAGGAACAATCAATGATTGATCAATCTACCCTAAACACTTCCCCCCAACCCACTATCAAAATTGAAGATGACCGCACTGGCATGAGTGTGGCCACCCTGAAGCGGGCTTTTTTGGATAACCTTTTCTATCTACAGGGGATTGATCGTTCCCAGGCAACCCTCTACGACTACTATGTTGCCCTGGCCTATACCATCCGCGATCGCCTGTTGCATCGTTTCATCAAGACCGTAGCCACCTATAAGCAGGACAAAGTGAAGGTGGTCTGTTACCTGTCGGCGGAATTCCTCATGGGAAGGCATTTGGGCAATAACCTGATCAACCTGGGACTCTACGAAAAAGTTGACCAGGTAATGAAGGAATTTGACCTGGACTTAAACGAAATTATTGAGCAGGAGCCGGACCCCGGTTTGGGCAACGGTGGCTTGGGGCGTTTGGCGGCCTGTTTCCTCGATTCCCTCGCTTCCCTAGAAGTGCCGGCGATCGGCTATGGCATCCGCTACGAGTTTGGCATTTTTCACCAACGTATTCAGGACGGTTGGCAGGTGGAAGTGCCCGATAACTGGTTGCGGTTCGGTAACCCCTGGGAAATTCCCCGGGCCGATGAATCGGTGGAAGTGAAGCTGGGGGGCCACACGGAAATCATCCACAACGAAAAGAATCAACCCAAAGTAGTCTGGATTCCCGAAAGGACTATTCTCGCCATTCCCTACGACACCCCGGTGCCCGGTTACCAAACCAATACGGTCAATCCCCTCCGGCTCTGGAAGGCGGAAGCCAGTGAAGAATTCAACTTTGAAGCCTTTAATTCTGGCTTATATGACCGGGCCGTGGCGGAAAAAATGGACGCAGAAACCATTTCCAAGGTGCTGTATCCCAATGACAATACCCCCGCTGGCCGGGAATTGCGCCTCGCCCAACAATATTTCTTTGTGTCCGCTTCCCTGCAGGATTTAATTCGCATCCACCTCCGCACCCACGAAAATCTTGATACTTTTTACGAGTTAACCGCCATCCAGCTCAACGATACCCACCCCGCCGTGGCGATCGCCGAATTGATGCGGCTGTTTGTGGATCGTTATGACTATGACTGGGATAAGGCCTGGGAGATCACCCAAAAAACCTTTGCCTACACCAACCACACCCTGATGCCAGAGGCCCTAGAACGCTGGTCGGTGGACTTGTTTGCCCAACTACTGCCCCGTCATTTGGAAATTATTTACGAAATTAACCACCGCTTCCTGACGGGATTACAAACCTGGTTCCCCAACGATGAAGCCCTAGTGAGCAGTCTTTCCCTCATTGAAGAAAACCATGGCAAAAAAATCCGCATGGCCAACCTAGCCTGTGTGGGAAGCCACGCCATCAACGGTGTTGCCGCCCTGCACACGGAATTGTTGAAAAAGGATACCCTCAAGGACTTTGCCAAGCTGTGGCCACAAAAATTCTTCAATAAAACCAACGGTGTCACCCCCCGCCGCTGGATTTTGCTCAGCAATCCTGAACTTTCCGCCTTAGTAACGGAAAAAATTGGTGATGGTTGGCTAAAAAATTTGGACGAAATGCGGCAAATCGAAAAATTTATCGATGATCCCGAATTCTGTCGTCGCTGGCGGGAAATCAAGCAGAATAATAAACGCAGTTTAGCGGCCTACCTGCTCAAGTACCGCAACGTGGAAATTGATGTTAATTCCTTATTTGATGTCCAGGTTAAACGGATCCACGAATACAAACGTCAACATCTTGCGGCCCTAGAAATCATCCATCTCTACAACCGCATTAAACAAAATCCTGAACGGGTGATGGTGCCTCGCACCTTCATTTTTGGTGGTAAGGCGGCCCCTGGTTATTTCATGGCCAAACTAATCATCAAGTTGATCAATGCCGTTGGGGAAGTGGTTAACAATGATCCCGATGTGCGGGGCCGGTTAAAGGTGGTCTTTGTTTCCAACTTCAACGTCTCCCTGGGGCAAAGGATTTATCCCGCCGCTGACCTTTCCGAACAAATTTCCACCGCAGGTAAGGAAGCCTCCGGTACGGGCAATATGAAATTTGCCATGAATGGAGCCTTAACCATTGGTACGTTGGACGGGGCCAACATTGAAATTCGCGAAGAAGCCGGGCCAGAAAACTTTTTCCTATTTGGCCTCACCGCGGAAGAAGTTTATGCCATGAAAGCAGGGGGTTACAATCCCCAGGATTATTACCACAACAATCCGGAACTCCAGGCTGTTATTGACCGCATTGCCCACGGCTATTTTTCCCCCGGTAATCCCGACCTGTTCCGCCCCATTGTTGATTCCCTGCTCCACCACGATCCCTATATGTTGCTAGCGGACTTCCAAGCCTATGTGGATTGTCAAGACCAGGTGAGCAACACCTATGAAGATCAGGAAAAATGGACAAAGATGTCTATTCTCAACTCGGCCCGCATGGGTAAATTTTCTTCTGACCGCACCATTCGGGAATATTGTCAGGAAATTTGGAATGTGCCTCCGGTGAAAATTTCCTTGAATGAATATCACCCTGAATATGTTGATTATTGATTAGTCTTTAAACTCTAAAGAAATAAATCGACAGTCTGGCTGACCCCATTGGCCCAGACAAAACTAGGATTGTATCGGCCATCATTTCCCCTTCCAGAACAATGGGGGGACAATGGTGGCTTAACTGTCAGCGGAGAAACTAAGCCCATGCTCTGGCCCTATAAGACCCCAGGAATTACAGATGGCCTATTTGAACGATTACCGGGCATTCCCCTCAGCAAAAGGGAGGTGCGCCTGCTGATTATTTCCGCTTTGCAGTTGAAGGAGGAGTCCATCATTTGGGACATTGGGGCCGGCACTGGCACCATTCCGGTGGAACTGGGCTTATTGTGTCCCCGTAGTCGCATTGTGGCAGTGGAAAGGGATGAGGAAGTAGCGGGCTTAATTCGCCGTAACTGTGAACGGTTTGAAGTGAGCAATGTGACTGTCCATGAGGGTAGTGCCCCGGATTGTTTACCCCAGCTAATTGCCCACCCCACCCATATCTGCATTGAAGGAGGCCGGCCCATTAAGCAAATTTTGCAGGAAACTTGGGCCCATTTAGCTCCTGGGGGTCGTTTGGTGGCAACGGCGAGTAATTTGGAAAGTCTTTATGGCATTTCTGAAACTTTGTCGGCCTTACAGGTCCGCAATGTAGAGGTGGTGCAAGCGGGGGTAAATCGTCTGGAAAAACGGGGCTTACAACAGGTTTTTGCCGCAGTGGACCCCACTTTTATTTTGGCGGGAGAAAAATTGTCCTAGTCGGGGAAATAGGGAAGAAGGCCTAGGGGTTTGCTTCTGTTCTAAAATAAAAACTAAGAAAAGGTTAACAAACAGTGAATTTTGTTCAGTGCCGGGTTGACACTTTCCCTTATTTTTGGTCTTTTTTACCTTTACCATGCCCACCCAGAGAATTATTAGTGCGGTCATCGGCATTGCCTTGGCGTTTTCCCTGTTAATTTTGGGGGGTTGGTACTTTAGCGCGGCGATCGCCTTAGTGATTTATCTGGGGTTGCGGGAATATTTCCAAATGGTCAGGGCTAAGGGCATTGCGCCAGCCGCTAAGACCACCATGGTGTTGTCATTGATGTTGCTACTGTCGGCCACGGTGACCCCCCACTTAACCGACGCGTTTTTTCCTTTAACCGGAGCGTTGATCTGCTTTTATTTGCTGTTTCAACCCAAAATGGCCACCATTGCCGATATTTCCACCTCGTTACTGGGCTTGTTTTATGGCGGCTATTTACCAAGCTATTGGGTCCGACTACGGTTGGGGGACGGAGCCGTTAACCCCATGGGACTGCACTTACCCCTGAATGGCTTTTGGCCAGAGTCCTGGGCCCATCCAGAAAATTTTCCCACCGGCCTGCTGGTGACCATCCTCGCCTTTGCCTGTATCTGGGCGGCGGACATTGGCGCCTACATTATGGGTAAGTGGTTGGGGCGTACTCGTTTGTCGGACATTAGCCCGAAAAAAACCGTGGAGGGTTCCCTCTGGGGAGTGGGAGGTAGTTTATTAGTGGGGGTATTGGGGGCGTGGTATTTACAATGGCCCTATTGGGAAATCACCGGCGCTTTACTGGGCCTATTAATTGGCATAGTCAGTCTGCTGGGGGACTTAACGGAATCAATGATGAAACGGGATGCGGGGGTGAAGGATTCTGGTCAATTAATTCCGGGGCACGGAGGCATTTTAGACCGCACCGACAGCTATGTCTTTACGGCTCCCCTAGTTTATTATTTTGTTGTTTTACTGTTGCCCGTGCTTAACAATCTTTGATTGAACGTCTTTGTGTTTTTCTCTGGCGATCGCCTTGGTCAGAAGGGGGCTATTTGGGCAGCGAAAATAGAACATAGCCCATAAACCATACCCAAGAATTGACCTTTGCTCAGACTAGTTTCTTTCTAGGGCGATTGTGAAACTTCCCGTTCCTGCCAACTGGTTATTCCTCGAAAGGCTGGGGTGGACATTTTCGTCGGTTGGAGTTTATCCCAAGTTTCATTTTGTTCCATGCCGCTGGAACCACAGTTGCTAAGCCATCATATAACGGGGCGCAGGAGAACTGACCATGGTGGCCTTGATTCTTTCAATGTCAGTCTCCGCTGTGTCCCGACTAGAGTTTTTCGCTTTTTGGAAAGTGGCTTGGTTTCGATCATTCATGCCCTTTATGGCGATCGCCGGGGCAATGAAGGGTAAAAATTAGCCAATCAATGAAGTTAGCTCAACCAGCCATTTTTGTTGCTGGGGATGGTGGGGGCAAAAACCTGCAGTAGTTCAAACTGGGCTTCCCGAATTTCGTACATGAGGCTGATCAAATCATCGGCATGGGGGGAAGCGAGGATCTTTTGCTTAATCTCCTCAAAACCCTCATCCAAAATATTGTTAGCTTCTGCCAAGTCATCGGTGGCTTGGAGTTGCCGCTCTAATTCACCAAACTTATTTTTCAACATCTGCCCTTCTGCGTTATCTGGAAAAGAAGCCACCATCTCCCCAATGGCCACCTGCAATTGTTCCAGTTCTGCTTGCTCGGCCGTGGGTCTGGCGATCGCCTGGCTTTGTTCCATGGCGGGGGGAGCCCCATCAAAGTTCAAACCATTGGGCACAGGGGCCTCCGTGGGGGGCATAAATAAGGTAAAAGCAGAAACAACAAAGCAACCAACACACATGGGACTAATTCTCCTAACACAATCTATAGAAGTAGGGGCGAGCAATTGGGACTTGGTGACTCCCCGTTAGCTGGGAACTAGAGCACCCCATTCTGAGGGGAAGCCGCCGGACCGCAAAAGCTGAAATTTGCCCCACCTTAACAAAAAACTAGCTTCAGCTTCCAGGGTGCCAGTTTTAGAACTGTTTCTCATAGCGAATGATGAACTGACTGAAATTGTAATCGTAGGTGAAACGCATATAGCCCTTGTCCTCCACCTCATAGATAGCTTCGAGGAAAGGCACCACCCGGAAGTCCGTGCTCTTGATTTTGTCGCTGATAGCCGTTTCCACGTCGTAGACCAATCCCTGGAAAATCATCGGGATCGCCAGTTGGGTAATGCCCACCTGTAGTAACTGGCTGGAGTTTTTGCCCTGGAGCGCATCCACCAAAACAATCACCTGTTCTCCCAAGAGGCGAACAATTTCCCCTTCGGTACGGGGAGGACTGCTGGTCAGGTTTAGGGCCGGATTGCTAAAAATTTGTTCGTTCTCTACCCCCTGGGCGGCCAGAATTTGTAGGCAGCGGGAAAGGCGATCAAGTTGAAATTCATCAAAACTCCCCACCCCTGTGAGCGGCCGGAAGGTGACAGTGGGGTCACAAACGGCGCTGTAGCGGGGGTTAATATTGGGCAAAATTTGGCTCAGACTGCCGTCAATGGTGAGGCGCACATCAATCCGCTCAATTTGATTCAGACTGTCGTCGGGATATTCATTGGTTTCCTGGGAACGCATCCGGGCCGACTGGGGCAGATCGGACACAATGGTGCGCATGGCGATGTTCAAGCTGGGGTTAATTAGGTCTTCATCTGAATAAAACGTAATTGTGTTGGGGGCCCGGCGATCGAGCAAAAAGCGGGTATCAAAAAAGCTGACCCGACCCCGGTCGAGGCTAATGGTGCCATCGGCCCGCAGATCGTTAAAGTCAGTCAGGGGGCCATTGACCGTTAATCCACCACCAAAGGTAAACACATAAAGAGGCTCCTGCTCGATATGAAGATTGTCCAGGGTGATGCGTAGGTCGTTCAACTGGGGTTCCACCAAAGGCGATCGCCTTGTGCCCTTGAACCAACCCAGTCTGGTGCGTAATTCCGCAATGCGGCTTGGTTGACTGTCCAAGCTCCGATCCGGCACAAATACCCTGCCATTGGCTAAGGCCACGTCTCCGGTGAGTTTTGGCGCCAAGGCAGAACCTTCGACGGTCACTAACCCCGCTAAATTACCTTGGTAAAGATTGGGAATGGCGATATTGGTCGGTTTAATGCTGACCTGGAGGGGATTTTCCAAGCCCGGCTGGGCATCAAATAGGGGCAGTACACCGGCCACTTCGATCCGACTTTGGTCCAGTTGCCCCGTTAACTGTTCAATGGCGATCGTTGTGTTGTTAAACAGAATTTCCCCATCCACCTGCACCGGGGTTGGTAGGGCGGCACTCCTAATTTGTGCTCCATTGAGACTGACCTTACCCAGGGCTCTAAGATCGGCAATGCCAATGCCGTTATGTTGGTCAATTTCCCCTTCTACCTTTAAATCCGCTTGTCCTTCCCCGCCGAGCCAGACCAATTGTTCTTGACTGACCACGTCTAACAACTCCAAGGAATTGGGGGGAATTTTGAATTCAGCCCTAAAGGTACTTGGCCCCTCTGCGGCCTTCGCTTCCTGGGGATTCCAATAAAAGGGCACATCAGCCCGCAAGTAGAGGGGAGAAGCTTCCGAAGTGACTAATTGTAATAAATTATTTTGGTAATCGAATTGTCCCCCCACTTCTTCCGGCACCGGCCTAGCATTGAGGGTGATCTGGTCAAAGTTGAATTTTCCCGATAGGGCAGGGCCGGCGGCGGTCAGGGCCACACTTCCTTCGGCGTTGAGACGGGCACCAAAGGCGGAGGACATTTCCACAAAGGAGTCCAAATTGTTCAGATTAAAATCCTTAATTGACCATTGCAATTGGGTTTTTTCTAGGGAGAAAATTCCCTCTGCCCCCAGGCGAGATTCTCGAATTTGCACAAAAGAGGGTAGTAGGGCCAGACGACCGTCAGCAAATTTAGCTTCCAGTTGAAACTGTTCAATGGGCAGGAAGCGGGTTTCATTCATCACTAGCCCAATGGGGGGCACAATGTTGGGAAAGGGCCCCTGGGGGTACCAACTCCAATTTCTGCCCTGTACTTTGAGGGCGAGGGCCGGATCCCGTAGGGTGCCATTCAAATTAAGCGCCGCATCAAAATTTCCCTGGACGTTTAACTGGGTCGGTACCCCCCCCCGTTCGTACTGCTGGGCGAGGGCAATAATGCGCTGGTCAATGACGTAGAGGAGATTAAGCTGATTCTCCAACGACCCATCGGGGTTGCCTAAACTGAGGGGACCAACGATATCGGCAGATTCCTTGGGGACGGACTCTAAACCCGTAAGCCGCAGTAGGGAACCCACATCGGAAATATTGGCCGCCGTCAACAGGGGCGCAATTTCCCCACCGTTGACGTTTACATTAGCTTGGATGGCTTCAGTTCTGAAGTTGAGAGAACCCTGGGCTTGATATTGACCGATGGGGGTTTTAACCTGGCCTTGTTTGAGTTGTAGGGTTTGATTTTGATAGCCCAGGGCCGCTGTCACTTCACCGATCGCCGAGGAGCCAAGGCTGACAGCATCAATGGCCAAATTACCCTGGCCGTTACCGTTACGGAGGTTAACTACAAGGTCGGCATTGAGGTTGCCATCCAGTTGCCCGGCAATTTGGTAACGTAGCCCCGGCCGCAGTTCTAAAATGGCGAGGGGAAAATCTTTCACTTCCATGGCGAGGCGATCGCCGTTGAGTTTGCCCTGGGCGAGGATGGGTTGCTCCCGACCATAGGCCTGACGCAGGTTAAAACTGTTGGGAAGGTAGGGAAACAGGCAATTGCCCCGGCAGGGTTTGAAATTCACCGCCAGGCGATCCACTTGCCCCCGGAGATCCACTAGAACATTTTGGTTTAACTGGACCGACAGGGGGCCCCGCAATTGGGGCTCAAAGCCAAAACCATTCACGGCTAAGTTATTGATCTCCAGATTGCCCGCTAATTTTAAATCTGCCAAGCCAGTGACGTTACGCCCCGTTAACTGCCCGGTAAATTGACTGGTGCCCTCCATGGCCAAAGCTTGGGGGCGAAATTCCGGGGCCAGGGGCAGTAGGGTCAGTAGGACATCGATGGGCAGGGGCGCAAAACTGAGGCCATTGCGGACATTGAGATTAACATTGGTCAGGGCTGGGCGTTGGCGGAAGTTGCCAATGGTAATCTTGCCGTCGGCATTGAGGTTCTGGGGTCCACTACGGAAAGCGGCCCGTTGCACTGTGACGGGGATGGTGCCCGCATTATTAGCGGTCGTAAATAAATTAGCTAAGTTGCCCGTTAGTCGAACTTCCCCCTCCACCGGGGCCAGGGCGGAACCATCGGTGCCACCATATTTGGCTAGTAGGGGATTGAGGTTGATTTCCCTAGCAGTGAGTCGACTTTGCCAGGTGAGATTTTTCAGGGCACTCACACTGGTTACAGTTCCCCCCGCCACCTCCAAATCCACATTGGCGATCGCCGCTACCTGACTCAAATCCGGTTGGGCTTGCACCAGGTCGGCCAGATTTGCCCCCAGGGAGATACGTCCTCTCTGCACTTGGGCAGGGACAGGAATTTCTGGAGCGAGGGCGTTGAGGGGAATGGCCCCCACATTGGCGATCGCCCCTAGGTTGCCATTGAGCAGAGTACCGTTTACCGATACGGGGCCATTGGCAACGGTGAGTTTTAACTGGCCCTCCCCCTGGAGACGGTTGAGGTCAAAGTTGCGCACACCTGCCCAGGTATTAATGTCCCCCACAAAGGCACTGCCCTGGATTTCTCCTGTGTTTAACCTAGCTGCCACCGGCAACCCAGGTAAAAAGGGATTAAGGGCGATCGCCCCCAGGGTGGCATTGGTTTGTACTGTACCTGCCTGCAATTGGGCATTGCCAGTGATTTGGCGATCGTCCACCAGGGCCGTAAATTGACTGCGGGCCTGTATTTGTCCCAGGGGTAACTGCCCTGCCAATAGAGGGGCCAAGGGGAATTGGCTTTGGGCGCTGACGAGGGAGAGGGCCACCGGCGCGGCTAAAGCAGGCACATATTGATTGACGGCAATGTTGCGGGCTTCTACCTCTGCTTGGACTTGCCCCCTGGTCAAATTGGCACTAATGGCGGCGGTTTGTTGCTGACTGGCGAGTTGAATCTCGGCATTGCCCTGCCAAACGTTGGGGTCAAAGGCAAAAATTTCCCCGCTCACATTGCCCTGGCCCCTGGTGAGGGTGAGGGGTTGCGCTGTCAGTTGGGGGGAGCAAAAGTTACTTTTTTCTAGCCCACACAGGCTTTGCAAAAGGGGTTGCAGGGGAAATTGGGCCGTGTTCCAACGGGCTTGCCAACGGTCCTGGGCAAAATTGGCCTGGCCCTGCACTGTCAAGGAACCCTGGTTGGTGCTTACTTCCGCTTGGGTGAGGGTTAATTGGGGCCCCACTAAATTAGCTTCCCCCCTAGTGCCTAGGTTAAGACGGCCCTGGCGATCGCCGTCGCTGGTTTGCCATTGCAAATTTAAACGGGGATTTCCCAAGGTGCCCCCAGCCTGGCCGGAAAAACCCAGGTTGCCAATCTCCACCTGTTGCAAATTCAAGTCGTAGGTATCCAACAAGGCCATGGTGGCGATCGCCCCACTGATCCGGCCTGTCACGGGAATGGCCTGCCACCGCCACTGGGCCGCTTCGGGGGTTAGTAATTGCCGTAGTTTCCAGGGGGACTGTACCCGAGCTTGGATTTCCCCTCCACTGACAGGTCGTAAACTGACATCAGCCAAGGTAACTTGGTCTAAATCGGCCCGGAAATTAATCCCCAAGCGATTCAGAGGAACTCGATCCAGGGTTACCGTGGCCACATTGGTCAACTGGCCCTGGAGTTGGGGGTCGGTGAGGGTCCCCTCTAACTTTCCCTGGACCTGGACTTCCCCTGTGATCGGTAATGGTAGGGGGACAGCAATGGTATCCAGGAAAGCGGCGGTGTCAATGGCCTTGGTACTGAACTGGACATCGTAGCCCGATCGCCAGTCAATGGTGCCCTGGAGCACAGCATTGAGGGGGCCGAGGTTAATGGTGCCCTGGTTAATCTGCAACTTTTGCCCAGTCAATCCCAGGTCTAAACCGACTTGCAAAGGGGCCTTGACCTTATCGATGCGGGCTTGGAGTTGCGCCAACTTAACATCGCCCACGGTTTGCAAAGCGGACCACTGTTGCCAACTGGGTAGGGTACCCTGCACCTGTCCGGACACCTGGCCTTTTTCCACTGTCACGGGTAAAGGGGGTAAAAGACTGGCTAAAGCAGGTAAATCGAGGCGGTTAATAGTGACATCGGTTTGACTTTCCCCCGTATTGAGGACCGTTTGCCCCTGGGCCTGGAGATCACTGCCAGCTAATTGCACCCCCAGGTCATAACTAACGGTTTGTTGGGGGCCATCATCCTGACGCCGATATTGGTAACCTCCTTGGCCGGCGGCGATAATTTCCACTGCTTGCTGAAAACCCTGGGGTAACAGTTGCAGTTGCGCATTTTCCAGCGTCACCCCCACCGTTAAATCCAGGGGGAGGGAAAAGGGTTTGTCCCCCTCCGGTAACGTGATGGTGGTCCATTGCCCTGTAGGCTGTTGCTCCAGGGTCACCTGGGGATTAACAATGGTGGCCCTAACCTCCACCGGCCTGCCCACCAAAAAAGGTAGGGGATTGACATCCACTTCAATGGCTTCAATGGCGATCGCCGTCGCATCATCGACCGTCCGTGGTAGGGAGGAATTGCCCAGCCTTACCCCCAGTAAACGAAAATCCTCCACCGGGCCAATGTCCACCGGCCGCCCCAACAATCTGGATAATTCCGACTCTAAAAATGGTGATGCTTCCCGGTAGGCCAGGTGTTGCCCTCCCAGATACAGGCCCGTACCCACCACCGCCAGACCCCCCAGGGTGATCAGGGTGCTGGGTCTAGTTAGCCAACGTCTCAATTTGGCGATCGCCCCCGCACTGTGAGGGGAAGGATTGTTGCTCATGGGTACTTGGCAAAATCAACTCAGTTCACGACTCACTGACCATGGGGTCTAAATGGACTAGACCGCCGCCAGGGATGGTTAGTTTCTGTTTTAGCGGAGAAAGTGGTCTAGGGCGAACTGTTAGAACAAATTGGTCAAATTAGGTAGGGTTTGCAAATTTTTCGGGTCACAACGGCCTTATTAACCGAGTTTTTGCCCCATTTCTCCACCATTACCCAACTGGGAAAAGCTCCCCCTGGCATTTTAGGGCATCAACCCAGGGCAAAATCGAACCCATACCACAGTAACCCAGCTAACCGCCTTACAACTGTTCATGGAAATAACGCTGGTACAAAGGACAGCTAGCACTGCACCGATCGCCACTAAGGGTCACGAGCCCCATGCTTTCCAAGCGGTAGGCGATGGGGGGGTCTAACTGCACCGGACTGTCACTGTTAACCACCTGCTTCATGCTGGCGGCCAAATCCGGCGTCCCCGTCAGTAAGCCCCAAAGACGGCGGAGATGATTGCTATAAATACCGCTCTGGGTAACCGCATTGACCAAAATGGTTGGTAGATCTACACTGGTTTTTTGTACCGCATCCAACGCCAAACGAATCAGATAGGGATGGCCCCCCACCAGTTCGCCTAAATTCAATAAATTTTCTTCTTCAATTTGATTTTCATCAAAACCATAGGCGGTTTTCAGTTGGAGAATTTGCTCTTTGGTGAAGCCAGTTAATTTCCACTGACGCCCCACATTAAAGGGGGATTGGTTGGCGTCTAGTTTGACATAGGCTTCGGTGGAATTGGCAATGATTAAACGAAGTTTTTGCCATTGGGCCAGGTTATTACTTTCTTCATGCCAATAGCGCAACATGGGCAGGAAATCCTGGGCAATGACAGGAAACTCAAATAAGCGGTCTAGGTTATCAATAGCCAGCACTAAGGCCCGGTCAGTTTGACCAAGTAAATAATCTTGTACGTAGGTTTTACAACTAACTAAACTGCCAAACAATTCTTCGTCCCAATAGTCATCTAAGTTGGGTTTAATACCCAATTCCCGACTGAGGTTGGCACAGAACCACCGTAAAAATTTATCTAGGTTACTAAACATGGCACTTTCCGCCGTTTGGAGATTGAGATAAATATGGCGATCGCCCGTTGCCTCCACTTCCCCTAGCAAAAATTGTAATAGGGATGTCTTGCCCATTTTTTCCGGAGCTTTAATGCGCAATAGGGCTCCCCCCCTGGTCAGTTCCTCAAGACATTGTTGCTCTGTGGGCAGCCGTAGAACATAGATGACGTTATCTCCCAGGGGACTGCCCCGGCCAACGGTTAATGCTGGGGTAAGACCATTAATGCCGCCGGCCAATTGCTCACTCTGCCATTGGGGATATTTGACCTCCTTAAACCAATCTCGCAACAGTTGGAACTTGCCTGGTCCGCGACTGCTGGCATCCAATTCTGGGCAACCCCCTGGCTTATCATTGGCAAAAACCCCGTAAATTTGGGTCATTTGTTTTTTGTAAGTTTCATGGCTAGCGGCCTCAGCAATCTCCCACACCTCCAGGTCGGACTTGCGCCAATGTTCGTAGGCAAAGCGAGCTAAAAATACCTCCTTAAGCTTGCCCCGTAGGTTGTAGTCGTGGGTAATGTCTAGTAAAAATTGGTTCCAACCAGTTGGTTTCATCGACAAATATGGTCTCGGTAATTAAGTGCTGAGCGTCTGCCCAACCGATTTAATGGTAGCGCTGAAAACTGCTATGATACCACTGAATAATTAACAATATTTTAGTACAAAAGAGGAGTTAAACCCATGGCTAAAAGTGGACGACAAGGGGCCGGTGGATTCTGGCGGGACTTTAAGGATTTTATCCTGCGGGGTAACGTGGTAGATCTGGCCGTAGCCGTAGTAATTGGTGGTGCTTTTACCAACATTGTTAATGCATTTGTAGCTTGGTTAATGGCAATTTTGCTCCAACCAGTGCTGGATCAAGCTGGTGTCAGTCAATTACAGGATTTACCCTTAGGTTTAGGGGAATTAGTGATTGCAGTGGTGAACTTTATTATTATTGCTTTTGTGATTTTCCTCATCATTAAAGCCATCGAAAAAATGCAACGTAAAAAAGCAGTGGAGGAAGAAATTGTGGCGGAAGTGCAGCCAGATCCGATGCTAGAAGCCCAAACTAATTTAACCGATTCCATTAATCGTTTAATTACTACTTTAGAAAGTCAGCAATCTCCCCCTCAATGATCACTTAACCAACCGATCGCCTGGCGGATCCAAATTTCAGGATCGTCGCTCTGGGCCACCTCTGGAAATTGGCTGACCATGGCCATCGCCTGCTGGATTTCCGTCTGACTGTAACCCAAGGCCAATAGGGTCATTTCTAGGTCTTCCAGCAGGGCAGTCTGGGGCAGGGCAGAGTCAATTTCCCCAGCCCCCATTTGTAGCTTGTGCCATTGGGATAACTTACTTTTCAGCTCCAGGGCTAACCGTTCCGCTCCCTTTTTCCCTACCCCCGGCGTTTGACATAATTGTTTGATATTGCCCGTCACCACTGCCTGCACCAAACCTTCAAAACCCAGCGTTTCAATTAAGGCGATCGCCAACTGGGCCCCGATGCCGGTTACCCCCATCAATTGACCAAATAAATCCCTTTCCGCCAGGCGGCCAAAACCAAATAGGGCCATCTGGTCCTGACGTACCAAGAGGTGGGTAAAAACCTGTTGGGGTTCCGGGGGCGGCGGAGTCCATTGTTGGGCTAAAGAATGGGGCACCTGCAACTCATAGCCCACCCCATTAACGGACAAAATTAAAAACCAACGGTTCTGAATATTTTTTGTGACTGTAATAACTTGGCCGTGGAGAAACTGAATCATACTAGTTTGCTTTTAAATCAACTGGGCCGTAGCTGCCATGCCGATGGCGATCGCCGCGCCGAGGAAAGTGTTAATGCCGTTAACTACCTCATTGGTTAGCCAGGGCCATTTGTTTTGCAACGTTGCCCCAATCACGCTCTCTAGGTTGGTGGCCCCAAAGGCGGCCAGGGTGGAGAACATAACGCCCCCTAGGGTGATCAATCCCAAGCCGTAACCTAAAA
The DNA here is from genome assembly GCF_014698605.1 of Synechocystis sp. FACHB-383. Classification (NCBI taxonomy): domain Bacteria; kingdom Bacillati; phylum Cyanobacteriota; class Cyanophyceae; order Synechococcales; family Merismopediaceae; genus Synechocystis; species Synechocystis sp. FACHB-383. The sequence continues at coordinate 26,537 of NZ_JACJTJ010000043.1, read as the reverse complement.
ATGCCAGAGCTGACCCGGCCACAAATCCCGCCACGGTGCCTTCCACACTCACGGCTCCCTCTGTTCCCCTCGGTACTGGTTGCAGGGTGGTAATTAAAAAAGTGCTTTTACCGTAGGCTTTGCCCACTTCGCTGGCGGTGGTGTCCGATAACTTGGTGCTAAAACTAGCGACGTAACCCAACGCTAACCAGGGTTGCCACTCCTGCGGACCAAAGGCGATCGCCAGGGCACAGAAAGCAGCAGTCAAGGCAGAACCCCAGACATTTTCCGGGCCCCGTTGGCCGGATCTTTTTTCGGCAATGCCAGCGGCTTCCTTTTCCGCTTGGCCAATGCGGGTGACCGCAGAACCCACCAAAAAATAGGCTAAAACCACCAGGTACCCTTGCCAGCCCAGGGCGGCCCAAATGATTACCCCCAGCACCCAGGCATGGCCGTAACCCGCAGCGGTTAAAAGCTTCTTCGGGGCGATCGCCGCAAAGGCCAACAGCAAACTATTGAGCACAATACCGGTAAGCCAGGGGAAGGCCAAACTTTGCCGCCACACTTCACTAATCAGGGAATTGTCCATGGTGAAAAAATGCCAAAAACATCGATGGTTGATGGATCAAGGGTCACTCCTAGGATCGGGCTAGACCAAGGGCGATCGCCAGAAAAAGGATTAAATTTTTTCCGGGAGCCAGGCCCTAGGGCAGAATAAAGATCACACTGTACGACAACAGTCTGAAGCAAAAGAGATTATCGGATTTTAGCCAAACACCATGACTGCATTGAACCATCAAATTATCGTTGTTGGAGGGGGAGCCGCAGGTATCACCGTTGCCGCCCAGTTATTAAAACAGCAACCCAAACTCGACCTGGCGATCGTCGAACCCTGCGATAAGCACTACTACCAGCCAGCCTGGACTTTAGTGGGGGGGGGAGCCTTCGCCATGGAAGACACAATCAAAGCAGAGCAGGATTGCATTCCCAGTGGGGCCAAATGGATCAAAGCCAGCGTCGCCAGTTTCGACCCGGACAATAATTCCCTCACCCTCCAGGATGGCCGTTGTCTCAGCTACGAATATCTGGTGGTTTGTCCCGGCATTCAAATCAATTGGCACCTGATTCCGGGGCTCCAGGAATCCCTCGGTAAAAATGGCGTCACCAGCAACTACGATCGCCGCTATGCCCCCTACACCTGGGAACTGTTGCAAAATTTCAAAGGAGGCAATGCCCTCTTTACCTTTCCGGCCACACCGATTAAATGTGCTGGCGCACCGCAAAAAATTATGTATCTAGCGGACGAAACCTTCCGTAAAAATGGTGTGCGAGATAAAACCACCATTACCTATGGGGTGGCGGTGGGAAAAATCTTTGGCATCCCCGGTTACTGCGAGTCCCTAGAAAAAGTAGCAGCCAGTAAGGATATTGATGTGCGCTACCACCATAACCTCAAAGCCATTAATCCCGATACCAAAGAAGCTACCTTTACTGTCAATGGGGAAACGGAAGTCACCCTGCCCTACGACATCATCCATGTGGCGCCCCCCATGGCCGCCCCGGATTTTATTAAAAACAGTCCCCTGGCAGCGGCAACCGGTGGTTGGGTTGATGTAGATAAATTCACCCTGCAACATAATCGCTACAGCAATGTATTTAGTTTGGGGGATGCCTCTTCCCTGCCCACATCCCGCACAGCGGCGGCGGTACGGAAACAGGCCCCCGTCGTGGCCACCAACCTTTTGGGCTTGTTAAACAGCAAACAACCCACGGAACAATATGGCGGTTACACCTGTTGTCCCTTGGTCACTGGCTACGGCAAAACCATCATGGCGGAATTTGACTACGACGGCCAGCCCAAATCCAGCTTTCCCTTTGACCCCACCCAGGAGCGTTGGAGCATGTGGCTAGTAAAACGTCATGTTTTGCCCTGGTTGTATTGGAATCGTATGCTCAAAGGAGAAGGCTTTGAACCGGACAAATGGAAGCCCCTTTTGGGCAAATCCTAGGGTCAGTTGACCGAGGGCTGGGGAGGGTTTTGGTGAAAATTCTCCCTTGTGAAGACATCTAGACAAATTAGCCATCAAATTCTGGCGGTTGGTGCTATGATCAGCCAGTGAGATTAAGGATCGGTAGACGCACTTGTTATGAGTGTTAGTGCATTGTTTATGGTTACGCTTAGCAGGCTTCTCTCCGAAACCCACTCTCTTTCTTTTCTCTGGTTTTGGAGCTAATTTATGTCCATTTATGTCGGGAACCTTTCTTATCAAGCCACCGAAGATGACGTTTTGACTGTCTTCTCCGAATACGGCACTGTTAAGCGGGTTCAACTCCCCACTGATCGGGAAACTGGTCGCATGCGGGGCTTCGGTTTTGTTGAAATGTCTTCCGAAACGGAAGAAGCGGCCGCCATTGAAGCTCTGGATGGAGCCGAATGGATGGGGCGGGATCTCAAAGTTAATAAAGCAAGACCGAGAACCCCTCGTTAAACTTTTGCTGAATTATCTAAATTTAAGATTTCATTCGTTGTGGAAGGGAAGGTGTCTGAGTCATCTTTCCTTTTTTGCTAGGCAGGCTTACTGATAGACTGGGGGAGGTAAATCTGGCTCTTTCCCTATGTCGCTTATTCGTGCCCTGCACCAAAAATTAATAGATCAAGAAATTTCCGCCGTTGCCGTTGCCCAGGCGAGTTTGGCGCGGATTGAAGCGGTGGACGACAGATTGAAAAGCTTTTTGCAGGTGACGGCACCCCAGGCGATCGCCCAGGCGGAACAAGTAGACGCCAAAATTGCAGCGGGGGAACCCATTGGCTTACTGGCAGGCATTCCCATTGGCATTAAGGATAATCTATGCACCAAGGGCATTGTCACCACCTGTGCTTCCAAAATTTTGCAAGGTTTTGTGCCCCCCTACGAGTCCACGGTGACGGAGAAGTTGCAAAAGGCCGGGGCGGTGATGGTGGGGAAAACCAATTTGGACGAATTTGCCATGGGCAGTTCCACGGAAAATTCTGGCTATCAAGTCACCGCTAATCCTTGGGATTTGACCAGGGTGCCGGGGGGGTCTTCCGGGGGATCGGCAGCGGCCGTAGCAGCGGATGAATGTTTGATTGCTTTGGGCTCCGACACGGGGGGATCCATTCGCCAACCGGCCTCCCTCTGTGGGGTGGTGGGCATGAAACCGACCTATGGTTTAGTCTCCCGTTTTGGCTTGGTGGCCTATGCCTCTTCCTTGGACCAAATTGGCCCCTTTGCCCGGCGGGTGGAGGATGCGGCTATTCTGCTCCAGGCGATCGCCGGCCATGATCCTAGGGATTCCACCAGTTTAGATGTGCCCATTCCCGATTACACCCAAGCCCTTAAGCCTGATCTCAAAGGAGTGAAAGTGGGGGTAATTATGGATGCCTTTGGGGATGGTCTGGACGATAGCGTTAACCAAGCAGTGCAAACAGCGATCGCCAAACTGCAGGAATTGGGGGCTAGCATTACGGAAATCAACTGTCCTCGATTCCGCTCTGGCATTGCGGCCTATTATGTCATTGCCCCTTCCGAAGCGTCAGCTAACCTAGCCCGTTACGATGCGGTGCGCTATGGCCTCCGGACGGAGGCGGACAATTTAATGGATATGTACACCCACACCAGGGCTAAGGGATTTGGGGCGGAAGTCAAACGGCGCATTATGCTCGGCACCTATGCCCTGTCCGCTGGTTACTATGACGCCTATTACCTCAAGGCTCAAAAGGTAAGAACCCTAATTAAACAGGACTTTGACCAGGCATTTACCAAAGTGGACGTGTTGGTTTGCCCCACCGCCCCCACCACGGCCTTCAAAGCGGGGGAAAAAACTGATGACCCCCTCAGCATGTATCTCTCCGACTTGATGACCATCCCGGTGAACTTGGCGGGGTTACCAGCCATGAGTGTGCCCTGTGGTTTTGACGATAATAATTTACCCATTGGCCTGCAACTGGTGGGCAATGTGTTAGGGGAAGAAATGCTGTTCCGGGTGGGCTATGCCTATGAGCAGGCTACAGCATGGCACGATCGCCAACCGGATCTGTAAGTTGTGTCAATTAAAAAACAGATTTTTGCCTGTCCCTGGCCATCAGCCTGGGCGGCGTTCTATAATCGTTGCCTGGGTGCATTCCCCTGCCGCAAAAATTTCTGGCTTCCCCTCACCAACGCCCCCCAGAATATTAGCTATCGTTGATTAGTAATTGGTCAGTCATACATTTTGCCAGCAATATTTTGAATTTGAAGGTGCAACCAAAACGGCAACGGCGATCGCCAAAGACCACAATCTCTATGGTTGGGGCCTTTCTGCTCTTGGGGTCATTTTCGACTCCACCCATCCTTGCCCAGGGCCAAACTGCCCCCCTCACTGACCTTTGCCCCGAACCGATCGCCAAGAGGATGACTCCCCATGTAGTCAAAGCCGGGGAAACCATCGATAGCATCGCTCAACAATATCAACTGGTGGCGGAAACCCTGATCAGTGTTAACAGTCAGTTATCCAGCGGCTCTATCACCCCAGGGCAAACCATTCTAATTCCTCCCTTTAACGGTCGTTTTGTTACCGTGCCAGCGGGGGCCACCTGGCGGGATCTGGCGGCGGCCTATGGTTTACGGGCGGACATTTTATTTGAAATCAACGGTTGCACAGAAAAACCCGGTCGGGCATTTATTCCCGGCATCAGTTGGGGCAATCGGCCCAGCCCTGCGGTGGATAATTACACGGGTTTGGCCCAATGGCCCATCCAATCCCCCGTCCAGATTGGCCTAGATTACGGCTGGCAAAACCAAGGAGCCGGGGAAGATGCCTTTTTTCACAGTGGGGTAGATTTGCTAGCTCCCCTGGACACCCCCGTTATGGCCGCCACCGCTGGGGAGGTAATTTTAGTTAGCCAGGAAGGGGCCTATGGTTTCCTAGTGGTCATTGACCATGGCAACGGCCGCCAAACCCGCTATGCCCATCTCAGTCGCTTTGCAGTGGGCCCTGGGGAAAAAGTCCCCGCTGGCAAGGTCATTGGCTACGTCGGCAGTACTGGCCGGCCAGATATTGCCCCATCCCATCTCCATTTCGAGGTAAGGGTCCAATCCCCCGTTGGTTGGGCGGCCCAGGATCCGAAGTTGCATTTACCCCGCCAATAGTTAAGGGATTTTTAGTCTCCCCTAGCCCCAGGGATAACCTCTGTCTTCGCCATATTTTTGGTAAACTAACAACGCTGTTGCCTTTAGCGGTTTTGCCATGGAACTGGAACATCCCGACGATCTCTATTATTTGGATTCCCACGAATATGTCCGCTTTGATGGGGAAACGGCCACCGTTGGCCTGAGTGCCTTTGCCGTGGATGAGTTGGGCGATATTGTCTTTGTGGAATTGCCGGAAGAAGGGGATAAGGTAGAATTTGAGCAATCCATGGGGGCGGTGGAATCGGTCAAGGCTGCATCGGATCTCTATTCCCCAGTTACGGGCACTGTAATCGAAAAAAATACTGTCCTCGAACAACAACCGGAATTACTGAACCAGGATCCCTACGGCGAAGAGGGTTGGTTAATCAAGGTGCGCTTGGATGATGTGGAGGATGCTAAGGAAGGATTAATGACCGCTGGAGACTACCGCGCCACCCTAGAAACGGGAGATTAGGCAGTTGGGGCGGAGGTTAGATATTAAACCTTTTCCCACCCCATGGATAGCTTGTAACAGTTCAAATTTTCGATACCAGGGCAGGAAATCATTATGCAGGCTGTTGATTACACCACCCTAATGGCCATTTGTGCTGAATTACAAGATGACTGGTTACCGGCTCGCATCGAACAGGTTTACCAGCATGATCGCCATGGTTTATCCCTCGCTTTACGAACTTTAGAAAAACGGGGTTGGTTAACCCTAGCGTGGCATCCCCAGGGAGCAAGGCTTTGTTTAGACATTCCCCCACCCCAGGAACCGGATACGTTTACCTTGAGCGACCAACTGCGTCACCAGTTGAAGGGACTAGCCCTAATTTCCTTGGCACCCCTGCAGCCCTGGGAACGGGTCATTGACCTGGCGATCGCCAAACGGCCGGGGGATGAACCTCTATACCATCTTTTTTTGGAGGTCATGGGCAAGTATAGCAACCTGATTTTGACCGATGCCCAACGGCAAATTATCACCGTCGCCCACCAGGTAAGCGCCCAACAATCCCGGGTGAGGACAGTGCAAACGGGGCAACCCTACCAACCACCACCGCCCCTGTTGGCTACGCTTCCCTTGTTAACAGAAAGTTTGAATGACTGGCGCGAAAGGGTGCAGTTAATTCCGGGTTTATTGAGCAAGCAGTTACTCAAAAGTTATCGGGGGGTCAGTCCCATGGTGGTGAAAAGTTTGCTTGCCCAGGCTGGTATTGATGACCAGATTAATAATCAAGCTTTAACCCCCAACCAATGGGAAAATCTTTTCTCTGCCTGGCAGATTTGGCTACAACGACTAGAAAAAGCAGATTTTGTGGGCAAAAGGTTGCCCCAGGGCTACACAGTTTTGGCAGAAAGTAGTGATCTTAATGGTGTTAAGCCAACTAAGGAAAAAGGCGATCGCCCTTTGCTTGCCATTAATGAGATGATAAGTGCATATTACCGGAGGGAGTTAGGACGGGAAAATTTCCAGCAGTTAAAGCACCAAATTCAACAAAAGTTGGCAACTTTGATTGGTAAATTGCAACAGAAGGCCCAGACGTTTCAACAAAGGCTAGCAGCGGCGGCCAATGCCCAGCAATATCAACGGCAGGCTGATCTGTTGATGGCCTATCTCCACCAAGGGCAACCGGGCTTAAGTGCCATTACTCTGCCGGATTTTGATGACCAAGCTCCCGTTACCATTCCCCTGCAACCGGATAAAACTCTCATTCAAAACGCCCAACGACTTTATAAACAACAACAAAAGCTAAATCGAGCAGAGGCGGCCATTCTCCCTTTGCTGGGGGCAGTGGAACAGGAGCTAGCCTACCTCACCCAGGTGGAAACCAGTGTGCAGGCGTTGACGGAATTTGATGCTCCGGCCGATTGGCAAACGTTAACGGAAATTCGCGATGAACTGGTGGAGCAAAATTATTTAACCCTTAGCCATGGCCGTCCCCGCCGTAAAGAAGCGGAAACCTTTGAACCCCACCAAGGCCTGACCCCTTCTGGTTTTCCCCTCTGGATTGGCCGCAACAATCGCCAAAATGATTACCTCAGTTTTCGGGTTGCCACTGAGTATGACCTTTGGTTCCATGCCCAGGAAATCGCCGGCAGCCATGTCTTACTCCGGTTACCCCCAGGGGCGATCGCCGACGAGCAAGATTTACAATCAGCGGCGGACTGGGCGGCCTATTACAGCCGGGGCCGGGGGGAAGAACAGGTACCCGTGGTCTATACCCAGCCCAAATATGTTTTCAAACCCAAGGGCAGTAAGCCAGGCATGGTCATTTATCAACAGGAAACGGTTATTTGGGGCAAACCAGGAGCTGTTAATCCTAAATTGGCCATAGGTTGATTTTTCCTAACCCAGTACTTGGTTAACCCAAACGGTTGCGGTAATCTTCATAGCCAAAGGTACGCCACAGTTCAAATTCCCCCGATCGCCGTAGACAACCAATGGCGGGATGGTGGACCCCATTAAAGGTGGTGGTTTTGACCATGGTGTAGTGCATCATATCTTCAAAAATCAGGCGATCGCCGACCTGGAGAGGTTGATCAAAGGCATAATCCCCCAAAAAGTCCCCCGCTAAGCAACTAGAACCCCCCAAGCGATAAACCCGATCTCCGGTTGTCGGTACCCTGGCCCCCCGCACCTCCGGCCGATAGGGCATTTCTAAACAATCAGGCATATGGGCAGTGAAGGAAACATCCAGCATGGCATGGGTAAATTCCGGTGTTTCGATCAGATCCTCCACCGTACTAATTAAAAATCCTGTCCGCCAGGCGATCGCCGATCCCGGTTCCATAAGCAACCGCAGATGGGGATGGCGTTGGTGAAATTCCCGAATTACTGCAATGGCATAGTCCACGTCGTAGCCTTGGCTGGTCATTAAATGCCCCCCTCCTAAGTTTAACCATTCAATTTGGGGTAAATGCTGACCAAATAACTTTTCAATTTGCTCCAGGGTTTTTGCCAACGCCAAATGATCACTTTCACAAAGGTTGTGGGAGAGGAAGCCCGTAATACCTAGCGGCAAATTACCCTCCAACATTGCCGCTTGTACTCCCAGGCGGGAACCGGGCACACAGGGATTATAAAGATCGGTCTGCACGGGGGAATATTCTGGATTAATGCGTAACCCTGCCTTTACCGTTGTATTTTTCAACAATTCCCGATAACGGTGCCATTGTCCCAGAGAATTGAAGGTGATGTGGCTAGCCAAAGGGATAATGGCCGGCAGATCATCGGGGCGGTAGGTGGGCGCATAAACATGCACTTCTTTGCCAAATTCCTCCGCCGCCAGCCGTGCCTCCCAGAGGGAACTGGCCGAAGCCCCCCCCAACCCCGACCGCAACCAAGGAAAACAGGGAAAGAGGGCAAAACCCTTCAGGGCTAACATTACCTTGATGGGGGCGGATTGCTGCAACCGCTCGAAAATCGCCAAATTTTGTTGTAACAATTCCTCTTCCAACACAAAACAGGGGGAAGGTAGGTTGGATAACAGGGGGTTTTCGGGAATACTCACCGCAGAAAGGCTCACTTCAGCTACAAAAAGAAAAAAAAGACTACTGCTAAAACAGTAGCCCAATCAAGTCTTGAGATTAACGGAGGTTGCCGGGGCACTTTACTACAGATGCCCTAGGCGAGAAAACCTAAAAAAGTTAGGGTAAATCGAAAAATTACAGAATGCCGAAGAAGTGAAGTACACCTTGCCCAGAGACGAGCTCGAGGATCAGGGCAGAGGAGAAACCGATCATGGCCAAGCGACCATTCCAGTTTTCGGCGAAGGCAGTGAATCCAAATTTAGTGTTTTCGTTGTTCATGGTTAAGAATGTAGTTACGAGCTGGGAGGGTTGTCTATGTAAATAAATGTAACAGAGTATTGCGCCCATGGCAAGTCTGTGATGAAAAAGCGATGGGAAGATAATGTTAGGCTCAGACAGAACAGAAGGGACTAATCCTGGGAGAGCAAGGTAATGTTGCCCCTAATTTTGGCGATCGCCCTGTTGTGGGCCTTGATCTGGTGGGCTAGGCGCCGATCCGGTCGGAAAATTGCCCGGGGTAGGGGCCGCCGTAATTCATCTGGTTTCAAGCAAGCCATCCAAGCTTCCCGCCCAACATCAGTCAGGGTACCCGGAAAGTTGCGGCGGGATCTAATTCGCATTGCCGGTAATGCCCAGGTGGCGGAAAGGTTGGTGAGCAACCTACGGGCCAAACATCCCGATCGCCCGGAGCACTGGTATTGGGAAAAGGCAATTTTTGACCTGGAGCGTGATCGCCATTATTAATTCAGGATTGTTGGTATGGTAAAAGTCCGGTGGGGATACCATTGCCATGGACTATGACCAATTGACCATGGGTTGTTGCCGGTACAATGCCCAAAATACTCTAATTAGCGGAACTGCCTACATTAAACTCATTAATCCGAAAAATTGCAGTTAAGTTAGCTTCACCGCCCTATTTTCCTACTATTTCTCGACTATGGCCGTTGGCACCTTCAAACAAAGTAGATTTCAATTCCGTTGGCCCCGTTTGTCTGTCATGGACCGGTACCTGTTTGTGGAACTGTTCTTGCCGTTCATTTTTGGCATGGGCATGTTCACCTCCCTGGCCCTTTCCATTGGGACTCTTTTTGACCTGGTGCGACGGGTGACGGAATCAGGCTTGCCCATGGACATTGCGGTGAAGATTCTCTTCTTAAAAATGCCGGAATTTGTGGTGCTGGCCTTTCCCATGTCCATGCTTTTGGCTAGTTTAATGGCCTATAGCCGTCTTTCCAGCGACAGCGAACTGATTGCCCTCCGTAGCATTGGGGTGAGCATTTACCGTCTAGTAGTGCCGGCTCTCTTGTTTGGCATGGTGGTAACGGGCATTGCCTTTGTTTTCAATGACCGTATTACCCCGGCCGCCAGTTATGAAGCGTTAGCTACCCTAGACCGGGCTGTACACCAAGACCGCCCCCCCCGGCAAGAACAAAATATTATTTATCCGGAATACGGCCCAGTGCGGCAACCGGACGGCAACGAGAAAAATATTTTGAAGCGCCTCTTCTACGCCGAAGAATTCAACGGCAGCGAAATGAAGGGGCTGACCATTCTTGACCGTACCCAGAGCGGGGTTAACCAAGTGCTCACAGCGGAAAGGGCCAGTTGGAATATTTCTGAAAATACTTGGGATTTCTACGATGGCACGGTGTACCTCATTGCCCCCGACGGTTCTTACCGGAATATTGTCCGCTTTCGTCATCAACAATTGGCATTGCCCCGGGCACCCTTGGATTTAGCTAGCCAGGAACGGAAGGATGGTGAAATGACCATTGCCCAGTCCCGCCGCTATCTAGAAGTACTGCGGTTAAGTGGGGACGACAAAAAGGTACGTAAACTAGAAGTCCGCATCCAGAAGAAGTATGCCCTGCCCTTTGTCTGTTTTGTGTTTGGCCTCATCGGGGCGGCGATCGGAGTACGGCCGCAGAATACCAACAAAGCCACTAGCTTTGGGATCTGTGTGGGCTTAATTTTCTTCTATTACCTACTTTCTTTTTTGAGCGAGTCCATGGGCATTTGGGGCGCCCTGGATCCCTTCACCGCTGCTTGGTTTCCCAATTTACTGGGGTTGATTGCGGGCATCGCTTTGTTGGTGCAATCTTCCCGTCTGCGTTGATCTGCCCCCGTTGCCGGCCCTGTTGACCTTATTTGTCCTTTTGGCCGCAAGTCTGGAGTTGGCGCAGCAATACGTCTATTTCTGCTTCTAGGTATAGGTATTGCACCTGTTGGGGAGTTTCGTAAACCTGTTTTTGGCGATCGCCAGCGGGTTTGGCAAGAACGGCAGATTTGGTCATGGAATTGTTTTTTATAAAGGGTTTTATCAAGCGAAGGCATTATACTGCTTTTTCGGTGAAAAAACACAAATTTTTGTGACAATGTTTCGATTAGCCCCTATGCTCCGGCTCCAGGTCAAACCAGGGCACCAAGGCGATCGCCAGTGGAGAAGAATGGGTAAAAACGGTAACTTTCCCCACTGTTACGTTAAGCAAAAATACTCAATAATATGTCCTGGGGTCGTTGCCATCCGGCACAGATCGGTGGAACAATCGACTCTTTGGTGTTATCTGTATAGGTTAAGTTTCCGCTTGTTTACCAAAATCAGTGTGGTGTTGAGGTTGTATGGCGAATAGTACCGAGTCTGCTCCGTTGCAGTCCTCCAGCACCGTCAAAGTTCGTTCCCATTACCGACCCCATACTGCCCCTGAATCTGACCAGGGCGTCCCGCGATCCAAAAGGGCCCTTCCCCCCCTAGGTAAGGGTTTAGTTTGGGGGAGTTTGGTCACCCTAACCGCCACCGTAGCGGCGATCGCCGGAGTGGGTATCGGCTTTTTTACTCCTGGGCCGAGGGGATTGGTTCAGCAAGTTATACCGGGTCAATCCACCGGAGTGGAAGCGGGTCAGGGAGATTTATTTCCCTACCACATCAGTCGTCCCGTCAATATTTTGGTTATGGGCATTGACCGGGTGGAGCCGACGGAAACTGAACCCAATGTGGATGAGTTTGGTGGGCGTAGTGACACCATGTTATTGGTGCGGTTCGACCCCAGGGAAAATAGCTTGAAATTACTCTCCATTCCCCGGGATACCAGGGTTTTCATCCCCGATGTGGGCTATACGAAAATCAATGATGCCAATGCCTATGGCGGCCCCCAGTTGGCAGCGAGGGTGATTAATCGCAACTTGGGGGAAGTGCCCATTGACCGTTACGTCCGGGTCACCACCGACGCGTTACAGGAATTGGTGGATTTAGTGGGGGGAGTGGAAGTGTTTGTGCCCCGCCCCATGTTTTACGAAGATAAAACCCAGCAGTTATTAATTGATTTGCCCGCTGGACTGCAAACCTTAAATGGTGCCCAGGCAGAGCAATTTGTTCGTTTCCGCTACGACGCCAATGGGGATATTGGCCGGGTGCAACGCCAAGAAACCCTGCTCAAAGCCCTACAAAATCGCCTTAGCCACCCCAGCATGATTACCCGGATTCCTAAGGCGATCGGTATTATGCAAAAAACTGTGGACACCAATTTGACCATGGAGGAAATTTTGGCCTTGGTCAATTTTGGGCGTCAGCTCGATCGCCAGGAAGTACAAATGGTGATGTTACCGGGGCGGTTTAGCCAGCCCACGGAATTTGATAGCCGTAGTTATTGGGTGATGTCTGATGCCGGCAAACGGCAGGTGCTCAGGAACTATTTTGATGTGATTGAAGAAGTCCCCACCTGGGCTGAGACCCCCGGGCGATCGCCAGAAAGTTTACGCATTGCTCTGCAAAATGCCACTGACGATCCCCAGGCCTTGGAACGGATGAAGGAATATTTACTTGCCAAGGACTTCCGCAATTTCTATGAAACATCGGAATCGCCAGAACTATTAGCAGAGACGAAAATTTTGGTTCAGAGGGGGGACTTGGATGGTGCCCATTATCTACGGCAAACTCTGGGGGGCGGCGTAGTGGAAGCTTCCTCCGTTGGCGACCTAGGATCGGATTTAACTATCCAAGTGGGTATGGATATTGACCAATGGCTCAAGGAACCGACTCCAGAGCACGACTCTGCTCCCCAATTTTAAAACTCCAGATCTTCTCTCCACCCGATCGCCATTGCCGTTAGCAACGGGTAAGTTGGGGCCATGCTCTTTGCCTGTTTAATTTTGCCTCAAGATAAATATTAACGAACTCAAATTACCCACGACCTAATAGGGTGTCCAGGGGAGCCAGCCAGCAGGCTAGCCGATTTTGTAAACGATTCCACGGGGAAGGGGTAGGAAATTGCCTTTGCTCTCCAGGATATTGATCCAAGATTTGCTTAGCCAACGGTGTGAGGCGAAAACTGTCGGTAATACCTTGGCCGTCCACTTCCCGTCGCAATAGTCCCACCTGAATGAGCCACATCAACTCCCGCTCCACTCGATTTTCCGTCAATGCTTGCCCACAAAAACCTTGCTTAACTCCCCCGGCTCCGGCGATCGTGGGTAGGGGCACACTGGCCTGGGCCATGGCTCGAAACAAGTCCAGATAAAAGGGACAACACTGGAAAGCCCTTTGGGCCCGATTATAGGTGCGAGTAGTGTAACCAGCTAATGCTTTCGGGGAGGCCAAAGAGGTGTTCATGGCAAAATATTCAGTCAAAAACCTAACGATTTACAGTGGCAATCCATCGGCGGGCAAAGCTCTGCAGTCTCGAAAAAAATTAAGAACAGTCAAAGAATCTGGACATAGACCAGCCCATAACCCAGTGGTCAGAATTTTTTTGCCCGGCCTTATTCGGTCCTATTTACCCATTGTGCCCAAATCCGACCATTGTTGCCAATTATTCCCCAGGCAACCACGGCGATCGCCAAGCAAAGATTTAAGCATTTTTTCGTATTCTTGCTAATCTCCCTGCCGAAGAGCTGGGTTAACGTTAGGGCAAGTCGGATGTCCTGGTGTGACCGGGTCATCTTTTTGCTATTTATTCCCCAGGAGTTTTTTAATGTTAAAAATCGGCATCAACGGCTTTGGCCGCATTGGCCGTCTTGTGGCCCGCATCGCCATGGCCAACCCCCAAGTTACCCTAGTGGGCATCAACGACCTTGTACCAGCGTCCAACTTAGCCTATCTGTTTAAATACGATTCCACCCATGGTTCCTACGGTGGCACTGTAGTGGCCAAAGAAGATGGCATTGTCATTGACGACCAATTTATTCCTTGTTTTTCCCAGCGGGACCCCGCCCAATTACCCTGGGGAGAGCTAGGGGCAGATTATGTAGTGGAGTCTACGGGCCTATTTACTACCTATGTCACCGCTGAAAATCATCTCAAAGCCGGCGCTAAACGGGTGGTTATTTCCGCACCTAGTAAGGATCCTGAAAAAATTCCTACCTTTGTGGTGGGGGTAAATCATCTCGACTACAACGCTGACACCGACAAGATTGTTTCCAATGCCAGTTGCACCACCAATTGCCTGGCCCCGATCGCCAAAGTATTAGACGACAATTTCGGCATTGTGGAAGGATTGATGACCACAGTCCACGCCATGACCGCCACCCAACCCACCGTCGATGGCCCGAGCAAAAAGGATTTCCGGGGGGGTAGAGGAGCCGCCCAAAATATTATTCCCTCATCCACTGGAGCGGCCAAGGCAGCGGCTTTAGTACTACCACAGCTAAAGGGTAAATTGACCGGCATGGCCTTTCGGGTACCGACCCCCAACGTATCGGTGGTGGATCTAACCTTTAAAACGGCAAAAGCCACCAGTTACGAGGAAATTTGCGTCGCCATGAAAACCGCTTCCGAGGGGGAACTCAAGGGCATTTTGGGTTACACAGAGGATGATGTGGTGTCCATGGACTTTCGCACCGATCCCCGTTCCAGTATTTTCGACGCCGGGGCCGGCATTGGCTTGAACAGCAACTTTTTTAAAGTGGTTTCTTGGTACGACAACGAATGGGGCTATTCCTGTCGAGTCATTGATTTAATGTTGACCATGGCGAGCAAAGACGGCCTGGTTTAGGTTTGATGTTTGTTAGGTTGTCCCAATTAGCCTAGCTAGATTTACCGGGATCAATCTCCACCCCGGTAACTTTTTTGTGTTTGGTTAACCCCCTTTAGCAAAACTACCCATCACTAGGGCCGATAGCAAAATACCAGGGACGAGGAGGACAACTAACATCAACAGTTGATCGGCGGTCATGGTAAAAATCCCATCTAATGCAAAAAATTCATAATTCCTGAGCCATTAGCCCAGGTAAGGGACAAACCCTATGGGCATGGTAACGGACATTTTTGATTTTTCACCATTTTCGGAGAAGTGGTTTGCTGACAATGGGCTAGAGTTTAACTGGGATGTCAGGAAACTATGCCTCAAAAAATGGAAGCTACATTTGATGTAAAGACACTCCAGCCAGAGAATACTTTAAAAGCCCCCTTGGTACCCCATGCCTGGGAAAAACTAGAGAAAATTCCTCCAGAACTGCAATCGCCTTACTAGGTCGATTTAGGAGACAAACTGAAAGAAATATTGCCAATATACTTTTAAAAGAGGAGCTGGAACAATTATAATCGTCACCTTTTTGCTCAGGAGAGAATATGACAACTACCCTTAAGCTACAGCCAGCGATCGCCATTGATTCAGATAAATTTTTCCAAATCTGCCAACAAAATCCCGAATTGATCATTGAAGAAAATGCCCAAGGAGAATTGCTAATTATGTCTCCCACTGGTGGCGAGACTGGCCGCAAGAATGCAGAACTAATAGCTGATTTTATTATCTGGAACCGCAAACATAAATTGGGTTTTGTCTTTGACTCTTCCACTTGTTTTCAGCTTCCCCAAGGGGGACGGCGATCGCCTGATATAGCTTGGATCAAAAAAGAACATTGGCTAGATTTATCTACCGAAGAAAGAGCAAAATTTCCACCCATTTGCCCAGATTTTGTGTTGGAACTGCTTTCTCCTAGTGAAACCTTAACTGCAACCCAAACGAAAATGGAAGAGTATTTGGCTTCTGGATTACGCCTAGGATGGTTAATTGATCCCCAGAATCAACAGGTAGAAGTTTATCGCAGTAATCAACCCAAAGAGGCTTTAGTCAAATCAAATCAATTATTAGGGGAGAACATTTTACTGAACTTTATTTTAGAAATTGACTGGTTATGGGAATAATTTCTCCATCGTCCAGAACGAAAAATTGCTAGGGATAAAACCTAGAAGTAATCGATTTAAATCTCAGCAATTAATTCTTATTCGTCAGGTTAGGACTAGTGTTAAATCGGTCATAAACAGAAGGGATAATTTTCTCTTTATGAAAGAGAAAAGGTCAATCAGTTAAATTAATTACATAATCATAAAAATCAGGCTCGGAAGTAAACTGGCAACGATAACTAAGGGCTTTCTCTAACTGCTTTTTATAATCTTTTTCTTCCACTTCGTAGGCCCCAAACCTTTCCAAATGCGGATTTTGTAGCTGGGCATCGAATAACTTGTAGCCCCGTTGTCGCAAATGCTGCACTAATTTAACCATGGCAACTTTAGAGGCTTCAGGGACATTGTAAAACATCGATTCCCCAATGAAAGCCCCCCGGATAGCAATGCCCAAAATTCCCCCCGCTAGGCGATCGCCGTACCAAGTTTCAAAGCTGTGGGCCCAACCGGCAACGTGAAAGGTATGGTAAACCTCAATTAATTCTTGGGAAATCCAGGTTTCAGGGCGGGCGGCACATCCTTCACAAACAGCGGTGAAAGCTTGATTAATTTTAACTTGGAAACGATTTTGATTGAGCACCCGTTGCAAAGATTTGGGATAACGAAATTGATTGTCTAAGGGAATTAAGGCATGGCGATCGCTGGAATACCAACCCAGTCCATGGCGGTCATCGGCCATTAAAAACAGACCTTGGGCATATTGGGCAATGGCATAGTCAACATTAATTTTCACCCTTTATTTCCTCGCAATTCCCTGGTAATTTTTGGGGATAAATCATGCTTTTTTGTTTTTATCAATTTTCTCCAGCATGGTAAGAACTCCGCACCAAGGGCCCCGATTGCACATGGCTAAAGCCCAATTCCCTGGCAATTTGGCCCAACTGTTCAAACTCCTCTGGAGTCCAATATTTTTGCACGGTTAGATGCTCTAAAGACGGTTGCATATATTGTCCTAACGTCAGGCGATCGCAACCCACGGAACGCAAGTCCTTGAGGGTTTCGACAATTTCATTCACCGTTTCTCCATGCCCCAACATCAACCCAGACTTGGTAAAAATGCTGGGATCAAATTCTTTCACCCAGCGCAACACATTCAGAGAACGTTGATATTTTGCTCCCCGTCGTACTTTGCCCTGCAATCTAGCCACTGTTTCTAGGTTATGGTTATAGCAAATAGGTTTAGCCTTGGCCACCGTCAACACCCGCTCTTTTTGGCTGATTTCTCGACCAATACCACCCCAAAAATCCGGTGTTAAAACTTCTATGTCGGTAGCAAAATTTTCCTGACGAATGCGCTCCATCACGTGCACAAACCAACCAGCGCCACCATCGGCCAAATCATCCCTAGCGACGGAAGTTAATACCACATATTTAAGCCCCAATAATTGCACCGCTTCTGCTACTTTTTTCGGTTCATCCTGATCCAATGTCATGGGAGCTTGGCCCTTTTCCACCTGACAAAAACCGCAGGCTCTGGTACAAATTTGACCCATTAATAAAAAAGTAGCTGTTTGGTTGGCGTAACATTCCCCCCGATTAGGACAACGACCCTCTTCGCAAATGGTGTGAATTTGGCGCTGTTTAATAATTTGTTGAACTGTGGACAACTCACTAGCTCTACCAATGGGGCGTTTTAACCAACTGGGCAAACGTGGGGGGGACTCACGGGGCGGGGAAGGGGTATTCATGGTGGTCGTTGGGTAGCAGGGCAAAAATGAGTCAACCTATCAAATCGAACTGGAGGCCATGGCGATCGCCGTACTTTGTCTGGGTCAGCACAGCAAAACATTAGCAATTCTCCCCAGAATAATTAACTAGTTTTGGCCACCTCCTGACGGGACAATCTTTGCACCGTTTCCCCTCTAAGCATCCGATCCGTTTCCCGCAAAATTTCTAACACCCTCTGTCGGTGGGGACTCTGGGCTAAACATTGCCGGAGTTTTTGCTCATCAAAGTTGCTGGCCGGTTGACCGGGGAACCAATGGCCGCCGTTGCCCAACAGGTTGTAGCGCATTTTGCTGTATTCCACCAAGTCAAAGCTTTGGCAAAGATTATAAAGCCAGAGAATTTTGGGAATATTAATTTCCCCAGGGGTATTTTCCGGGCTGGGTAAACCGATGCGCCAACCATTGACCCAATCTTCCCCTAAAGCTTCCACCATGGCGCTATGGAGGTTCGCCAAAATCGGTTGTAAAACTTTTTCAGTCTCCTGCTCCGATGCTAGATAGGGCAGGGTTTTTATATGCTCATCAAAATCCGTTGGCCGGGATGCACCAATACTGAGGGTGTGGACTTGGGAATGGGATAAGCAAAACAGATTGTTAAATACCATCGGGCTGAGGGGTTGGCATAAATTCACCAGCTTTTGGGGCGGGTTATAAAGTTGTCCTCCCTTATCGGATGGGCTAATAATAAAGACCCCCATATCCTGGGCCGTGGCGGCGGCGATCGCCGGCCAATTGTCTTGGAAAATGTAGTACCAGTGGAGGTTGACGTAATCAAATTCCCCGGAATTAATCGATTCGGTAATGATTGCGGTGGGGCCATGGGTAGAAAAACCAACAAACCTTACTAGGCCTTCCCGTTGTAATTGCCGACAAACGGCTAAACAACCGCCAGGACGTAAACTTTGCTCCAGGGTTTCCCGATTGTTAATGCCGTGGATGCCCAACAGATCGACGTATTCCAGATTTAAGTAACCCAAAGATTTATCAAACTCCCGGCGAAAGTCCTTAGGGTCATCCTTAGGACTAACCTTTGTCTGCACAATCAATTTTTCCCTGGGTAATTGGGGCAAAATTTTTCCCAACTGCATTTCCGAAGTGCCATAACCCCTAGCAGTTTCAATGTGGTTAATGCCCAACTCCAGGGAACGGTCAATGGTGGCTTGCAAATTGTGCTGGTTATCCTGCGGAACCTGAGCGAAGGGCGCATCCTGCCATTGGAACTGATAGCGCATGCCTCCACAGGAAAAAACCGGCATGGACAATGCAGTGCGGCCAAAACGTCGATAAAGCATAGGGTGGGGGAAATTTGCGGAACTTCGATCAGGAAATGTCATTGGTTAATTGTTTTTTAGGGTAACCCAGATTGTTAAGCACGCTTTCTAAACCCTGGAAAATAAAGTTCATAAAAACTATGATATTCTAAAAACTTGGTTGCCATTAACTTTTGTCAAAAAATTAGTATTCAACTGGAATACCCCATGTCCCGGCTGAAACATTTTGATCTAAAATCAAACAAGTTGTGAAAACTTTGGAACCTTTCAACTACTTAAGAAGTTGGCCCTACCCCTATGCTCAGAACGGTTAAAGACGCCTGTGAAATTTTTTCCTCAACCTTAAATTATCAAGTGACTAGCGGGGTGGAAAGCCTTGCTCGGGTACTTAACAGTCAGAATGGGGGACAAGAATTTTTTGAGAAGAGTTATCTCACACGAGGGATGGAGGAGTTGCTCTGTGAGGGATTGTTAAGACTATCTGGACAAACTGATCAGGCCTTGTTTGAGTTAGCCCAGGCCATGGGGGGCGGCAAAACTCACCTAATGACTGCCCTGGGATTTTTAGCGAAAAATCCATCTCTCCGGGCTCAAATTTTGCCGGCTGAGGTATTTAATCGTCTGGATAATATCAGCGCCCGTGTAGCGGTGTTTGATGGGCGTGAAAGTCCGGAGCATTATGTTTGGGGGGCAATCGCTGCACAGTTGGGAGCAGAGGGGCAATTTAAATCATTTTGGCAGAACGGGCCGAAAGCCCCAGGGAAAGAACATTGGAAGGCCATGATTGGGGACAAACCGACACTTATCCTATTTGATGAGTTACCCCCCTATTTTTTAGAAGCGAAGACTGTGACCGTCGGCAAGGGAACCCTGGTAGATGTTCTAACGCGGGCGCTGTCTAATCTTTTTGCCGCAGCTCTAGAATTACCCCGCTGTTGTGTAGTACTAGCAAATCTTGCCGATAGTTACCAAGAACAAATTAAAGAAGTGCGTCGCATTGTGTCCGACGTACAGCGCGAAGCATCCCGACAAGCCAAGGTAATTACCCCTGTTTTCTTGGAGGGTAGTGAGATTTATTCCATTCTCCGCAAACGACTCTTTCAAGCCTTGCCATCGGAACAAGAGATCGACGAAATTGCGGAAGCCTACGCCGAGCAAATTAAATTAGCAGAAGATAGCGGTTATCTGACGGCCCGGAGTTTAGAACAAGTCGCCGATGAAATTAGAGAAACTTATCCGTTTCACCCATCTTTCAAGCATTTAATTGCGCTGTTTAAAGACAATCCTAATTTTCGAGAAACACGGGGACTACTGCAATTTTCTGCCCGCGTTGTCCGTTCTGCATGGCGACGAGAACAAAATGATGTCTATTTGATTGGAACACAGCATCTTAGCTTGAATGATAGTCAGGTGATGGAGGAAGTCTCGGATATCAATCGGGCATTGCGTCCAGCGGTAACCAAGGATGTTGCGGATACAGGCAATTCCCATGCGGAAGAAGTAGATGCCAATTTAAATAGTGATGCCGGCAGTCAGGTGGCGGCGATGATTCTCTCTGCTTCCCTCTCTTTGGCAGTGAAAGGTCATGTGGGACTAAGACGGGAGGAAATTATTGAATATTTAGTGGCCCCCAACCGCAAACCCGATGAATTTTCCCAAGCCTTTGATTTACTCCGTAAACGAGCCTGGTACCTCCACGCCAATGGTGAACTCTTTTACTTCTCCGATACGGAAAATTTGACCAAACGGATTCAGAGGGAAGCCCAAGGGGTTCCCAAAGCCAAAATTGATAATGCCCTACGGAATCGACTGACAGGAATGTTGCAACCCCAATCCCGAAAAGCCTATCAGTCCGTCTCAGTAATGCCGGAAATTAATGAGATTAACCTCAATAGTCATCGGGTCTTAGTGGTGGTTGCGCCGGATAACAGTGTTCCCCCGGAAGAAATTCAACGGTTTTATCGCTCTGTGACCGAGAAAAATCATTTATTGGTGCTTTCGGGTAATGATACCTATATGGCTAGCCGAGTAGAGGAGTCCCTACGGGAGCTTTACGCCATTACCAATATTTTAAAGAGCTTGAGGCCAGGGGATAATTTGCATACCCAAGCCATAGACGCTCAAGAAGAAGCAGAACGAGCTTTTCTACAAACATTACAGGGAACCTATAACCGCCTTTTCTTCCCTAGTGAGGATGGCTTACGAACCGTGACGATCGCCAATGGCTTGAAGTTTGGGGAAAGTTTGGAAACCACTGTCGAAGCCCAAATCGACGACTTATTGGCGGGGATGAATTGTGATAACAAATTAGCCAAGGATGCGGAAACAGATCCAACGCCTTACTTCGCCATGGCGGAAGAGGATTTATGGCCCGAGGGTAATCGTCGTACTCCCTGGCGAGATGTGTTAATGCGGGCGAAAAGTAATCCGGCTTGGCCCTGGCTACCGGGCTTAAAGGGGCTAGAAAATTTGAAAGTGCAGGCCCTTAACCAAGGTCGTTGGCGAGAAGGCGCAGACGGCTATTTGGAAAAAGGCCCCTTTCCCAAGGAAAAAACCTCAATCAATATCATCGATCAAGGCAAAGACCCCCAAACCGGAGAAATTGTTTTATCCTTAACGCCTCAAAATGCTGGACAACAGCCGAGGGTACATTACGCCCCCACCGTTGCTGTATCCGAAACTGACTCCTTAGTGACGGACTTAGATACGTTTCGCACCAGTGCCCCCACCCTCTATTTCTTGGCAGTGGACAGCACCGGGGAACATGCCACTGGAGAACCGACCCGTTGGGTGGCGAAACTCAAGGTTCGCTATCAAGTTGATGATCACCCAGATTCCCGTTTAGTGACCTTAGCAGTCTTTCCCCTTGCGAACATGCGGTATGTGGTGGATGGCACCAATCCCCGTGAGGGACAAGTTTATACAGAACCCTTTGCCATTGCCGACGATAAAGTCACGTTACAGGTTTACGCTCAAGCTGGAGAAGCCACTTGTCTAGAAACCTTTACTATCCCGGCAAGGGGAGATAAACGAGTTGTCATTGATGAAAACAAGCCTGCCAAATTAGTTCAGGAAAAAACCAACATTGACTCTACTTACAAAGTCTTTAAGGTCATTGAGCAGTTTAAGGAACGGCAGGGAATTGCCTTTCACGGGGTCATTTTAGAAGTGGGGGAAGGAGAAAGAGCGGTTCAGGTTCGATTTCACGATCGCCCGGTGACCCCTAGTATGTTGGAGAAAGTGATCAAATCCCTGCGGGAAAATTTGGAAGAACCCGATGCCCTGATCACCGTCAAAATTCGAGACGGGGCCGACTTTGACAAAGGCTTTGATTTAAAACAATTTGCCGAAATCACCGGGATCAACCTCACCCCCGATAAGGTGGAACAGTAACCCCTTGGCTGTTAACAACCACGTTGAGAATCCCATGCCCCGGTCGTCTAAATCCCGTTCCACTTCCCAAGCTCCATCCCATCCCACCCTTGGCTTTGGCGTACCGACAACCCTTGACCCCCATCATTTTGTGGTGAAAATCCCTCGGGGTAACTATCAGCCTGTCCACATCATTGAAAATTTAGGGATGATGTCTGAAGGGGACACCATGGAACCCCTAGAGCGAGCTATTTTAGACCGGCCTTTGTGGACAGAGATTTCTGGGCCTGTCAAACGGCACTTCAATCAACGCCTGAAAAGCCACAACCTCAAAGCCGGACAATGGAAAATAGGGGATAACTTAATCGATCGCCTCTTGGGGAAAGAACTCTGTGTGCTGGCCTGGACGGTGGAGGGACTAGCGCCGGAAAAGGTCGGGAACGCGGTGGGTAATTGGTTGGCGTTGCGCCCGGAAGAACGCTGGTGGTTGTTTGGGATGACAGCAACGACGGTGGGTTTAGCCAAGGATCAGGGCAAGGGCTGGCGTATGGCGTTGCGTTATGCGTTGGGAGATACGCCCCAATTAGGACGGCTACCGATACGACGGGCGAAGAAACCGGTGGAAACAAATATTTTTGAAACCTTGCCGTTGTTTCAATCTTGATGCTCCATTGGCTAAGCTATATCAGTGTTGATAGTTCTGGGGGCTTTTCCAATGACTAGGGTTGCAGAGGCAAAATCACTTTACGATCAAGATATTCTACTCTGGGTCGAAGATACGGTCGCTAAACTCAAGGCCCAAGATTTTGCTAACTTGGATCTCGAAAATTTGATTGAAGAGGTAGAGTCTTTGGGGATTTCGCAAAGGAGAGAACTATTAAGTCGGCTGACAACTCTGCTAGAACATTTGCTCAAACAGCTTTATGTTAATTTGCCCGATGATTACAATGGCTGGGAACGCACTATCCGCGAACAACGTAAGCAAATTCGCATTTTATTGAAAGATGCCCCCAGTCTGAAAATGATTTGGTCAAAGATATTTATTCAAGCCTGGGAATTGGCGATCGCCGATGTGAGGGATGGGTATTTAACGGTATCTTTTCCTGACCAGTGGACTTTCTCGACGGAGTTAGAACCCTTACTGAGTGAACATTTTTGGCAAATTCATCAAGACTCTTAAATTTATTTCCCCCGTATCAGAACCTTCCACTTTCCAAGTATTCTTTTTATTATTCCTCAAACATCAAACTATAAAAGTATTAAAACACTTTCCGTTTGGCTACTTGCGAACTGAATAATAGTGTCCAAATTGTCTCTTAAAATCTGAGTAATTGCTGATGTTGGGCAGTTACCAACTCGAAGATAAATAAATTTAGGCGGATGACCATAAAGCAAACTACGTTGATGAAAATCCGAATCTTTTGAAACTATCACAAAGCCATTAACCTTTGCATATTCCCAAATAATTAAATCATCAGTATTGATTAGTCCCAAGGTCTTAACGTGTTCAGAATCTGGGAATAAATCGATGATTTTCTGAATAATCCGGTCAGATAAATTTTCGTCTAAAAGCAGTTTCACAGAGGTGCCAAAAATAACTTTTTCTCCCGATCAGCGGCAAACGCAAGACAAGCTTTGATATCTTCCTGAGTCAGTTCAGAAAAATCTTCCAGTATTTCTACCTCAGTCATACCACCTGCTAAATACTCTAAGATGTCATACACAGTGATTCTCATTCCCCGAATACAGGGCTTACCGCTACGTTTTCCAGGCTCAATCGTGATGATATTTTGATAATTCATAGTCTCTCTTCAGTGAATTAATTTTTGCAATTTTAACACGGATTAATTTTTGTTAATGTAACCCAAAAATTCTGTCAATAATGGCACTCATTCCACTGTCACGCCTGCTAATAATTGATCTATTTCTGCGCTCATGGTTTTGCTGTAGGGCACCAAGGTCTCAGTTTGGTTAATCGCTGTTTTCATAAGGAAATCGAGAAATAGCCTCATAACAAGACTTTCTTCGTACTCTTCCAAGGGGATATAGTCTCCTGATTGATAGGCTTGCTCAGCTTCCATAATCATCTTTATTTTCTGCCTCTGTTAATTCCTCTGAATCGTATTGTTCGCTTAATGAGAGTGCAAAATTGAGGAGTTCTTCGATGAAGTGATCAGAGGATTGATCAATGACCTGAAGTAACTTATCTTTATTGTTCATTTTTTTGTAATGAGCTAGTCTATGATGATTTTTTAAGCGACCGCTAGGGGCAAAGCGAAGGATTTTAGATCAATTTCATCAACGTTTTTAGAGTAATTATCAATGGTAATAGCCACTAATTTACCTTGCTCGTCATAGTCCACAATTAAATCATCCGCGATAACATCCGTTGCGGAAACTGGATTATGAGTTAATTCAATGGCTAAAGTATCTGTTTCAGGGAAGTATTGAATTTTCATTTGAGTTCTTCTCCTCGTTGTTGTCGTTTGTAGAATTTACGATCAAAAAAGGCATTATGTACCGTTTCTCCATCGTCAAGCGTGATCACCCTAATCACACGTCCTTCAGCTTCTTTGATGTTACCCCAATAGGCAATGCGTCCATTGGCCTGGTGTTCGGTTATTAAGGGGTTTGCTAGGATTCTCTCGATCCACGACTCCTCGATTTCTGGGTGCTTTTGACGGGCAAATTCTTGAAAATATCGGGTACTTTTCATTCTGACGGATAATGGGGGAACTAAAGCTAGCTTAATTGTCTGTGTTTATGCCCGATCTAACTCCCTTTGCTCTCCAAGATTCCCCGGCCCTAATTGAGCGAATTTTTCCGGCTCAGAAGATTTCGGCGGAGGCCCAGAAGGAACGGAAGGCAGGGGCGGGACAAACTTTAACGGCGTTGGGTTCCTACTGGAAGGGTCGCAAGCCGTTGATCATGGTGCGGGCCATTGTATTGGGTTGTTTGTTGCCAGCGACGGAAGATTTGGAAGCAGATTTACGGATTTTTGAGCAGTTGATGGCCATTAATGATGAGGCCTTTACCCGCCGAGAACCCAAGTTAAAAGTGACGGAGTTGGCAGGGCAGATTCGGTTGGAGAATCCCTGGGATTTTTTTGATTACACCCTACCAAAAGGGATGGACGGGGAGACGATCGCCAATTTAACTTTTCCGCTAGAAATGCCGCTTAAGGTGCGGTGGAAGCGGGGGTTGCCGGAAGCGGAGAAGCAAAAAATCTATGGTTTGGCGTTGGCGGGGATGACCTATGAGGAAAAGGTGAATCTCTGTAAGAGACCGGAGGAGCTTGATCCGACAGAATTGTATGGCCCGATTTGGCCCGGGGTGAATGCCCATTTAGGTCGCTTTGGCATTAAGGCAGAGTCCCATGAGGAATTGGTGGAACAGTTGGGGATTTTGCGGTTTGGCCATCGTCCGAAGGTGGGGTATACGTTTTGTGGCGGGGGGTCGATTCCCTTTGAGGCGGCGCGGTTGGGCTGTGATGTTTATGCGTCCGATTTGAACCCTGTGGCTTGTATGTTGACCTGGGGAGCGTTGAATATTATCGGGGCGAGTGCTGAACGGCGGGCGGAAATTGAACAGGCGCAGAAGGAAGTGGCCGAAGCGGTGGATCGGGAAATTGTGGCGTTGGGCATTGAACACAATGAACAGGGGGACAGGGCTAAGGCTTATCTATATTGTTTGGAAACTCGTTGTCCTGAAACGGGTTGGATGGTTCCCCTGGCTCCCAGTTGGGTGATTTCTAGGACTCGCAATGTTTACGCTAAATTGATTCCTAATCCCCAAGAAAAACGGTTTGAGATTGAGATTATTACGGGGGCAAGTCAGGCAGAAATGGAAGAGGCGACAAAGGGGACAGTACAGGATGGAAATTTGGTTTATGAATTAGAGGGAAAACCCTATCAAACTTCGATTAAAACCCTACGGGGAGATTATAAGGATCAGGATAAAGTTAACCGTAATCAGTTAAGGCAATGGGAAAAGTCAGATTTTAAACCCCGTCCTGATGATATTTTTCAAGAACGGCTCTATTGTATTCAATGGATTACGAAGGAAACGTTAGGAAAATCGACTCAAGAAACTTATTTTGCGGCGGTAACGGCTTGGGATTTAGCTAATGAAAAGAAGGTAGAAGCAATTGTCGAGAAAAATTTAAGTGATTGGCAGGAACAGGGCTTAGTGCCGGATACGGCGGATTCCGCATCTAGCTGGCACAGTAACAACAATGAGTAAAATAGTTCTGTCTAGTTGTAGCAGAATTCAGCATAACACCAATTTCTGCTAACTTTTCAACAGATTC
>NZ_JACJTJ010000042.1:0-25771 GCF_014698605.1 Synechocystis sp. FACHB-383 | reverse complement strand
GACTAATGTTCAGTGTTCGGCAGACATGGCTTTTCTTCTCTCCTTTTTCTACTGCACTTACCGCTTTCTCTCTTAGATCTATACTGTAGGGGGCTGGCATCGCTTTTTTCCTAACTCTTTCCCTATATTATGTCCTAACCTTAGCAATCTTTGCCATAGCTTAGTTTTTTAGTATTGATTGACTGGGAGTCAAGAGGCAAACCCCGAAATAGGCTTGCCGTCGTACTCGATTTTAGACAAAGGTGTACTATATGCGGAATGTAGGTAGATACATTTTGTCCTCGATTACAAGGCACTGAACTATAGGCCCTTGTGCCCTGTTCAGAACGAGCATAGGGTAGAGACATCCCCAAATGGGAGCTGGCTTCATCAGCGAAAACCAGGTCTTCTGCGGGAATATCTTTAACTTTTTGTCGATATTCAAACCTTAACTCTTGCACTCTATCGGTATTACGTTCACTGGCATGAAGAGTTTTTTTTACGACTTAAATTCAAATTTTGAAGAACACGACAAATAGTAGATAAGCTAACTTTGATATTTTCTTCCTGTTCAAGTCTTTGTTGAATTTTTTCAAGAGTAATATCATTTTTCTCATTTACCCAATCTCCTACCATGATAATCTGTGATTGAGATAGCTTTAATTTCTGTCCACCTGAGCGCTTACGGGGACTGAGATCTCCTGTTTCGCGCCATTGTTTGATTATTTTCTGAACAAAACTTTTTGCCACGCAAAATCTTTCGGCAACCTTGGCTATCGAAATTTTTTCGTTGAAGTAGGTGTCGACGATTTTCTGGCGAAATTCTACTTGGTATGGTTTCATTTCTAACTTTTCTAGATTACATTGATCTACATACCTTATACCCCACTAAAGCGAAAAGTGCTATAGATTAAAATATTTAGTAAATTTACGGAATCAATTTCACTACTCATCTGCCTAGACTGACGGAAGAGGGACAAAACTTGACCAATTCCGTTTAAAAATCCGGCCTGCCCTGGCTTGATCGGACAATCACAACAGGGGCATAGTTTTGATGGTTGAGCAAATGGGATCAGAGCATCCCCTTTTGGTTAACAAAAAATTAAAGGTCAATGCCCCCTTCATTAAGCACCACGTTGGGATTTTCCCCCATGCGGAGAATGTGGGCCGCCGTATTATGCACACCAAATTCGGCCCCTAATTGGGCCCCTAGGGTGCCATGGATGGCCATATAGGCCATGAGGAATAGGGCAAAACCGAGATAGGCCCAGCTAACTTCATTGCGGCAATTGGTGCGCCAAACAAACCGTTGATAGCCCCGCCAAATGGTTGTGCCCACCATCATCGCCAGTAACAAGATACCTCCGACGCCATGGAGCAACATAGTTGTACCGGCGCCAATGCCCCAATCACTCACCTGATTTGTGGGAGGTTGGGCCAAGAGAATTTCAAAAAAGCCCGCCGCCACAGTGAAAAAACTAATAAAGGCACCGGCCACAGCATTGTACCAACCCACATCAAAGAAGTTTTGGCGTTGGGCGGGAATGGCAAACCCTTTAAGAATGATTTTGTCTAGGGGAAAAAATACGCCAGCAAAATCAAAAATTAGGGCAATGATGAATAACCCCAGACTGAAATGGACCAAATTGGGGTGGATGGGAAATCGGTAGGGCAGACCATTGGTGCCTAGCTGGAGGCCAATTTCTTTGAGTTGGTCAATCAGGGAGGGGTTCATGGGGCGGTCAATTTCCTCAGGAAAAAATGAGATGGGTAAGGGAACTTAAACCTAAAAGCTAGGGAATAATGCCGTCTTTGGTGGCTTGCACCACGGGAAGGGTATGCAGACCATATACCCAATCCACCAGGGAGCCGAGGAAAATTTGGATACACACTAATACCATAAATACGGTGGCCAGCATGAGGAAAGGCAGGCTGGTTTTCAGCGGGTTTCGCACCCTCAATACCCCCCGCCAAGCCGTTAACCCCGCCAAAATGGCCGACAATGACCAACCGTTGACCGTATGCCAATCCAATGCCGGTTGGGCCGCTGGGTAGGGCATGGCCAGGGCCGCTTCAAATTCACCGAAAATCACCGCAAAAAAAATGGCGATCGCCGCTGTGAGCCAATTCCACCAAGCCACTTCAAAGAACCGGGGCTTTTTTTGGAGGTAGCCCACTAGTTCACTGATATAGGCAAAGAAGACCATGCCAATGACAAAGTGGACAATGATGGGATGGAGGGTATCTGGGTAGGGCAGATTTTGGTCATTGAGGGTGAACATGGGCAGGTTCCGCAAAGATGTTTGGGATCGGGGCTAAAGCTAGAGATTGCCAGTTTAATCGGGTTGAAGAGCCAAGTTGGTATGGGCTATGGCTACTGCCCTCATCGACTCATGTTAGGACTGGGTTGGGGGACAAAGGGCGGTCTTTCCCTTTCCGGTGTTTTGAAGCCAAAGTACAACAGGACAATAAAAATCAAGGGGGCAATGATGGCGATCGCCTTGATGCCCTGGTATTCCCGCTGTTGGGCTGGGGTCATGGCGGCCCATTTTAGTTCCTGGGCTGTGGGGGCATGGGGACGATGGAAACGGTCGATGGTTTCTTCGGCTAGCCATTGGGTGGTGGCCTTGAAGTTATGCAGAGGGGTGGGCAATAGCTCCAGATAGGTGGCGTTCCGCAATAAATCCCCCGCCTTGCCTTGGATGCGTACCCGATCAAATAAGTTGGCAACTCCATTGTTCAAACCCAGCTTCATCAACGTGCCCCGCAGTTGGGGATCGGGACTGACTAAAGGTTTTCCCTTTTGCGCCGCCATCAAATTTTTGGCGATCGCCGCTCCTTGTTGATAGGCAATCTGGGCCAGGGCAGGTTTAGGATTTTCCTTGACGGTCACACAGTCTCCGGCAGCAAATACTTCAGCAAAGCTAGGCAATTGTAGGGTACTGGTCACCAGGGGTTGCCCGTGGCGGTCAATTTCCTCCGGGGGAATCTCTGCCGCCAAGGCTTTGAGGAGGGGATTAACCGCTGTACCCGCTGTCCAAATGGTGGTGCAAGTGTCTAAATGGCGCAATTCCTCCTCTCCGGTTTCCACAAATTGCAAACTTTCTGGGGTAACACCTTTAACCCCTACCCCCAACTTCAACGTCACCGGAATAGTTCTGGCTTGCAACTCTTCCAGGGCACAACGCTTGAGCCCACTATTGGCGTCCCCCGCTAGAATTCCCGGTGCATGGTTCACTAAGTAAATTTTTAAATCATTGATATCCCCCCCCATGGGCACGTACCAACTAGGCAGTAAATCCGCCAGCGTGGCCGCCATCTCCACCCCCGCCGGGCCAGCCCCAACGATCGCCACCGTCAGCAATCTTTCTTTTTCTGCTTTATCTTCCGTGGTTAGGGACTTTTCTAAACAGGTTTTGAGATGATCCCGCAGGGCGATCGCCTCGGTTTGGGAACGGAAAGCAAAGGCATGTTCTTCGGCTCCTTTGGCCCCCAAATAACCCTGCACGGACCCCACCGCCAGCACTAAATAGTC
Source organism: Synechocystis sp. FACHB-383 (assembly GCF_014698605.1). NCBI lineage: Bacteria > Bacillati > Cyanobacteriota > Cyanophyceae > Synechococcales > Merismopediaceae > Synechocystis > Synechocystis sp. FACHB-383. The sequence goes on along the minus strand of NZ_JACJTJ010000042.1, from coordinate 22,257 downwards.
ATAATGCTGTTCCTGGCCAGAATCGAGCACCAAACGCTTCTCCGCCAACTGCACATCGGTTACCCTAGCCTGCACTAATTCAACATCACTATTGGCCAACAACTCCCCGTAGCTGGGACACACCACTGACTCCGGCAGTTCCTCCGTGAGCAACTCATAGAGCATGGGCTTGAAGACAAAATTTGTCTGGGGGTCCACCAAAATAATGGGGCCGGCATGCTGATGGTGGCGCAGATGTAGGGCGGTGAATAGTCCCACAAAACCACCACCGACAATAACTGTTGTTGCTGAATCGGACGCATTAATGGCCACAGTTTTCCATCCCACTGCCGAACAATTTTCACCGTGCCCTGGGCACTTCCCTTGTAAAGGTAGCACGCAAGCAAAAAGTGGGGCCAATTTTCTAGAAATTGGAACCCCACTTCAGGGATGGTCGAATTGAGATGTTGCGTAGCCAGTCGCCTAACTCTCCCAGGGGAAGAAATTGGCTAAAAATTACAATTTATCGACAATTTAGAGGATAAATTACCATCTTGGGCAAAGATTTGCTGACAATCAATTACATGGGAGGCAAAATCACCTGATCCACCACATGGATAACACCATTGCTGGCATCCACATCAGCGGAAATCACTGTGGCTTTGTTGACTTTAACTTTGCCATCTTTAACTTTGAAGGTGAGGGCTTCCCCAGCCAAGGATTCCACTTCCCCAGAGGTGACTTGGGCGGCGGTAATTTTACCGGGTACTACGTGGTAGGTCAAAATTTTCACCAATTTATCTTTGTTTTCTGGCAACAAGAGACTTTCCACCGTACCAGCGGGCAAAGCGGCAAAGGCATCATTGGTGGGGGCAAAAACGGTAAAGGGCCCCTCAGCGGATAAAGCTTCCACTAAATCAGCCGCTTCCACTGCAGCGACAAGGGTACTGAAGGTTTCGTTTCCAGCGGCAACTTCCACAATGTTCATGGTGGTTTCCATCGCGGCTTGGCTGACTACGGCGGGTTTTTCAGTGGTTTCCATTTCTGCCATGGCGACGCTGGGTACCCCGAGGGCAAATCCAGTCAGAGCGGTAAAAGCAACAATTCTAGCGGCGGTTTTCATAGCAATGTTTCCTAGTGAGAAGACTGTCCACCGCTATTATGACAAATTATAAATTTTTGTGAAGAGATGTTAAGGCAAAATTGCCACTGGCACAAGCTGACCCATGGGCGCAGCTTAGAAGATATCCGCCGGATCTGCGGCCCGCAAGCGCCCCACGGCGATCGCCCCGGAAATACAACACATGGCAATGGTCATAATCAGTACGGTCAAAGCCCGAGCAGTGGTCATAATCAGGGGTAAACCCGTGGCCCGGGCGGTGTTGGTGTAGAGCAAAACCCCCAAACCAAAGCTAGGCAAAAAGCCAATCACCGCTAGCAGTAAAGCTTCTTGGAACACTACCCCCAACAAATAACGATCGCTGTAGCCAATGGCCTTGAGGGTGGCATATTCCGGTAAATGGTCGGAAACGTCGGTGTAGAGAATTTGGTAAACAATCACCGTGCCCACAATGAAGCCCATGGCGGTGCCCAAGCCGAAGACAAAACCAATGGTGGTGCGGGTTTGCCAATAATTTAATTCGTATTGCACCAACTTTTCTTTGGTGAAAACCTGGACATCGCCCCCGGTTAACTCCCGCCGGATTTGTTCGGCCACTAACTCCGGATCTTGCCCCGGTTTGAGTTGCAAAATGCCCACATCAATGGAACTGCGGTCTCGGCTGGGAAAAAGACGGAAGAAATTTAAGTCGCTGGTGATTAACGTGCCGTCCGCCCCAAAGGAAGAACCAAGGGTGAATAAACCCTGTACCTGGACGCGGCGATTACCCACTTCCGTAAAAACGGGGCCATCGGCTGCTAACAAAGTAGGTACCGGGCCAAATTCTTCCCTGGAGTCCCGGTCAAAGAGGAACACGTCAGGGCGTTTAATCAGGTTTAAATTTTCCTCTACCCCCGGTAGATTGATCGGATTACTAACGGGGTTAAAACCCATAATGTAAATCTGGCGGCTGACTTTGGTTTCTGGGTTTTTCCAGCGGTTGATGTCAATGTAAAGGCTAGTGCCCCCGCCCACAGCTTCATTGCCCATGGCTTGGTACAAGCGACGGGCTGCAAAGGGGGTAGGGTTAACAAAGGTGTCGGTTTGGGTGCTGAGGATGAATAAATCCCCCTGCAAACTCTCAGGAACCCGGACTGCACTATCAAACAGGGCATTTTTGAACCCCAGTTGCATAAAAATCAACACATCGGCAAAGGCAATGCCGGCGATCGCCGCCAGGAGTCGCATCCTTTCATGGAATAACTGGTGCCAAGCAAGGGGAATTTTCATCTATTGGGTAGAGTGACAGATAAATCTGGGGTTGATGGACTTTTAATTAGGAGGGGAGGGGGGAGCGCTGTCGGGTTCAATTTTCACCACCACTTTGGCATTGCTCAAACCAGCCACCTTTTTACTAGCACTGGGGCTGAGGGCAATTTTCACTTCCACTACCCTGGCATCAATGTCGGCGGCGGGATCGGAGTCCAGTACATCATTTTTGCCAATTCTCAAGCCAATATTGGTAACCTTACCCTCCAATTCCCCGCCAAAGCTGTCATTTTCACTGGTGACCCAGGCAGTTTGCCCCAGTTCTACCCGACCGATGTCGTTCTCGTACACCTCCGCCACCACAATCATTTGGGACGTGATGCCCAGGTCGAGGATGCCATTGGTGTCGCTGACTTTTTCCCCCGGGCGGGAATAAATTTTTAACACCTGGGAATCCACTGGAGCCCGCACCACAGCGGTGTCCAATTCGGCTCGGGCTTCCTGAAAGCGAGCCATGGCCAGGTTTAATTCTGCCTGGGCTTTTTGCACATCCACCTGGCGAATTTCGGCGATTTGGGAGAGTGTGGCCCGGGCCGATTCCCTTTCCAGCAACATGGTCTGGGCGTCCTTATCCCGGATGGATTGTTGTTCTCGAATTTGTTCTTCCAGGGTGGCTTCGGTTTTCATTAGCCGAGCCCGAGCTTCCTGCAACCTCTGGTTACTAGTTTCTAAGTTCAAGCGCCGCTGTTCCCAGTCCGCCATGGCGATCGCCCCATTTTCAGCCAAACTGCGATAACGCCGGTCATCGTTGGCCGCTTGGTTCACCTCCGCCTGCAGACGGTCTATGGTGGCCTGTTGCTCTATTCTTTCCCCTTCCAATTGCTTAACTAAATTGGCCAGGGCGGCCTGGTTAACAGCAAAATTCTGTTCTAACTCCGCCTGGGCTTTCCGGACTTGGGATTCCTGGGCGGCAATTTGCCCCCGCTTAGCACCGGCTTCGATGATGGCCAAATCGGCCTGGGCCACCCGCACCGACTCCTGGGCTGAAACTACGGCGGCGGCCTTTTGTTCGTAGGAATCCAGCACTGCCACCACCTGGCCTTCCTTAACTTTATCGCCTTCCTTTACCAACACCTTGGATACTTTGGCTCCCCCAAAGGAACCGGGAGAAGCAGAAAGTTTGATAATTTCCCCTAGGGGGGCAATGCGTCCCAGGGCGGCCACGGGCTGGTCTTCTGGAGCCTGGGCCGTGGGAGCAAGGGCACCAGAAGCGTTTTCCTCTCCTTGGTTTACCCCGGAGCGGAGACTGTAAAAAATTATTCCCCCAGTGAATAAAACCCCCACCACCATGGCCAAAATGATCCAGCGGAGGCTATGGTCAGGGCTGGCAAGTTGTCCGGTTCTCGTGGATTCACCCATAAGGCAAAAGGGGCCAATAGCTGGAAAAGACTAGCTAAATTGTAACATTTCGATACAGGGGAATATGGGAGATATGGGCAAAGTTCTGGGGGGCTCAAGAAGGACGCAGATTTTCCCCGGCCGCTTGGTCTAGGAGCCAGAGCAATTCCCCCTGGGGCTGGATATACCGGGCTGGATATTGCTGGGGGTCGGCTTCTAGGGCAAAGATTTCCCCCAAGGCTTGCTGTTTACTGGCCCCCGCCACGAGAAAAACCACAGAACGGGACTGGTTAATCAGGGGAATGGTGAAGGTTAACCGGGGTTGGCCATCCTTGTTACCCACCGTAATCAGGCGATCGCCAACGGTCAGGGCCGGGGTGTGGGGAAAGAGGGAAGCGGTGTGGCCGTCATCCCCCAAACCAAGTAACACCAAGTCAAAGGCGGGGAAGTGCCCTGCTTCCACCTGGAAAAAAGTGGCCAACTCATTTTCGTAGGCCTGGGCATCCTGTTCCGGATCGGCGGCGGCGGTGGGCATGGGATGGATGTTGGCTTCGGGAATATCCACCTGGTCTAACCAAGCGAGGCGGGCCATGCGTTGATTACTGTCGGGGTGGTCGGCGGGGACATAGCGTTCATCGCCCCAAAACACATGGATTTTTTCCCAGGGCAGGGCTTGGCGGGCCAGGGCTTCGTATAGCGGTTTGGGGGTACTGCCCCCCGAGAGGGCAATAGTGCCTTGGCCCCGTTCTGCGATCGCCTTGGTGATGCGGGTGGTGACACAAACTAGGGCCCGCTCAATCAAAATTTGTTTATTTATCAACACATCCACTTGGGGAGCCATGGAAACCTCTGGGCAATGGATAATCTAATTTTTCCCCTCCATATTGGGGTCGTTTTCCACTTAGGTAAAGGAATTGTCTAATTTCTTCATCTTTTGGCTTCTTGATGGGCTAATTTGCCGTAACCCCCCAGGGCCATTAACCACACTGTCACCACTAACCAATGGAAAATGGTAATTAACCAGAGGGAGCCGCTATACCAATAAAGGGCCGTGGTCACTATGCCCAATAGACCAGTGAGGGCAAGGAAAATAGGTTGGAAAAACAAATTTCTGCCCCTGGGATAAAACAGCAGGGCGTTGAGGGGATGGTAGATCAAAAACAGCACCAGACTCAGGGCCATGGCCCCCAAGGTCGGCCAAAATAAATTCAGTTCCGTGGGATAGGGCAATAACATGACCCGAAAAACCAATTCTTCCCCCAGGGCCGGCAGAAAAAACAGGGCCAAGATTGATTTCACACTGCCCCCCAAGGATTGCTCCCACCATTGCCATTGCAATAGGCCAAATTTCATCCCCAGGGGAATGGCGATCGCCCCGTAGACCACAACAGCGATGCCGAAGAATTGCCAATCCTGGGGCTTGGGTAAAAGAACTATGGCGCCTAAAGTCCGGCGGGCTAAGGCCGAAAACACCGGCACATCGCCAAAAATACTAGTGGGGGCCAGGGGTAAAATTTCCGGCATGGCTCCCCCCACTTGGTTGGGGCGCATAAACCAAAGTTGGGCACCCTGTTCAAGGAAAATTTGGTTGAGGATATCTTGGTTAACCCGGGGCAACATGGACTGCCAACTGAGCAGGGCATTGACGAGGGTATTGTCCTGGATGAAATCGTATTGATTGGTGGGATTGTCCGGGTCTAAGCCCGCTAGGGTAGCGGCATTGTTTTGCCAGTCTTCCCTGGTAACGCCCCTGGGTTTGAGCATGGCCAACAGGCGATCGCCCAATTGTTTCAGCCGTTGAAAACGTTGACTTTCCGGGGAACTGGGGTGCTGGTCCAACCAACTGAGAATTTCCGGACTATTCTCTACTTTTTGCTGTAAACCCACAATGGCTAGGTAAAGGGCTTGGTTAGAATCCTGCACACAGGACGCCGCCGGACTAACCCCCGCATAACCAGTGCCATCCCCAGTGCGATAGCGGGCCATCATAATCTGCAATTGTTTTTGCAATTCATCCAGGGGGGAAAGCACCACCTCACCAAAGTTGTAATCCTGTAGCAGGTCTAGTTTGACCATCACATCGGCAAAGGGACGACTTTGGACCCAGCCCCGCTGTAAATTGCCCGCGTAGTTTTCCCAGGTTTGGGAGCCTGCAATGATGCCCTGGGGATTATGGGCATAGACCTGGTAGTAGGGAATTTCCCACTGCAACTCGTCGGTAAAGGGGTCCCGCACAATCTTAGGCAGGCTAAAGGCAAAATGCCCCGTCACTGTGCCCAACATCGTCTTTTCTCCCAATTTCCCCCCAATGCCGCCAAATAAATGCATCCCCAACAGGCGATCGCCTTCTTGCCATTGCCCTAGGGCCACTTCGGGGGAATCACTGCGGGGATCAAGTAAAACCTTTTGGGCTGTACCTTTGCGAGCGGGGGTATGGTGCCAATTTTGCTGACTAATATAGTCTCGACCGGGGCCTAGGCGAAAAATTTGTTCATCGGGTTGCAATTGCACCAAGGAGCGGGGCTGGAGGGATTGCACCGTGAACAGGCCATCTTGACCTTGGGCCCCATAGATATACCATCCCGCTCGACCCACAGCGACAGTGGCCAAATCCCTAGGAGTAGACATAAACCGATCGCCATTGAGGCGGGGTTGTTGGGGAATACGAATTGTTTCCTGGGGGCCATCAAACTGCTTACTGATGGCATTGTAATGTTGGACCAGCATTAAATCCGTGGCACAGGGCTGGGAACCAGGACAATCCTTGGGCACTGTGCTAGGGTCTGCTTTCGGATCAGGGCCAATGATTTTCACCAGGGCTTGATAACGGCCCGTCACCATTTCCGGCATGGTGGGCAGTTTAATTTCTGCTCGATTGCCGGCAGGGATATTAACCTGGGCCCGGGGAAAGCGCACCAACACATCGTCCACCGGCCTAGCCCCAGCTAAGGATTGCAACGGTCCCACCTGCGATCGCCCATTTAAACGGTCGGGTAAGAGATTGCCCCGACGTTCACTATTTAAGGCGGCGGGGGTAAAGTTTACGTCGGTGGTAACTAGCCTTAAGTATTTTTCCAAATCGGCATTGCTCTGCCAAGTGAGGCGGAGTTTTTGCCCCACTAGGCCCTGTTGGATAGAAGGAGCCTGGTACAGTTCCAGCCAGACCCAATCTCCGGGAGTGGCTTTAGTTTCTGCCACCGTCGGCAGGATTAACCGCCCCAACCATTCACCCAAGGGCCGATAATAAGCCCCATCTAAATTCTGTTGCAGGGGATAATAATCCACCTGGTTAGCGGGCAACTGACTGCTGATTTGATAGTCCGGGATGCGGTCGGAGGGGACCTGGGGACGGAAAAGCATGACCAGGAAAACTATCACCAAAGCGGCGATCGCCCCTAACACTATCCGCCCGCGCCATTGCTTCATTTTTGGACCGCCCTAAAAATTGCCATAAAAAAACACCTGGGGCGTCTTTCCTTGTTTCGACTCCAGATGTTTTTCTAATTTCCTCACACCTGACCTAAGTATAAATCACCAACGGAGAATGTCAAGGCTCCACCCCAGAAAAAAGCTGATTTTCAGGAAATGTTGACCTAAAGCAGAACTCCAAAGCCTTTTCCTCCGTCGTTTGCCGTAGATTGTGAATTTTTTCTAAAATTTTCTCAAATCCTTCAATCTGGGTCTCCCCGATGCCAGCACAGTTCCATAGACCAAAAGCAAATCCCCCACCTGGATTATTCTTGGTTAAGAGTTGTACACAGGCGATCGCCATTTTGATAACCACGCTAAGATCACGGAGGATTGGCAAAAAGCCCAGGCTGATTGGCGACTTTCTTCTGCGGCCATAAACCGCCCCTGGAGCGGCTTTTCCTTTCTAGATCCGACGTTGTAATTGATCAATTATTTCAGTCGCCCGGCCGATGGACAACCGCCATGGCTCTCCAAATCGGGGTTCCCAGACCAGGATTAAATTAGCCTTTCCGGACAAGGCCTCTGTGAAAATCTTAAAAAAGTATTAAGATTTTAAAAGCTAGCTTATTTTCGGAGGAAATGTGTTTACTCGACTTGCCCAGCAACACCGCGATTTCGTGAAGGATTTAGTCATGAGTCTCAGGGCTCTGGCCACTGTGCTCGAAAATCGAGGCTATATTGCTTCTTGCTACACCTGTGGCGACCAACTCAATAGTGCTTCCTTCATGGTGAGTTTGGGGGAAAATCATCTGATTCGCTTTTTGGTATCGGACTACGGCATCACCTGGACAGAAATGCGGGATGACCGGGAATTAATGAAATTAGAAGGGGCCGAGGCGATCGCCCAATTGGAAGAGTTGGCCAATGTGGTCAAATATTGCTTGGCCGATGCCCCCAAAGGTGGCCGTAAAAAACGGAAAACCGCCCAGCTACAACTAGTCTAAGGCTGGGGTGTGCCATGGCCTCCGATGAGCTAAGTTTTCCCTGTGGGCCACTGCTGAGTTACGGGGGAATTGCCGTTGATTGCCCTCCGTAAGGCATGGGGACCGGAATGGATTGTTTTGCTTTTGCCGTAGGGCGTTAGATCCCCTGCCGGCCGTAACTGTGAAAATTAAGCTCGGGGCAAACGGTTATAACGTTGCAAACGGATGGTAACTGTCGTTCCTTGGTCGACAGCGCTTTCTAGCAAAATACTGCCACGGTGTAGATCGACGCATTTCTTGGCAACCATTAAACCGAGTCCTGTTCCCGCAATATTCCTGACATTTTTACCCCGATGAAAGGGTTCAAAAATTTGCTTTTGATCCTCCGGCGAAATACCAATACCTTGATCGGTCACTTCAAAAATAATATTTTCTGAATCTAGGCTTAGGCTGATTTTTATCTGCCCTCCGTCGGGGGAGTACTTGATCGCATTAGATAATAAATTTGATAGGATAGACCGCATTAATCTTTCATCCACCAATGCCTTAGTATCTTGATCGCCACAGATAAAGTCAAAATAATATTGATCACTGACACTTAATTGAATCTCTTCAATAAATTGCTGGAACAGTGACTTTAAATCTAACCAACTGGGATTAAATTCTAATTTGCCTGCTTCCGCCCGGTTAATGATTAAAATATCATCCAAAAGCTGGACCATATTTTTCACGGAATTTTGGATACGATGCAAGTTCCGGCTACGCTTATCGGGATCAAGCCAAGCTACTTCTGAATTCTCCAGTAATTGAGCCGCCGCTAAGGCCGTACTGAGGGGAGTGCGAAATTCATGGGAAGCCATGGAGAAAAAACGTGTTTTTAAGCGACTTAATTCCTTTTCCCGTTCTAGGGCGAGGCGAACTTCCTCTGTACGGCGTCGTTCAGTAACGTCCCTTTGCACAGCAATCCAATGGGTATAGAAACCTGCTTTATCGGCAACGGGTACAAGGCTAAATTCTACCCAAAATTCACTGCCATCTTTACGATAATTAATTACTTCAACGGTAATGGATTGCCATTGACTAACGGCTTGTCGTACTTTATCTAATTCAGTGCGACTGGTTTTTGGCCCCTGTAAAACTCGGGGGGTTTTGCCTAGCATTTCTTCGGCGGCATAACCAGTAATTTTGGTGAATGCTTCATTGACATAGAGAATTCTCGGACCAGGATCATCGATGGGTTCTGCCTCCGTGATCACCACCGCATCATTGGTGTGAACCACAACGGATTGTAATAAACGAATCTGTTCTGCTTGTCGTTTTTGTTCAGTAATGTCAGTCACAACCGCCACTAACCCTGCAATATTTTCTTCACTATCTAATAGGGGAGCAGCGGAAAGGACAATTTCAATCCAGCTACCATCCTTTTTTTGACATTTTAATTCTAAGCTAGGGGAAGCAATGCCTAATAAAACTTCCTGTTTAAATTGCTGATAATCTTCCACTAAAATGTGCGATGTCAATAATTCTGGATGGGCAATAATTTCTGCTTCTGTCCAACCAAAAATCCGTTCCGCCGCAGGATTCCAAATCTGAATTTGGTCTGCTAAATTAAGGGTAAAAATCCCCCTCGGGGAGGCCACAATGAGGGATTGCAGGGTGTGATTGGTGTGGCGGAGGGCTGCTTCGGTTTTTTGTCGTTCGCTAATTTCTACCCTCAGGGATTGGTTGGTGGCGGCAAGTTGCTGGGTACGTTTTTCGACTCGGTTTTCCAAATCTTTATTGAGTTGCTGTAATTGCTCATATAATTCCGATTGTTGAATGGCGATCGCCACCTGATTAGCCAATTGTTTCATTAACTCAACTTCCCACGGTTGCCATGGCCGGATAAAAGCACATTGGTGAGCAATTAGGAGGCCCCAAAGATAGGGAAATTCTGATTCATTGCCTAGGGAAGAAGAACGATCATGTTGAAGAATGGGAACCACTAATTTTGATTGCACACCAAACTGTTTGACGAAATCAGCTAGACAAACTTCTACGTCATCCTGGTCGATGTTATTAATGGCCCGTACCTTACCTTTGGTATAGGCTTGATGATACTCAACAGGAAAAACTTCGTCGGAGAAAGTTCGCCCTAAAATACTAGGATAATTTGCATTAACTGATTCGGTAATGGCGCTGCCGGTGCCATCTTGCCAAATGCGATAAATTAAAACTCGATCAACGTGCAACAGGGTTTTAACTTCAGCGACGGTGGTATTTAAAACCGTTTCCAAGTTCAAGGATTGGCGGATATGTTGGGTAATTTGATTAATAAATCGTTCCCGTTGGGTTTGTTGCTTGAGGCTAATTTCAATCTTGCGGCGTTGCTGGTTTTGTCGGTACCACAAATAACAGGCAATGGCGATCGCCAGAAAAACAAATTCGATTGGAATTAGAAATTTGCCCATAGATAAGCGGATCCCAAAGGAAAAACCTTAATTACATTTTTGTTTAACAATAATTTTCATGATTTTTAACAATAAAGCTAAATCCTGATCCTTGGCAAAAACACCATCAATTTGAGGCAGATAACTGCGAGCTTGCAGCGTGATCTGACTGTCGGCATAATCCGTAATGAGGAGCAGGGCTGGCGGTTTAGCAGACAAGTTTTTGATAATGGTAACTAAATCTAAAGTGGCTGAAATATCAATTGGTTCATATCTAATACCGCAACCAACTAGGATGGAGTGATATTCTCCAATGTCAACACGGTTAAATAGAATATCCTGGAAATTGATGGCAGAAATTTCAAAATTTGGGCATAAAAACCGCTTGACCGATTGATACCATTGCCGATCCATTTCTAGGATACCAATCTTTGCCCTCGCTTTTTTGCGGGATGGGGCAGATGATTTTTTACCGCCTAGTTTCAACATTAAAGTCTGGTCTCAAATACAAAGTCTGCAAAGTTTCGAAGCATTAAACCAGAGAACAAATAGTTAAACCACGAAATATTTCTAGCAAAAAACCCTGGCCGTTCAACCGCCTAAGTCCCCCCAGGGAGGGGGATGGACCGGTATAAATTTTTTCAGCCCTAAGCTCTGCTTTGACATCGCAAAAACTACAGTCCGATAATGCCCCAGGCACTAAGGGCAACGGCGATTAACCCCAAACTGACCAATGCTCCCCCACCATAAAGAACTACTTTGCCGGCTAAATAAACTCCAGCGGGATAGGGTTGCTTTTGCCATTCCCAACGGTAAGTTAGGGGAGCTTCGTTGCGGAAGTAGCCGATCGCCTTTAATTTTTCCCGATGATCAGCACCGTAACGGGGCATGCGGGCAAAGGGTAACTCACCACTAATCCGTTGGGGCAGAATGCGCCGCCGTTGATAGGGCACGGTATCGTAGCCAAAGTTTTCCAAATATTCCTGACTATTGAGCAGTTCATTGATGAAGCCAGGTAACCCCTTGGTGGCAATCACAATTGACCAAGCAATTTTCTCTTCTTCACTATAAACATCTCGACCCAGTAATCGTTGAATACACATTTGTGCAAAACGATAATTATTATTTACTTCAAAATTACGGCGACGAAAGCTATCGGAAAGAGCTAAACCACGGATAAAATCTCGCACAGTAATTTGCTGATTTTTTAATTGGGATTCCAAGGCAATCTGCCGATTACTTTGAATCATTTGTTGCTCGTTGAACACCTGACGATAGGCCGCGGCAATCAGATTATCCATGCCAGAGGGGGAAAGGGTGCCCTCCGTGGTAAAAATGCGGGCGTGTTCATCTCCAGAGACTTCGTAGTTGGCAACCCGTTGATTCTGACTAACGGGGGAATAGGCAATTAAAGGCAGTGTCATAGATAAAGTTAGTTATTAAGCTTAAAAGTTGATCAATGCCCAGCCAATGACTGGTATGTGTTGGTATCAAAAATGCAATCCTAACAAAGTGAAACAGAAGAAAAGGGGGAGAAAGTCGTAAAGAAATCGGAAAGTTAGCTTATGTGTTTGAAACTGTTACATTTCGCAACATGAATTAACCCAGACCCGTTCACCCCTTCAGGTAAGCTGAGGTTGATAGAGAAAAGCACAATGGGCCATGAGAATTCTTTTAGTGGAGGATGATTTGCCGCTGGCGGAAACCCTTGCAGAGGCATTGAGCGATCAGCTTTACACCGTTGACATTGCCTCCGACGCTTCCCTGGCCTGGGATTATGCTGCCCGACTGGAATATGACCTGGTTATTTTGGATGTGATGCTACCGGAGTTGGATGGGATTACGCTCTGTCAAAAATGGCGATCGCACAGTTATTTAATGCCAATTTTGATGATGACCGCCAGGGATACCATCAACGATAAAATCACCGGTTTGGATGCCGGAGCCGACGATTATGTCATCAAGCCGGTGGATTTGGGAGAGTTATTCGCCAGGGTGCGGGCCTTGTTGCGCCGGGGTTGTGCAACGTGCCAACCAATTTTGGAATGGGGACCGATCAAGCTGGACCCAAGCACCTATGAAGTTAGTTACGATGACGAAATTTTGCCCTTGACCCGCAAGGAATACAGCATTCTGGAATTGCTACTCCGCAATGGTCGCCGGGTTCTGAGTCGGAGCATGATTATCGATAGTATTTGGAATTTGGAGAGTCCCCCGGAGGAGGATACGGTCAAGGTCCATGTGCGGAGTTTGCGACAAAAATTAAAAAGTGCTGGTTTATCAGCAGATCTAATTGAAACGGTCCATGGCATTGGGTATCGTCTTGCCAATTTGGCGGAAAAGCCTTTGTGCCAAGGGAAAAACTAGCCCAGAAAACCACGCTCCCCCAAGAAAAAATCTGTTCAATCCCTTTTCTGAGCCGGTGTTACCTGGGGTAGATCCCGGGGATCAAAATAGTTTCTTTTGCCGTAGGGCGCTAGGGCTTTGAGTACTTCCCGGCCGTAACTGCGGGAATTGACCCGGTCATCGAGGATGGCCAACCAGCCCCCGGACTCCCTTAGGGGTAACACGGCTTGCTGTAAGTCTTTCAAGGCCACCGGCAGTAAATAGTCCCGGAACCAGTCTTGATGATGGCGTTTGTGGTGTTGTACTCGTTTGGCCACCAGGGGATTTTCCAGGGAGGGAATGGGTAAAGTGCCTAAAATCAGCAGGGCCGGTGGGGGAAACTGTTCCCTTTGGGCGCACCAGTATTGCCAACCTGCCACCAAAATGCCAGGAGCAAAGCTGGGGGTGGGTTCCACTTTCACTCCAGAGCCTAACTTGGCCGCTAGTTGGCTGCCCAGTTGAGCTTTGAGCGGTAGATCATCGAGCAAAATCACCACAAAGCTGTCTGGTTGCACGGCGATGATTTCCGTCAGAATGCGTTCAATTTCCGTTAGTAAAGTGGTTTGGAAAGCTGGGGTATTGGGTAAAGGTAGGCGATCGGGTAGGTAAATGGTTAGGGCATCCTGCAGACGGTGGGGCGAAAATTTTAAGCACAGTAAATTTCCCAAACCTAAGGTTTTGCAATAGGTGGGGGCGGTTTTCTCCGCGTCTAAAAAACTGCCGATGAGCACAAAGGCGGCTTGATTGCTTTCCTGGCCTCCATCAACAGAATCTCCCTGACCTTGATCGGAGCTTTGCCAAATTGGTTGCAGCCAGGGTTGTACGTTGACCGGACTGACGTGGAGACTTATTTTGCCCTGCTGTCGGTCCACTTCGGCCCAGAGGAGATGGTTATCGGTTTGTTCTTGCCAAAACTGCCAGAATTGCTGAATTTTGTCCGTCTTTTGCTGTTTAGCTCCATTTTTAAACTGGCGATTGGCTAATTGTTCCATCACCGCTTGGTTGAGGTCTTGGAGTTCTTCTCCATCAAGGGGATAAAAACCATGGGGATTGATGGGACGAGCGAAGAGGGACTGACTGAGGCGGCTCCAATGGGTTAGAACTTGGTCTTGACTCTGGGGAGTTTGGGCAAAGAGGGGTTGGAGGGTATTCCAATCTAGGTGATGGGAAAGAAAATCCCTTGTCCAATCTTCTAAATGTTCCACCTGCTCGATCGCCGTGAGGGCCGGGACTGTATTGGGCAATGACGCTAAATTTTCCTGCAGCCATTGGTCTGGAGTAAGAATTTCCGGCCAGGTAATGACCAAATCAGGATCATTGCTTTGTAGGGCCGTTTGCAAAGTTGGCAAAATCACCGTTTCTAAATCCTGCTGCCGTTTAGGGGTGGTGACCAAACGAACGGGCTGATCACTGAGCAAACAGGGCAACAGATAACTGGGGCCGTAGGTGGGGGGTAAACAACCGGTTTGGATCAGGGCCGATCGCCGTAGTCGCAGAGCCCGAGACACCAAACGACCCATGGTCAAAGAATGGGGCCAGGGGGGAATGGTTTGTTGGCGCTGCTGGGCTTTGAGCAGGTGGTGAACTTGGGTTTCGAGTAGTCCCATGGGGGTGTTTTTTCGGCCACTACCGGGATCTATGCCATGATGGGAAGTTAACGAAATTAATGTCATTAAGGTAAAAAAACATGGCTGAAATTCAATTTTCCAAGGGAGTTGCAGAAACCGTTGTCCCAGAAGTGCGCCTCAGCAAGTCGAAGAATGGGCAGTCCGGCATGGCAAAATTCTATTTCTTGGAACCGACAATTCTAGCGAAAGAAAGCACCGATGATATTACCGGCATGTATTTAATCGACGACGAAGGGGAAATTATCACCAGGGAAGTGAAGGGCAAATTTATCAACGGCCGTCCCACGGCGATCGAAGCTACGGTGATCCTCAATTCCCAACCGGAATGGGACCGGTTTATGCGCTTTATGGAGCGCTACGGCGCAGAAAATGGCTTAGGTTTTTCCAAATCTGAATAATTTTTCAATTTTTCATCCTCCTCGGTGACGATGCGGCAATCCCTTTCCCGATCTTCCCAACCCAGTCCTAGTCAGACCTGGCCCTACTGGTATCTGGTGCCCATTTATCCCTACAGCCAAAGGCAAACTTTGTTGCGGGAAGTGGTACCGGACACCATTTGGGTGTTGGAGCAGGTACAGGGAATTTTTTATGTGGTAGTACCCATCCGCATGACGGTGGTGCGCCTGAATACGGGGGGATTGCTAGTTTACTCTCCCATTGCTCCCACGGAAGAATGTTTGCAATTGTTGGGGCAACTAACGGCCAAATATGGCCCAGTCAAATATATTATCCTACCCACCATTTCTGGGTTGGAACATAAGGCCAATGTACCTTCCCTGGCCCGTCATTGTCCAGAAGCAACGGTGTATGTGGCCCCAGGGCAGTGGAGTTTTCCCCTTAATTTGCCCCTTAGTTGGTTGGGCTTTCCGGTTGGTCGGACCAAGATCTTGCCTGCTGATAGTGCCGAAACTCCCTTTGCCGGGGAATTTGATTATGCTTACCTCGGACCGTTGGATTTACGGCTCGGTAAATTTGGTGAAGTGGCTTTTTTCCATTGGCCTAGTCATACTTTGTTGGTGACGGATACCCTGTTGGTTTTGTCAGAAAATCCCCCCCCGGTGTTAGCACTAGACCCCACTCCCCTAATGTTCCATGCCAGGGATAAAGCTGGCGATCGCCCGGAGGATACTACCGCCAATCGGGCTAAGGGATGGCAACGTATTTGTTTATTTTCTCTCTATTTCCAAGCCAGTACCCTAGAAGTTCCTAATTGGAACGAGGTGTTGCAAGAAGCAAAACAAGTTGGCGATCGCCGTCGGGAAAATTATTTTGGTTTATATCCCTTCCAGTGGCGGAGGGATTGGCAGAACACGTTTCAATCCCTGTGGGGCGGTGGCAAAGTAAGGGTGGCTCCCATTCTGCAAGAGCTAATTCTCAACCGGGAACCGGAAGTAGTATGGCAATGGGTAGAAAAAATTGCCAGTTGGCCAGTGGAAACCCTGATTCCCTGTCACTTTTCTGCGCCGGTGGTTACCAATGGAGAACAAATCCGCCAAGCCTTTAGCTTTTTGCAAAAGTCTTCCTCTAATAATGAAGAGTCATTACCCCAAGAAGATCGGCAAATTCTGCAACGCATTGATCAATTCTTGGTTCGTTGGCGCATTACCCCACCACCGGCTAGTAAACGTGAATAAACTATAAAAGATTAGCGAGAATTTACAATGAATTATAGAAACTACATTACGATTGAACCCAATAAACGAGGAGGTAAACCTTGTGTACGCGGCTTGCGTATCACTGTTTATGAAGTTCTCGAATACCTAGCTTCTGAGATGACTGAGGCGGAAATTCTCGAAGATTTTCCCGATTTGACCCGAGAAGATTTAAAGGCTTGTATTGCTTATGCAGCTGACCGTGAAAGTCGATTGATGATTTCTCCCCTGTCTGCATGAAATTATTATTTGACGAAAATCTCTCTCCCAAATTGCCCATTCAATTGGGCGATCTTTTTCCTAATTCTCTTCATGTACGAGATGTTGGAATGGAGGCAACAATTGATCCTACCGTTTGGGATTACGCAAAAAATAATGAGTTAATGATTGTCTCTAAAGATGCAGATATGCACGATCTTAGTCTGGTGTTTGGTAGTCCTCCCAAAGTTATTTGGCTTCGATTAGGAAATTGCTCGACTTTACAAGTTGAAAATTTACTACGTCGAGAATTTAGCATGATTAAATTATTTTATGAAGATAAAAATTCATCTTTGCTCGCCCTTTCATAGTCAGATAAGTACGTGGTCTTAAACAACTCCACAAATAATAAATCATTCTCTACAATGAGATATGAGGTGGATCTTTAAAGTCCACTTTGCCCTCATTATCTGTATGTTGTCTGACCAAGGAGAATCTGCATGGACCCAATAAAAGACAGCCATAAAATTTTTAAAAGTCTTGCAGAAAAATATGGAAATAAGAATATATCTCATAGAGTTCAAGTCGCAGATTTTTTTAAAGATCTTCTTGAAGCAACAGGAGGTTTGATAATTGTTGATTTTTTAGACATGGAAAACTGGGATGTCATTGAAAGTTTTTCCTTTGATGAGAAGTCGGAGATTCTTACCCTTGTTTTATTCCGATCGCCAATTTCGTCGGCTGGCTTCCCATGGCGATCGCCGTTTATTTTGATTGAGCCGTAAACCTTTGGATTGCTTCCACGCGAGAGGGCATCAATATGCATTCCTCCAGCAGTGAAAAATTCAAACCTGGAAGTAATTTGCTGGTAGAAGTTTCTTGATAGCAATCGCCTTCTAGGGAGTAAATGGAGAACTTTTTATCCTGCCACATCCAAACTTCCTGAATGCCCAATCGTTGATACTTTTCAAGCTCTTTCGGAGTACCACTGGTGACATTCACCTCAATTGCCAAATCAGGATGTTCCTTTTTTTCGCCAAGGTAATAGGATTCATCCGGCTCAAACGATACCGATTTCTCCCTTGATTCACGGGTTGCACTACCGGCTGGGAAAAATTCAATACTCTGGGAGAACAAATAATATTCAATCAAAAATCCGATTATGGTTTTGATGGATTCGTGGTATTCTCCCAAGGTCATGAACTCAATTACTCCGTCAAAATAGGTAATACGCAGCCCTGACCGCTGTTCCATCACCGCTTGAATCGTCTTAAAATCTTCCCAACTGTGACGACCGGGTAGGATAAAATTTTGACTTTCACTGAGAGTTAAAGGAGAAGTGGCAACGGTCATGGGGACGGCCCTCGGCTTGGGCTACACAAATGCTACAGTCTCTATGTTAATCGCCCTTGGAGTGAAAGGCGTACCCTGTAACGTGTCCCTGGGAAATCGTCCCATTATCTCTTCTGTAACCCTCTAGAAGGAGGCCAATTTCTGCTAGAGCAAGCCTTTTGGACAATAGACATAAGCTATGACCACCGCCGATCGCCTTTTGCAACTGCGCCAACAACTCCAAAAAGCTAGCTACGCCTACTATGTGCTAGATGCACCGATTATGGAGGATAGCGTTTACGACCAGCTTTACCGGGAACTACAAAGACTAGAGGCAGAAAACCCGGAGCTCATTACCCCCGACAGTCCAACCCAACGGGTGGGGGAACAACCCGCTAGCCAATTCTCCGCCGTTACCCACAATATTCCCCTCTACAGCCTGGAGAATGCCTTTAACGTCCAGGAACTACAGCAGTGGCAGGAACGGTGGCAACGCATTGCCCCAACCATTGAAAAAGCTGAATACGTCTGTGAGCTCAAAATTGACGGCTCGGCGATCGCCCTGACCTATGAAAATGGTTTGTTGGTGCGGGGGGTCACCAGGGGAGACGGCACCACCGGGGAAGAAATTAGCCAAAATATTAAAACTATTCGTTCCATTCCTCTCAAGTTAAATTTGGATAATCCGCCCCCAACGGTGGAAGTGAGGGGGGAAGCCTTTTTGCCCCTGGAGGAATTTAATCGCATCAATCAAGAACGGGAAGCCCAGGGAGAAAGCCTATTTGCCAATCCCCGCAACGCCGCCGCCGGCACCCTCCGCCAATTGGATTCCAAAATTGTCCACCAAAGACGCTTACAATTTTTTGCCTACACCCTCCATTTACCAGGGCAAGAAGAACAAATCCAAAGTCAATGGCAAGCCTTGGAATATCTCAAAAAAGCTGGCTTTATGGTTAATCCCCATTGTCAGCTTTGTGAAGATTTAGATGGAGTAGTGGCATATTTTGAAGACTGGGAAGGGGCCCGCCAGCGCTTACCCTATATGACCGACGGGGTAGTAGTGAAAATTAATCAGTATCCACTGCAAAGCGAGTTGGGCTTTACCCAAAAATTTCCCCGCTGGGCGATCGCCTTAAAATATCCCGCCGAAGAAACTCCCACTGTGGTCAAAGCCATTGAAGTCAATGTGGGCCGCACCGGCGCAGTCACCCCCCTAGCAGTGATGGAGCCAGTACAGTTGGCGGGCACAATGGTACAACGGGCTACCCTGCATAACCAAGACCGCATCCGAGAATTGGACATCCGGGTGGGAGACACGGTAATTATTCGCAAAGCGGGGGAAATTATCCCCGAAGTGGTGCGGGTAATGACAGAATTGCGCCCGGAAAATACTACTCCCTACATTTTTCCTTCCCATTGCCCCGCCTGTGGTTCCCCCTTGGTGCGCCCGTTGGAAGAAGCCGTCACCCGTTGTGTCAATAGTTCCTGCTCCGCCATTTTGCAAGGCAGTTTAATCCACTGGGCTAGCCGCAATGCGCTGGATATTCAAGGTTTGGGGGAAAAGGTTGTGATTACGCTCTTGGAAAATCGGTTAGTCAACTCCATTGCTGATTTGTACCGTTTACAGGAAGAGCAATTGTTGGCATTGGAACGCTTTGCCCAAAAATCCGCCGAAAAATTAGTTACCGCCATTGCAGCTAGTAAAAACCAACCCTGGAGCCGCATTTTATTTGGTTTGGGTATCCGCCATGTGGGGCAAGTCAATGCCAAATTACTCAGCCAACAGTTTCCCACCGTGGAAAAACTGAGCCAAGCCAGCATTCCCGACCTGGAAGGGGTCTATGGCATTGGCCCAGAAATTGCCGAAGCAGTGGTTAATTGGTTCAGGAACCTCGGTAATCAACAATTGATTCAGCATTTACAGGATCTAGGATTAGTATTGGCAGACCAAGGTATTGATCAGACTAAAACTCACACCGGCAAATTAAGGGGCAAAACCTTTGTGTTAACCGGAACTTTACCCAATCTCAGTCGCACAGAAGCTCAGGAATTAATTGAGCAGAGCGGCGGCAAAGTAACCAGCAGTGTAAGTGCCAAAACTGATTATGTTCTATTGGGGGATAAGCCCGGTAGTAAGGCCACCAAGGCGGAAAATTTAGGGATTAAATTACTATCGGAGGTAGAATTTTTACAATTGTTGGAGCCATAGGCAAATAGTCTGGTTTAAACAACATTGGGATGGGAGAGCAAGCAAAGTTGACCCAATCTCGGCACTATTCTAGGGCGCTCCATAGACTATAACAGCACTGTTATTGCTTCCTAGCAGGTCAGCTTAGATAGGTGTAGCGTCGTAAACTTTGCTCATAATCTTCCAACAACCGTCGAGATTCCTCTAGGGTAATCTGTCCATTACTGAGGGCTAATTCCGTATGACGCCGTAGACCCTCGAGTAAATCATCGGAATCGTACTGGACATAACCTAAAACTTCGGTCATGGTATCCCCCCGCACCACCGACTCGATCTGATAACCCTGGGGAGTGGTGGCAATGTGAACTACATTGATATCGCCAAATAAGTTGTGCAAATTACCCATAATTTCTTGGTAAGCACCGACTAAGAACATACCTAAATAGTAAGGATTACCATCATTTTCTAGGGGGTGAACTTCCAGGTAGGGCTTGACATCCCACAGGTCAATAAAGCGGTCAATTTTGCCGTCACTGTCACAGGTTAAATCGGCTAAAATCACCCTTTGACTAGGCTTTTCATTGAGGTGATGAATAGGCAGAATAGGAAAAAGTTGATCCAAAGACCAGGATTCCGGTGCTGATTGAAAAACCGACAAATTAAC
This sequence comes from Synechocystis sp. FACHB-383, assembly GCF_014698605.1. Lineage (NCBI taxonomy): Bacteria > Bacillati > Cyanobacteriota > Cyanophyceae > Synechococcales > Merismopediaceae > Synechocystis > Synechocystis sp. FACHB-383. The sequence continues at coordinate 1,642 of NZ_JACJTJ010000042.1, read as the reverse complement.
GTAGTAAATATCGGTCATTATTTTATCTAACGCCTGAAAGTCTTCGGGAATATACTCTAACTGTCTAGTGATTTCAAAAATTTTACGGCAACAAGCCCAGTGAATTTGTTCTGCCTGCCCCCGTTCAGTCAAGGTTAAATAACCAAAGTTAAAGAGACTGCTAGCCTCCGCTTTTAATTGCAGAGCGTCATGGTATTGCTCTTGGTATTGTGCCGTTGTAATAGTTTCGTAGCATTCCCACAGATTTTTCAGCAGGGGATGGGCATTTTGGTCAGGGGGGTGGGGTTCACTAAAGCCCGCATGGTTACTGCCCAACACATCAAAAACTAGCACCGACTGATGGGCCATAATCGCCCGCCCACTTTCGCTCACTAGGATGGGGGGAGCAATGTGCCCAAGCTCACAGGCATCTTGAATGGCCGCCACAATATCGTTGGCGTAGTTCTGCATATTGTAATTTTTCGAGGCGGGATAGTTGGTTTTGGAACCGTCATAGTCCACCGCCAAACCGCCGCCCACATTGAGGTAGCGCATTTTGGACCCCAACTTGACCAGCTCCACATAGAGTTGACTGGCTTCCCGCATGGCTTCTTTAATTAGGGCAATGTCTGAAACCTGGGTTCCCAGATGGAAATGGAGCATTTTCAGGCAATCAAGGCAGTTATTTTCCTCCAGCCGACGAATCATGGTAACAATATCCGGCATGGTCAGCCCTAGCTTGGCCCGATCGCCCTTGCTGGAGGAAGTTTCCGAGGATTTGGATGACTGACAACTTAACCGGGCCCGCACCCCCAACATGGGTTTAATATTTAACTGCTGGGAGATGTGTAGTACCCATTCCAGTTCTCGCAGTTGTTCAATGATGATGATGGGACGATGGCCCAAGCGCTTGGCTAACAGGGCCGTTTCTAAATAGTCCTGGTCTTTATAGCCATTGCAGATAATTAGGGGTTTGGCATGTTTATCCTGACGGTCTAGAGGGGGCGGCAGGGTGGCCAGGGCAATCATCAATTCTGGCTTAGACCCCGCTTCCAGTCCACATTGGGACGTTTGGCCAAAGCGCACCAGGGCCTCCACCAAATGCCGTTGCTGGTTACATTTAACTGGATAAACCGCCTGATAGGTGTTGGGGTAATTGTAACGGGCGATCGCCTTGGCAAAACAACTATTCAACCGCTCTAGGCGATCGGCAAGAATATCGGAAAAACGAATTAATAGGGGCAAGCCTAATTTCCTTTGCCGCAAGGCCTCCACCAGTTCTAGTAAATCTAAGGAGCCGCCCCGATCGCCGTTGGGGGAAACCGTCACGTTACCCGCCGCATTGATGGCAAAATAGGGGGCTCCCCAAGCTTCCACCCGATAGAGGGCCTCGCTTTCCTCAATGCTCCAGGCAGTATTTTTTTTCTTTGACTTCTTGCCCAATTGTTTTTCCCCCGGCAAAGGTTCTTCCCCCATAATCCCTCTGTTTAAGATTAATCCTTCTTTCCATGGTAACTGCCCCGGACTCTCCGGCGATCGCCTGGTTGCTGACCAAGCAAAAAGCACCCCCCGGAAAGGAGAGTGCAATTCGCTGATTATTCAATTGGTGTTACACCAAGGAATTAACCATTGATAGCAGGAGCGGTCAAAGCCACAGGAGCTT
>NZ_JACJTJ010000041.1:0-174375 GCF_014698605.1 Synechocystis sp. FACHB-383 | reverse complement strand
GACTAATGTTCAGTGTTCGGCAGACATGGCTTTTCTTCTCTCCTTTTTCTACTGCACTTACCGCTTTCTCTCTTAGATCTATACTGTAGGGGGCTGGCATCGCTTTTTTCCTAACTCTTTCCCTATATTATGTCCTAACCTTAGCAATCTTTGCTATAAAACCTAATACTTTATCAAAAGCCATTAAAAGCCCCCCTGTCTCCCCAAATTTGAGGGAGAGCTAGAGGAATTCTTCCAGTATTGCCGGAGCTTCAGTGGGAAAAATAAGACTTTTCAATCGCTTTCTAGGTGGCTAATTCGATGGCTATTAAAGAACGATTAACCAACCGGAAGTTGGAGGGTTTCGGCGCAGAGCCACAAAGCTCGGGGCACGTGGAAACAGCCTTTCCATTTACCTCCCTTGAGGTTGAGTAACACTTCTCCTCGGCGATTCAAGTAGCCAAACCATTCCCCGTACTCAGGATCGGCGAAATGACTCCAAGCGTAATCATGGACCCGCTCAAACCATTGCCAGCATTTTTCTTGGCCGGTGGCTTGGTGACCCTTGGCTAGGGCAACCAGGGTTTCCAGATGTACCCACCAGAGCTTTTGATCCCATTCCAGTTGTTGGGGAGGGTGGCCCTGGCGGTCGAGGAAATAGAATATGCCACCAAATTCTTCGTCCCAGGCATATTCCAGGGTGTTCAACACCACTTCAATTGCTTGCTCCTGTAGCTGGCGATCGCCGGAGCGTTGGGCAATGTCCATCATGAACCACATGGCTTCAATACCGTGGCCTGGGTTAAGCAAACGCCCTTCAAAGCTATCGACAAATTCTCCATTGGGAGTCACCGCTTCCCGCATCAATCCTATTTCCGGGTCGAGGAAATCCGTCATTACTTCTTTGACGGTTTGAGCCAACACTTCTTCCACTGTGGTGGGGGGCAATAACCATTCCATCTCTAGGGTGAGGTTGGCTAGAATCATCGGCACCGCCAGGGATTTGAGCGGCCTAGTGCCTGGGTAGGACTTTTCGTATTGACCTTTGGGATTATGCTGACGCCGTAGAACGTTGTTGTAAGCCTGGAGGGCAATGGTTTTGGCTTCTTCCTCTCCACTGGCTAGGGCATATTGACTAAAGGCCATGGCGGCGAAGCAATCGGAAAAAACGTTATAGGGTTGACGCAGGGGTCTGCCTTCCTGATCCAAAGCAAAATACCAATTACCGTCTTGATCTCGGCCGTGGCGAGTTAAAAAATCAGCACCATGGCGGGCAATTTCTAACCATTGGGGCCTTGGTTCCAAACGGTTATAAAAAACGGCAAATTGCCATACCTGACGGTTTTGTAGCCAAATGAATTTATCTGTGTCAAAAACCTGGCCTTTACGATCTAGACAGGTAAAGTAACCTCCCCCCTGGCGATCGAGGGAATATTTTTCCCAAAAGGGCAACACGTCCTGGTGTAGGGCCTGGTGATATTGCTGGGCTAGCTCCTGACGGCGATGGGCAATCATACAATTTAACTATTAATGATGCGATGGATGGCGGTGCACAATGGCTCAGTTTTCAGACAACAAAACAACATAGCACGGCTGGGCAAAACTGGCTTTTTGCTCCGGGGGGAGTAGGGTAAAAATTTTTCTATCATTGACGACTGTGAAAATTTGTTAAAAATCCTTACTTTGTCAACAAAAAGCGGGATTAATTTCAGTCTTTAAATCATCATTAAATAAAGGAGACATTTTTTCTTCCTCCGCCCAGTGTTGCCTGCCATGATTTGTTTGCCTCGTCCCCTTTTCCTTTCCCTAACGGCGATCGCCACCGTCGGTTTTTGTGCCTTGGGCCCTGGCCTAGGGGGAGTTTTACCTAGTCGGGCGGCCCTGACTCCTCCCTTTATTGCCCAGGAAAGGGATTCCGCCGTTGCCATAGAACAAAAGTTGTTGGAGGGATTTACGGAACTGGAAAATGGTTCCCCCCTTAAGGCGATCGCCATTTTTACCCAGGTGATCGACACCGATGGCCAGAATGCCGATGCCTATAATTTGCGGGGGGTAGCCTATATGGTGATCGAACAGTACACCGCCGCCTTGGCGGACTTTGACCAGGCCATTGCCCTGAGCTCCAACGATCCAGCCATTTATTTCAATCGAGCTAACGTCCACGGAGTACTGAATAATTACCAAGGCGCGATCGATGATTGTGGCCAGGGAATTTTGCTTGATCCCCAGGATGTAGATCTCTTGATCTGTCGAGGCCAAGCCCAATTGGGGTTAGAGCAACCCCGCCAAGCCATTCCCGATTTTGACCGGGCCATAGAGCTTGATCCCCGTTCTGAAGAGGCCCATTATTTTCGCGGGCTCTCCTATACCATGGTGGGCAATTACGAACGGGCTTTGGCTGATTTGAACCGTACCATTCGCCTCAATCCCTCCAATGCCGATGCATTTATTCTCCGGGCTGGCATCCGGTCAGAGCAGGGTGCAGTGGAAGAATCCCTAGAGGACATGATCCAAGCGATTAATTTGCTTGATCGCCAAGGGGAATTGGAAAAAGCAGCAGAAATTCGCCAATTATTGGGCTATTGATCCCATCCTCAGGTGAGGGCCAGGAAAAATTGACTAGAAAATCAGCAATTCCTGACCAGGGTTGAACGGCCAATAATTAACCCCAAGCAGAACTGCTATGATTGACCTCTGAGTTTGAGAATGTGGCAGGCTTTTCCTATGGCTGACTGGCAGGTAATTGAGGGCAACATCACCGCCCCCAAAGGTTTTAAGGCGGCAGGCATCACGGCGGGACTAAAACCGTCCGGTTCCCCGGATTTAACCCTGATTTACTCCGAAACTGAGGCGATCGCCGCTGGAGTTTTTACCACCAGTCAAGTGCGGGCGGCCTGTGTGGACTATTGCCGCCAACGGTTACAGGCTAAGGCCAGTGCCAGAGCTATTTTGGTCAATTCCGGGCAAGCCAATGCCGGCACCGGCAAACAGGGCTGGGACGATGCGGTGGAGTCCGCCCAACTGTTGGCCCAGGGACTAAACATTTCCCCCGAAAGTATTCTGCTGGCTTCCACTGGGGTCATTGGCCAACGGATCAAAATGGAGCAGTTACGCCAGGGTATTGCGCCATTAATCCAATCCCTTGCCCCCAATGGCGGAGACAAGGCCGCAAAGGCAATTATGACCACAGATTTGGTGCCCAAAACCATCGCCCTGGAAACGGAAATTGACGGTCGGCCGGTAAGGATGGGGGGCATTGCCAAGGGATCCGGCATGATTCACCCCAACATGGCCACCATGCTGGCCTTTGTCACCTGTGATGCGGCCATTTCCACTGCCCTCTGGCAACAGATGCTGAGCCGAGCCACCCAAAAAACCTTTAATCAAGTGACGGTAGATGGGGACACTAGCACCAATGACAGTTTGTTTGCTTTAGCCAATGGGGAATCCCGCACCGCCGCCATTACGGAAATGGGCCCCAATGCCGAGAAATTGGAAGCCATGCTCACCGCTGTTTGCCAACATTTGGCCAAGGCGATCGCCAGGGATGGGGAAGGGGCCACCTGTTTGATCGAAATTCAAGTAACTGGGGCCCCCGACGACCAAGCCGGTAGGGCCGTGGCCAGAACCATTGCCGGATCCTCCTTGGTGAAATCTGCCATTTTTGGCCGGGACCCCAACTGGGGGCGCATTGCCGGGGCCGCGGGGCGAGCCGGAGTCAAGTTTGACCAAAATAATCTACGGATTAAATTAGGGGATTACGTTCTCATGGACCAGGGGCAACCCTTACCCTTTGACCGTTCCGCCGCCAGCAATTATCTCAAACAGGCCGCCGCTGGAGCTTATTTACAGCAGGACACAGTGCTAATTCAAGTGGATCTGGGCACCGGTTCGGGCCATGGTACTGCCTGGGGCTGTGATTTGAGCTACGACTATGTACGGATCAATGCGGATTATACGACCTGATCTGTTTAGTCCCTGGGATAAAATCTAGTCCTATTGCCTCGCTCTGTTGTTAGACTAGTATCCATGACCCGTTCTATCCCTAAAATCCGTGAGCAGTTAACTCAGATTGAAAATCAAACGGCCATTCTGGGGCATCACTTTGCTGCCACCTATGACCAGTATGCCCAACGCCTGGGGCAAATTCTCCAGCAACAGGGGGTCTATGCCGTTTACCAGATTTGTACGCAAATTTATCCCGATGCTTTTCTCCAGCTAGACTATAGTCCCCGCCACAAATTTCAGAGCCAATTACGCACGGCGATCGCCAAGTTTTATGATCAACTGCTAGTAAACCTGGAAAAGGAAGGGATTTTTTGGGACTCTTCCCGCCAGGAGCAAATTGTGCCGGAACCGGAGGGGAATACAGAGGACGCCGAGGAATTGATCCTATTGGGGAACGATGGAGACAACCCAGAAGAGGAAAAATCAGAAGATAGCAATATTCCAGACCTACAGGAAATCAAAGACTTTCTCAGCCAAGCTTTACAGAAAGAAGGCCTATCCCTAGAAATGCTATTGCCCCAAGGAATGGGAGCCACGGAGGCGAAAGCACCCACGGTGATCAAAACTCCCGAGGATCTACAAAAATGGCATTTACAGGTCGAAAAAATCCTGCACCGCAGCGTGGTGGCCCTGTCAATGAACATTAATCGTTTGCTCACTGCCAGTAAAATTATTCCTCCCAATCTTCCCCTACACATTCTCGAAATGGCCCTACAGTCGGAAGATGACCGCCTAGCCCCCAACCGAGAAAAGATGCCCCACGTGGTCAATTTATTGATTGAAAAAGCCCAAAAGCCCGAGTCGGAAAATGTCTCCCCACCCTCCACTGACGAAGGGGAAGAAGATACGGAAAACGATGACGATGAAGACCTCTCCCCAGAAGCCATAGAGGAATTGATTCAGCGGTCTAAACGGGGACAAATTAGTCGTTTGACAGCCCTGAATTTACGGCTGAAAGATCTCGAATTTAGTGACGTTAATTTGGGTTTAATTCGTAAACAAATTCACACCTATCTAAAGGATCTGACCAAACTGGAAAAGCAGTATCGTCAGTTAGAGCGACAGCAGGTAACGGCCAAGGCGGAATTGGCCTGGCGTAGTACTTGGCAAAATCAAGACAATGGTGGAGCCTAGTGAGGTTTATCCAATAAAAACTGGCCAGGAAATTAGTTGGAAACCAGATACAAGTTCCCCAATATTACCGGAACTTTTAGGGGCGATTTGAGAGCAGACTAAAACCTTGCAAGTCAACCTGTAAAGGGTCAACCATTTTAAGCCTTAGACCTTGGTGGCACGGTTACGACTACCTTCCACTTCCCTCACTTTTTTACCCCGCCAGAATAATCGGATGGGGGAACCGAAAAAGCCCAGTTGTTTACGAAATTGCTTTTCAATATAGCGGCGGTAATTGTCGTTAAACCGGTTGGGATCGTTCACAAATAAGGCGATCGCCGGTGGTTGGGTAGAAACCTGGGTGCCGTAATAAATTTTGCCCTGTTTACCCTGGCGGGTGGTGGGGGGAGAATGCCAACTAACGGCTTCTTCTAACACTTCATTGATCACAGCGGTGGTGACCCGACGGCGATGTTCTTGGGCGGCAATATCCACACAATCAAGGATTTTTTGTACCCGTAGGCCGGTTTGGGCACTGACAAAAATCATTTCGGCCCAATCCATGAAATAAAGCCGAGCCATCAACTGCTCCCGATGTTCGTAAATGGTGTAGGAGTCCTTTTCCACCGCATCCCATTTATTGATCACCAGTACGACTGCCCGGCCATCTTCAATGATGCGCCCCGCCAATTTCAGATCCTGTTCTGTTACCCCATCCAAAACATCCAGTACAAATAAGACCACATCGGCCCGACGAATAGCCTTAAATGCCCGGTTGATGCCAAAAAATTCTGCGCCATAGTCCACATTCTTTTTCCGCCGAATGCCGGCAGTGTCAATCAGGCGATATTTTTGGCCGTTGCGTTCCACCACCATATCGATGGCGTCCCTGGTAGTGCCGGAAATTGGACTAACAATGGCCCGTTGTTCTCCAGTTAAAGCGTTGAGCAAACTGGATTTACCCACATTGGGACGGCCGACGATCGCCACTTTGATCTCATCTTCCTCCAACTCCTCTTGGGTGGGGGGCAAATATTCCAACAGAGCATCGAGTAAATCTCCTGTGCCACTACCGTGGATGGCCGACATGGGGTAAGGTTCCCCCAGCCCCAAATGCCAAAATTCCGCCGCTTGAATAGCACCTTGGTCAGGGGATTCACATTTATTTACCGCTAAAATTACCGGGACGGATTGTTGCCGGAGCCACTGGGCAATTTCCTCGTCGCTAGCGGTGGGACCCTGTTGTCCATCCACCACAAAAATGGCCGCTTTCGCTTCCGCTAGGGCCAAGTTAGCCTGTTCTCGGATTTCTGGTAAGAATTCGCTGTCATCGTTGAACACTAACCCTCCCGTATCTACCACTTGGAAATCCCGGTCTCGCCAAAAAGCTGGACGATAGGTACGGTCCCTCGTGATGCCTGGCTGATCATGGACAATCGCTTGCTGGTTGCCGGCTAAACGATTAACGAAGGTGGATTTACCCACATTGGGGCGGCCGATGATGGCGACGATGGGAAGGGACATAGAAAATTACAAGCAAAAAATTGAGAATAATGAAGAGAAATCCGTGGCTTTGTGGCGATCGCCGTCAAACAAACTTAAAGAAAACATTTATTTCCAGCTTTGGCCGAAATTAATACGTATTCTAAAAAATAGGGATATTATGTCTTCTGATGGGTGTGAGTTTTGAGTGAGGAATAATTACATGGCTTTCAAAAAACCAACTCAGGCGCTTGGTCTACTAGGGGCATGGTTAATGCTCGGAGCCTGGAGTGGCGACACGGATCACCATAGTATCAGTTCTCCGCCGGCTTTGGCTGACCTATCATTGGTCTCCAACAAAAAAATTCTCCCTATCTTCACTTCAAACAACTATTACAGTTCGACTACTCCTCTTTTCCCAGCAACCCTGGTTAGCCAACGTCCCAGTCAATCCGGCGATCGTTCCATTTTAATTGTCGAAGAAGAGGAAGATAATTTTGCCGTTCTCCAAGCCATTACTCTCACCGTTGATAACATAATTTTGCATATTAATGGGCAACAAACCGCCGCTGAGCTGATCTTAGATCCTCGCACCAATCGTTTAGCTCTAGTGGTAGAAGGAGTAAAACTAGCCGATTCCATCCCCATCAACCAGGACAATGCCGGCCCCGATGGCACTCTGATGAAACGTCGCCTCAAAATTAAACAATTAGACCGGGGTGTGGTGGAAGTTAGTCTTAATGCCCAGGAACAAAGTTGGGCCGTCCGCTCCCATAGCCAAGGTTTACTCTTAGCCCCTATGGCGATCGCCAGCACAGAGGAAACCCTAGAAGTTGAAGTTAGGGAGGAGGTTAGTCAAGGAGAATTATCAGCTGAAGAAACTTTAATGCTTTCTGAGGCAACGGCGATCGGCGGAGAAGGAGCAGAAGGAACAAGTGTAGAAACAACAGTTACAGAATCTTCTCACCTTACCCAAACTGACAAACTCGAGATTATTACTGGCCCCATTGACCCCACATTTTCTCCCGAAGAAAGTACCACTGAAATTATAGAAACAGCAATAGAAAACGATAGTAGTCAAGAAAAAATAGAAGTAGCTCAGACTGATCAAATAGAAACAACAGAAGTTGAAATCATAGAAACCGAAACCCTTGACAGTGTTGAATTTATCCGAGAGCAAGGGGCGGAAGAATCTCCCCAAAAACAGCCTGAAATTACCACACCTTTATTACGCCAACCTTTAAGACTATTACACCTGCCCACAGCCAACCAACTTTTGCAGGGACAAGTACTGGGCACATTTGGTCAAACCCAAACCTTTGGTGGGCCAGGTACGGGTAATCAAACCTATTTTATTTATGCTGACTGGGGACTAACTAATGACCTCCAAGTCGGTTGGTCTTTTATGTACAATGACGACCCGACCTACAACGCTGTTAATGGATCTTTTATCGAGCAGTTATATCAATCCACGGGTCCTAACCTAAAATACAACATTTACAGCGATGAAAATTGGGGTATCGGCGTCCTAGGTTCCATTGAGCAATTTCAAATTTATAGTGGCCCTGGACTATTCAATAATGCCACTTCTCCCACCTTGAGTAGAACTGTTGCCGGGACCGTACAACTCCCCATTTCTTATAACTTGAGTGAACAATTTCAGGTTACTTTTACACCGGCAGTTAATATCTTTTCTGATAGTCTCAATAGCGTTCCTTTTTACGGCACGGTCTTTAGCGTGGGATTGGGAGCAAATTGGCGTGTTTCCGAGCAACTTTCTCTTTTTGGCAATACCGTGGTTCCCCTATCGGGCGGCAATTCTATCAACACATCTAGGGAAATATCTAAAACTCCCATTTGGTCTTTCGGTGCTAGTTATGCATTTAGTAAAGCTGTAGGTTTTGAATTGAGCTTAACCAACGCCTTTGGCGGTACCCCGGCTACCGGTGTTTTAACTTTACCCACCGCTGCTAATGAAATTTTGCTGGGAGCTCAGTTCAAAATAGCCCCCTTGGGCAAAGAGGTTCATCATGTTGACTATACCGACCGGCAAAAAAGACTATTGTTTGACTGGTTTACCCTCACAACTCCCTACGTTTTTCCCACCGATGATTTCGGCATACGTTTTACAGCGGATACGGGGGGCAGTGTGGGTGGAGGAATTTTTTACAGCGTTTTGCAAAATTTCCAAATGGAGTTGCTCCTTTCTTCCATTGGTGGTTTTGACACCCAATCAGTTATAGACTCATCCCAGGGAACAGCGACCCAATGGCGTTTAGGGGGCAAGCTTTTATTTTTAAACCAAGCCGATGGGGATCCCCTCTCAATCAGTGGCCGTTTGACTGGTGGTCGTGATATCAGTGAAGCAGAACAAGGATATTTTATGCTTGAATTTCCCTTTATGTATGAAGTCAATAATCAATTAGCTTTGCTATTTTCTCCCAAGGCTGCAATTACTGGTGGCAAAACTCCGGTGGGTTTGGGGTTAGGGGCGAATTATCAGATTTCCCCCGTCATACAACTAATTGCGGAAGTGACTCCCCTTGTGACTGGTGAACGACTGGTATGGTCAGCCGGTTTAAGACTATTCCCTTTGGAAAACTTGGCGATCGATTTAATGGGTACCAATGCCACTAGTCAGCTTGATTTGGGAGAATTATTGGCGGAGCCGGGCACTCGCTTCTCCGCAGGCATACAATGGCGCTTTGGACAGGGCTCTAGTAAATAGCAAATCTATTTCTTTCTCCCTTGGACCAATAAATCTTGGGTTTTGACTTTCCGGAATGGGGCAATTAAGATTTATGGCGGATCTGCCGCTTAGCTATATGGCCATAGACGTAAAATCTCTGCCCTATTCTTTTCTAAATTCCAAGCAGGCACAGTTATGGATCTTGGGCTCAGGGAAGAGGGGAAAAAACGGTGTGCCGGTGGGGACTGCTAAAATTGTGGGGTCTTCGGACCATGTCCCCGGACAAATGATCTTAATTGATGGATTGGTGTAATCGGAAACAACCATGCGAATTTGGCCAGTGGTTCTGACAGGATTAGTTCTCATTTTCCTTTCCCTTAGTGGTGGTTGGGCGATGGCCCAGACCTGGGCTCCCCATGGCCAACCGAAGGATAGCTTAATAGCCCAGGCAAGCATTCCACAGAATTTGCCCCCAGTTATTCCTGACAATCCCCGTTCCGTTGATCCGATTCCGACCCGTTACCTTCCCGGTTTTGAGTCCTATATTGAAACCTGCACTGGCTGTCACATTGCTCTGCCACCGGAAGTGTTGCCCCTGGAGTCCTGGCAGGAAATTTTGCGCCGTCCGGATGTTCATTATGGGGTCAGCATCCCTAATATTAATCGTCTGACCCAGTTACTCATTTGGGATTATGTGAGTACCTTCTCTCGACCATTACCCCCCAATACCCCAGTTCCCCTCTATGCGGAGAAATCACGCTTTTTCAAGGCTCTACACCCAAGGGTTCCTATGCCAGAGGAGGTAACAAGCAATACCTGTGTCACTTGTCACCCCGGGGCAGAGGTTTTTGATTTTATTACCTTGGCTCCCCAATGGCAGGACGCTCCCTAGGCAAAGGCTGATATAAACAGGCAAATGCCACTGAAAATAGTTTTTGCCCTGCCCGAGGAAGGGGGATTGTGCTCCTACGAAGCTAGTACTGAAGGAGTTTTAGCAAAAATCATCCGACCAGCGGAGGTTTGTAAAGCTGAAGTAACAATGACCTGCAATTCTGAGCCCACATGGTTGCGTCCTTCTTCCACCACCACCATGGTGCCATCTTCTAGGTAACCTACTCCCTGGGAAGCTTCCTTGCCTTGTTTGACGATTTTTAATGCGAGGGAATCCCCTGGCAGGTAAATGGGGCGCACTGCCTGGGCTAAATCGTTAACGTTGAGAATTTGTACTTTCTGCAAATTGGCAACTTTGCTGAGGTTGTAATCATTGGTCAGTAAAATGCCATTGATTTCCTGAGCCAAATGGACTAGTTTGGCGTCCACGGTGGCAATGTCGTCATAATCAGCGGAATGAATGACAATGCTTTCGGGAAAATCCGCCTGGATACTGCCCAGAATGTCCAAGCCCCGCCGGCCGCGCACCCGTTTTTGGTCGTTGCTCGCATCGGCTAATTGTTGCAGTTCCGCCAAGACAAATTGGGGCACTAATACCTGACCTTCAATAAAACCGGTGGCCAATAGGGGTTCAATGCGGCCGTCGATAATGCAACTGGTATCAACAATTTTGGGCGCGATGGGTTTGAGGGTGCCCTCGGCCAACAACATGGTTTCAATGCTGTTGGGGTTAATGAGGCGCATGAAGGTGCGGCCATGGGTGTCGGCCAAACTAATGCCAAGAAAGGCAAAAATAACACTGCCAAACACTGCCAGGGTGGGCTTGATAAACGAAAATTCCCCTGGAATGGGTAACAGAAAGATGGGGGCAAGCATGAGGTTGGCAATCAACAAACCAATGACCAAACCCACTGCCCTGGTGAGAATGGTTTCAATGGGGGTTTGACGAATCTGGTTTTCCAATCTGCGGTAGGTAGTTTGGGCCACTAGCCCGATCGCCAGGCCGATAATGGACATAAATCCCGCCGCCAGCCATCGCAGGGCGTCCATGTTAGAAATTTGCATCTGCACGGAATCTGGTAACAGATCCACCACGGCGAAGCCGACCCCTGCAAAGGTGAAAATGGAGAGGAGAATAATAACGGCGTCTAACATGGCAGAGTTATGGAACTGGCGTTGATAACTTGGAGGCGGCAGGAAGTTTACAAAAATTGTTCAATCTGGATGGATTTTCCCAATTGGTAACTTTTCCTGAAGTTCCATATATTATATCCGCCTGGCCTGAAACTGATGGGATAGTATAATTGGTGAAGACCTCGTTTCTAAAGCCATGAATGATAATACCTCCGCCTCGCTTCGGGACTCTGAAAAAATAGAAGTTTCCATTCAGTTGGACTCGGATCTGATGGATCAAATTCAGCATTTGACCAATGAGCCGAATCGGGTAATTGAAATGGCTGTGAAGCAATGGCTAAGGGGGGAAAAACAACGGGATGATGAGCTAACCCGCAACTTACGCCGCAATCCCCCCGTTCCCCCCCGGGGAGAGTGGAACGACTAATTTTTCTGGCTTTCTCAGGGAGAGATAGACTCCATGGTTGGTTGTGCTATTTCCTCCCCTGACTCCATCACTTAACCACTTTTTGACATGGGACAGCCGAGCGATTTAACGGAATCCACCCTCAGATTTTCTTCTTTGGATCCTCTGCACCCCCCTGTTATTTCCCAACTGACGGCGATCGCCAAAAGGATCCGACGCAATAGCCTCCATCTGCCCACCATTTGGCAAGAGGCGGTGGATAGTATTGGTTCTACCTTGGGGGTAAGCCGTTGCCTGTTGTTGACCAGAGATACCCAAAGTCGTCACCTACAGATTGAAGCGGAATTTTGCCAGCCTACGGTAGCGGCCTTCACCAACCTGATTGTGCCGGAGGAAAGTGAAATTTGGCGGCGGCTATTTGAGCAACACCAACCCCTCACCCTCTACGATATCCAGTTTCAAGGGGAAGATTTGGCGGGGCTGTGGATTTTCCCTACCCTCTACCAAGACCAAGCCAATGGCTATCTCTGTTTGCAACAACTGAGCCCAGCCCCCGGCCCCTGGCATCCAGAAACGGAAGCCCTGCTCCAGGAATTGGCCGAGCAAACCGGAACGGCGATCGCCCATGCCACCCTCTACCAAGAATTAAGACAGGCCACTAAAGCGGCGGAGGAAGCATCCCGACTCAAAAGTGAATTCCTGGCCAGCACCACCCACGAACTCCGCACCCCGTTAAATGGCATCATCGGCTTTTTGCGGCTAATTTTAGATGACATGGCAGATTCTGAAGCAGAAAGGCATGAATTTATCGAAGAAGCTTACCAGTCTGCCCTATTACTGCTGAATTTAATTAACGACATCCTCGACCTAGCCAAAATTGAAGCGGGGCGAGTGGGCATTGAATTGGAAGTGGTGGATTTTGGTGAAGTACTCCAGGCGACGGAAAATTTTGCCCTACCCCAAGCCCAAAATAAGGGCCTCAGCTTTTGCCTAACGGCTCCTCCCCAAAGACCCCTAGCGGTTTACGGCAATCAGCGTTGGTTGCTGCAGGTGATGCTGAATATTGTCGGCAACGCCCTCAAATTTACCCATGAAGGGGGTATCACAGTGACGGTGGAAGTGGTACCTCGCACTGTCGTCTGGGAAGGGGTGCAAAAACCAGGATTATTAAAAGTGAGCGTGGCAGACACGGGGATTGGGGTTTCCCTGGAGCAACAGTCCAAGTTATTTAAAAAATTTGTTCAAATTGATGGCTCCCATTCCAAAGCCTATGGAGGTACAGGATTGGGACTGGTAATTTCCCAAAAGCTGGTGGAAACCATGGGGGGCAAGGTGGCCTTTTTTAGCATGGGAGAAGGATTGGGATCCACCGTCACCTTCACTGTTTTGCTAGAGGAATTACCCTAACGAAGGGTGGGGACTTGACGGCCAATGCGGCGGCTATAGGCTTGGGAGTCCAACCCATCCCCTTGGTAAAGGTATTGGGGCGGAATGCTCCTCTGCAGTGAGGTAATGCGATTTTGGGTGAGGGGATGACTGCTGAGGAACTCTGGAGCGGCGCCACTCTGTCGCTGTAGTTTTTCCATAAAACTAACCATGCCTGCGGGGGCATAGCCTGCCCGCACTAGGTTCCTTAACCCCATGGCATCGGCGTTTAATTCATCTTCCCGGCTCATGGGCAGATTGAAGCCCAGTTGCATTGCCATTTGGACAATGTTATTTTCCCGCATACCAGCGGCGGAAATTAATCCCTGGGAAAGGCCCACATCCCGCATTCTAGTTACGGCGTCGCGATCAGCAATGTGGGCAATTTCGTGGGCGATGACACTGGCTAACTCGGCTTCATTTTCGGCGGCGGCAATCAGGCCAGTATTAATGTAAACAAAACCCCCCATGGTGGCAAAGGCGTTAATTCTGCGGTCATCCACCACCTGGAATGTGTAGGGAATATTGGGTCGGCTACTGGTGCGGGCTAACCGTTGGCCAATTTCGTTGATGTAACCCTGCAATTGGCGATCGCCGTGGGGACGAAACTCTCCCCGTTGGTAAAGTTGCTGATTAATCTGTTGCCCCAACCGCACTTCCTGCTGATCAGAAAGATTGGAAAGTTGAATCACCTGTAGCCCTTGGAGCAATAAATTCATCCAGGATTGGGCCCCCGCTGGAGACGCAACACCAACGGTAACAGTGGCGGTGAGAACAACAGTCAGAATCCAAGCAGCAAAACTTTGATAGCGACGAAAACCCATCTCGAATTAAGCCCAATTAATTCACAGCATCAGCCGGGGCTGCCATGGAACGGTAAAAGAATAGTTGGGGAGAATAAACTAGGGCAGAATCGGCCACAGCAGGCCAACTAATCATTACCATACCAAGGATAGCCATCGACGGATAGATCAATCCTATGGCCGGGAACCTAGGGCCTCTCCCTGCCCTATGGCAGTTCTTGATTTGCTCTAATCCAATCGAACCACTGGACTAACTCCTCAGTCGCCTAGGTTTCCTCAAATTTCTCACTACTTTGTACTAACTTTATCGTAGTTCACCGCCATGGCCACGGTTTCATGGTGTGGCTAGTCCTGGGCTAGGGCTTCTAGCAAGAGCGCCATTTGGCTGATCAGATCCTGCTTAACCAATGGTTCTAGGGGCTTACGGTCGGCGATTTGAGGACGATCAAAGTATCGACCCAGCCCTTCTTTCACCTGTTGTTGGATGAGAAATTCCAGTTCTTCGGAGGCCCGTTGACGTTGATATTCGGCCCCTTCTTCGGAGGTGGCGTACAGAGGCGGTAAGCGGTTGAGGGCATAGGCGGCAATGTCGGCAATATCAGGTTGTTTTTCCGTGGTTTTCTGATACTTAGACACCTGGGAAACCACCTCCGTCAGAACCATTTCTTCCATGACGTTAATGAACTGTTTGTGGGGCATGGCCACCACATCCCCGGCCAATAGGGCCGCCATCAGGCGATCAAGCGCTTCGTATTCCCCTTGATCCAAATCCACCCCACTTTCACAAAGACGACCCACTTCTGCTTCCATAGCGGGGGTGAGGTATCCATCCTGGACGGCTTTAGCGAAGATTTCTTGGATGCTCATGGGGGAGTTAATTCGGAGTGGAAGGGCTGACTTTGGGAGGAAAAAAGGACAGAGTTCTGGGACAGGTGCCGGCCATGGAGATTAGCTTAGTTCAATCAACGGGCCACAAAAACATGGTTTAACAATGTTGTTTAATCATATCTTTGGCCATTCATTGCTTTGACTAGATTATTAATTCCTAACGGCGGGGGGTGATGTAGGCGATCGCCGCTAGGCGCACAATGGTGGAACGTTCCGAGTCATCGACTAGCCCTAGGCCATCGCTATCTTGCCAACGAATAACACCGAAGATGGAATCCCCCGTTAGTAGTTTGACTTCCACCGGGGTTTGATCCTTGATCAAAAGCTGTACTTGGCGGACACTGGGTAATCCGCTATCAAATTTACTCATCGGTTTTCCTGCAACTCCCCTCAATCTTAATATGTTACCGGTATTTCGAGGATGGAAACCCCAAAAAACATCTGCCCACAGTCAAAGTATTAACCATCAACAAATTTAGCGGAGAGGTTCCTGTTGGATGCTCTGCACCCGTTGCAAAAGTAATTCTGGCTGGAGAGGTTTAAGCAAGTAATCATCAATGCCCTTTTGGGACAACGCTTGCCACTCCGCTGAGGATAGGGACTCACTCAACAAAAAAACTGTAACTTTACTAATGCGCCGGGACTTTTTAATTCCCCTGGTTACTTCCGTGACATCGGCAAAATCCCCATCCACAATAATCAAACCCGGTTGTAACAGTTCTACCTGTTGCAGGGCATTGGTAGTATCAATTAACCAGATGACTTGGTAGTTAGCCACAGTCAATAATTCACAAATCAGTGTGGCAATTTCCTCATCCTGTTCAATGACGATCACACTGGAATTAAAGGGCATAACCGCATCCAACTTATCCTGGACTGGTCCTTTGGTGGCTAGGGGTAAACTCTGTTGGGGAATTATGGTGGTGAAAATTGTCCCCTGTCCTGGGCTGGATTCCACTTCAATGTAACCGCCATGGAGCTCCACCAACTGTTTGGTTAAAGCAAGGCCCACCCCACCGGTTTCATAAAAGCTAGTGTAGCTGTCTCCAACTACCTTAAAGGCTTCAAACAACACCGGCAACTGTTGTTCATTGATGCCAATGCCTGTATCCTCCACTTGAAAAATAGCCTGGTTCTTTTCTTTCCAAATGCGGAGGATAACTGTGCCTTCCGCTGGGGTAAATTTCAGTGCATTGTTGAGTAATTGGGTCAGAATTTGATCGAGCCTTTCCTGGTCAGCGCAGAATTGATCCTGGCCTAAATTAATCTGGTAGTCTAGCTCTAAATTGATTTGTTGCTTAACCGCTACCCCCATTAGGGAATGGATCACGGTCTGGGCTAGGGTGTGTAGGGAAAAGGATTGAATGTTGAGGGCTGTTTGACCAGATTCAAGCTGGGAAAGTTGGATAATGTTATTAATCTGATTCAACAGTTTTTTGCCATTTTCTTGGATATTCAGCAGGTAATATTGTTGCTTGGCCGGTGGCAAAGAGGTGGGATGGTCAAACCACCTC
The DNA here is from genome assembly GCF_014698605.1 of Synechocystis sp. FACHB-383. Lineage (NCBI taxonomy): Bacteria > Bacillati > Cyanobacteriota > Cyanophyceae > Synechococcales > Merismopediaceae > Synechocystis > Synechocystis sp. FACHB-383. The sequence continues at coordinate 158,043 of NZ_JACJTJ010000041.1, read as the reverse complement.
AATAGGGTGCCAGAAAGACCAATAATACTAGTTAATGGAGTACGTAATTCGTGGGAAATATTATTAATAAATTGACTTTTAAGGAGGTTGGCAGCCTGGGCCGCCATGAGCGTATCCCGCAATTCCTTGGTCCGTTCAATTACCCGTTTTTCAAAGTTATTTTTCTGATTTTGCACTTCACTGTACAGTAGGGACTGAACGATCGCCACGGCTAGGTGTTCACCAATTTGACCCAAAAAATTCTTTTCGCTATCTAACCATTGCCGGGGATGGTGACACTGGTGAGCAATCAACAAACCCCAAAGCTGCTCTTCAACGATAATGGGAGCCACTAATTTAGCCCGTACTTGATAGCGTTGCAGCAGTCCGACTAAACAGTAGGAAGAAGAGTAGTGGTTTTCAATGTCATTGACTGCCACCACAGCGCCCTTGAGGTATTTTTGTTCGTAACTGAGGACTTGGGAAAAACAATCATTTTCAGTCATGATTCCCAGCATGGTGTCAATTTCTGGCGATCGCCGTGCTTCGTAGGTTACTTCTCCATATTGCTGGCGGGGCTTGGGGGCCAATGTTGACTCTTCCCCCACTGAAGCAAGGGATGGCTGATGGTAATGGAATTGGTAAATAACTAGGCGATCGACAAAGAGAAATTTCTGCACCGCCGTCACGGCTTTATTGAGAATTTCCGCCAAGTCTAAGCTTTGACGAATCTGGGCAATGACTTGGCTGAGCACTTTTACCTGGCTGGCCTGCAGACTGTCCTGGAGGGAAGGCTCTGGGGAAAAGCTAGTGCTGTCACTGTTGAGGATTTCCAGTAGCCCCAGGGTCAATTGTTCAGAGATGGTGGGACCGGATTGCGGCTCTGGCCGGTGGGGCATAGCCTCTGCTACGACGGGCAAATTTTGCTTGTCGATAAAATCTTCGATGATGCCCTGGGCAAAGGTGATCGACACCGCATAATGATGGGGAGAAATTTGTTCTCCTTCCAATAAAGCCCATTGCCCTGGACTAACGAGGAGCGCAAAACGGTGGTCGATTTCTGCATCAAGCACCGATGGCCCAGGGGCAGGTTTCAAACTGCTGGGTAAATCCCCCACAAAACACTGCACCCCATCCCCTGTTTGTTGGGCCATGGTACGCCAAAAACGGAGCAAGCGTTCAAAGGTGACAGCAGGTAAAAGTCGACGGAAAATGGGGGAAAAAGCAGGTAGCATGCCGAATTGAACGTAGACTGGGCAGCGGCATTCAAGGACCAAGCCCCATGGATTTCTTTTTCTATCATGCCTAGGTTTTTGCCTAACTCGTCAAAATCTAAGTATTTTTAAAGATCTAAGGTTTTTTTAAGAAAATTATTTTGCTAGTCCCTGCTAGTTCATAGATTTATTTCCATATATTTTCAACTATTATGCATCGCCTTGCTAGTCTTCCCGGTGGCTGGACCCCGGCCATGGAAGGGGTTATTGTCATTGAGCAAACTCCGGCCCCACTAATTTTTTTAACCGCCGCCGACACTGACATTCAGGCGATCGCCAGGGTGTGGCCCCGGTTGCCCGGAAATTTTCCCTCCCTGCGGGTTTGTAATTTGCTTAATTTACAACAGTCCTTTTCCCTCGATGACTACGGCGATCGGGTGTTGAGCCATGCGGAGGTGATTGTGGTGCGGCTGTTGGGGGGAAAAAGTTATTGGCCCTACGGCTTAGAAGTGTTGGGGGAGCTAACGCAAACCAAACCAGAGTTGAAACTATTTGTCTTGCCGGGGGACGATCGCCCGGATCCATCCCTGATGGACCAGTCCACGGTGCCCCTCACCGCAGTTCACTCCCTATGGCAATATTTTGCTGAGGGGGGAACGGAGAATATTCGTCACGGCTTAATGTGGTTAGGGGATTATGGTTTTGGCTGCAATTATCAGCCCCCTGGCCCCCAAATAGTACCAAAAGTGGGAATTTATCGTCCTTAAACGGTTTTTGCTCCACTGCAGACCCCTTAGCCTCCAGCCAAGGAGAATTTTCACTGGTCAGTCCTGCCACCGAACATCCCCTCGTTGCCCTGGGTAGACCTAGGCTAAGCTGGAACAATAAGTCCTCAATCCCTAAATTTGCCATGGTTAATCATCCTTTCCATCTTTTTTTAGCCACTGCCCTAACCTTTACGGTGACTGCCCCCCAGACCATTGCTTCTGGCGTTGATGATTTGTCCTTTGGTTTGACCCCAGAAGAAACCCTAGTTAGCTTGAAATTCCCCCAAGCTGGCGATCGAGGCACAACCCAAAGCTCCGGAGGGGGAGGCACTAGGGGGGGCAGTTGTTTTACCCAGGCCAACACCAACCTCAGAATAGTTGCTCCCAGTCAAGATACGTTTACCGCCACGGCTAACCCTAGTCTGTTTGTTTATGTACCAGCTAACAGAGGGGTGGAAGGGGAATTTGTCCTCGTAGATGGGGCCGGGGAATTAATCCATAGCCAAACCGTAGCGGTACCGGAAGGAGAAACTATTTTGGCGATCGCCGTTCCCACAGATGTAGCGCTGGAACCGGGCGGCGAATATGCCTGGGCATTTGCCGTTAATTGCACCATCGATAACCAAGTGGTGGGCAGTGCCGTGGAAGCGGGACTAGTACACCGGGAGTTGAGCGTTGAGGTAACAGAGAAGATTGAAGAAACCAATGAGCCCCTGGGCAAGGCTACCCTCTATGCCAACCAAGGCATTTGGCAAGACACCCTCATGATTGTGGCCAGTTTGCCGGAACAACGGGAAGAGTTGGTGGAATTGTTAGGCTCTGTGGGCCTGGATCAATTCAGCGATGTGCCAATTATTTTTGTCGGTACCGATGAAGCCGGGGACGTGCCCTTGGCCAACTGACCACTGGGGAGCAAATTTTGCCATTCCCCCTGGAGGGTGAAACCGGCCCAATAATAGGGGGAAGCAAAACGGGGGTCTTCCTTTAGTTTTTGCTGGGCCCATTGCAGAGCGGCGGCGGGGGCCATTTGCTGTTGCAGTAAACCCCGGTAAAATTCCGTCATCAAACGGGCGGTGGCTTCGTCGTCCACACTCCAAAGGCTGACCACTACCCGGGCAGCCCCGGCATACATAAACCCCCTAGTCAGGCCAATCAGTCCTTCCCCTCGCACTTCCTGACCAAGCCCTGTTTGGCAAGCACTGAGCACCACTAAATCCGCTGGTAGGTTGAGATTGAAAATATCGTACAAACGCACGAAGCCATTGATCGGTTCCCCGGAGGGATTGAGCAGGGAAAGCACTAGTCCCGACAGTTGGGGATTTTTGCTGTTGAGAATGCCATGGGTGGCAAAGTGAATAAAACGGTATTGCTCCATGGTGTCGGCAAAAACCCGGGCCCTGGTGGCCTCAAAACCTAATTCATTTAAACTTGCTTCCGGGGGAAAGAGAGCGATCAGTTGCTCGGCTTCCTGTTCGGTGTAGGGGAGTCGGTCAAAATAAACCCCCGCATCCCTGGCGGACAGTTCCAAATCCACCGGCAAATTTTCCGGACGACGGGCGATCGCCGGGCCTAACCTTTCGTCGCTGGCGGTAAATACTGGATCCGCAAACACGGCCAGCAAATTGGGGGCCGGTTCCCTCTGGGCCGTATTTTGCCGCAGAATGCCTAGGGTGGAAGCGGAAGGCATGGTGACCAATTCGTGGCGGTCGACTAGATAGGTGGGGGGCTGGTTGGGGGGATTGTCTGTCACCAGGGCCCCAAAGGGTAGATATTGCAATACACCATCGGGCACAATCAGTAATCTTTTTCCTGCAATCACTGCCGGATCAGGAATTAACTGGCCATATAACTGGGCTCCTTGGCTAACGGCCAGGGGGCGGCGAATGCGCTGGGTGGGCTCCAAAAAAGACTGGCGAAAGGATTTAATGGCTTCGTCTAACTGGTCGGTCTTGGGAAGCACGTAACTCCGCAGACTGGATTGACCCACCACCCAGAGATAACTACGATCTCTCCCCAGGGCATATTCCAACAACAGAGTTTCATCGTCTAAGAGGGCTTGGATTTGGGGCAAGTTCAACGGTTGGGGACGGGTAAGGGCGCTGTAGTCGGGGTTTTGCCGCTCAATCTGTCCTAAAATTCGGTCATACCGTTGCAATAGATCCGTTATGGCCTGGTCTAACTCTGCTTGTTTTTGCGGATCATAATTAGAACTATATAACTTAATTTTATTTTCCTGTAGGGTATTGAGTTGTCGTTCAATGGTTTCTTTTTCATTTAACAACTGAGAAGAAATTCCCTTGGTAATTTTCCCCGGAGTTTGGGCTAAAATATCCAACAAAGATCTAGCTTTGGCTGATTCACTGGCCACCAAAGCTTTTCCGTCCCAGCCTTGATTAGGTTCCCGTTGATGTTGTTCCATTAACAGATCAATATAGAACTGATAATAATCTTGTTTGGAAGCTAAAAAGCTGGTCCTTAGATCATCGTTGCCAATGGCTTGCCGCAGGTTTTCCACTAAATAAATTGCCTTTTCAATTTCTGCCATGGCCTGCTCTACTTCTCCCTGTTGCTTCCAAGCCACCGCCAACCAATAGCGAGTTAAACTTTCCTTCAGGCGATCGCCAGTCGTTTGTCTTAGGGTTAAAGCCCGTTGATAGTAATCGAGCGCTGTGGGTAAATCCCCCTGCAAAAAGGCTAGATAACCCAAATTATTTAAGCTACTGGCTTCCCCATTTTTATCCCCCAATTGTTGCCAGATGATCAACGCTTTTTGATAGTTTTCTTTGGCCGTATTAAGTTGTTGATTTTGCACTTGCATAAAAGCAAGATTATTTAATCCCGCCGCCTGCCCCCGCACAAGATCCGGTGTGGCCCGATCGCCAAGGTCGTTGATCAAACTTTGCCAATGTTGGAAAGCACTTTCTTCCAGGGCTAAAGCCCCTTTTATATCCCCACTGGTGAATTTAACCTGGGCTAAATTATGTTCAATGCCGGCGACATTACCTCGGTTTCCCAAGGATTGGGCCTGCTCCAAAGCCTTGTTATAAAAATACTCAGCCTGGGCCGTTGCCCCCAAGATAAAATACATTTGCCCTAATTCGTTCTGACTAATCAACTCCCCGGTTTTAAAGTTGGCTTCTTGCCAAAGCGGTAAAGACTTTTCTAGGCTTTCAAAGGCCTCCTGGTAATTACCCTGTTGTAATTGCAACTGGGCGATCGCCACGAGACTATTAGCCTCGGTTTGGATATCCTCCAAGGTTTGGGCGGCGGTTAATAACTCTTGGTAACAAGCCAAAGCCACCGCCGGTGGGGCCAACTGACGCTGAACTAAACAAAGAAAATTTAAAGTGACCGCCACCTGGGGTAAATTATTTTCCCGGCGCCAGAGGGCCAACGCCTGCTCCCAGGAACTTTGGGCCACTTGAAAATCTGTTAGGCTACCCTGCTGATAATGCTTGAGACCTTGATTAAAATATTGCTGGGCAGTGGCGATCGTGGTTTTACCTTCTCCATCCAAGATGGCCCCTGGGGAGGACTGGGCTGAAGATATTTGGCGCCATTCCATGCCCCCCCAAAGGCAAGCTGTGGCCACAGCAGCAAAGGCCAAGTTGAACAAAAAACGTACTGCCATGACCACTTTTTCTCCAATAAAATATGTTGATGAACAGCTAAGATAGAGGCTCCAAAATTTTCCTATCTTGTTTAGACCCAGAGAGAAATCCACTTCCTTGGCCCCCTAACCAATTTTACGTTCCCCCACTGACCCTTTCCCGGTGCTATGCCATGATTACCCTACCTAGCTCCCCCAGCTTAAAACTTCTTAAAATAAGTGCCCTCAGCGCTTCTGCCCCGTTACTGGCTCTAGGATGGGCCGTGGCCCCCAGCCAAGCTCAAATCAGCCAAGCGGTGGTGCAAGAAATCATTGACGGTCCCCAGGTTTACATCGAGGAAATCCAGGCAAAAGTGGATGATCAAGCAGAATTTGGCCAGGTGATAGTGACCAAAAAATCCAGAGCCGGTATCTTGTTCAATAACGGAGCGGCGGGGAGATTGAGCGAAAATGCCAGTGTGATTGTGGGTCAATGTGTAGAGCTGGAACGAGGTCAATTACTGGCTAGTGGTCCCGTCAATGGTTGCATGGCGGGGGTCAGTGTGGCGGTGACCGGCACGGTGTATGTGATGGAAAGAAATAAAGGTCAATCGGGGGAAATTAAGGTTCTGGAGGGAGCTGTGTTGGTTAGTGATCCGGAAAACCCAGGGCAAACAACCCAGGTTAAAGCTGGGGAAAAGGTCAGTGTGTTGGAAGGCATCATCGGTTCCGTGATTCCCATGACCCCGGAAGAATTAGTAGCCCTGTTGAGTGGCAGTTTGTTCAATGGCTTCAGCATACCCATCACTCCCGATGGAGCCTTGCAAAGTATGTGTTCCAATTTGTTACCGGGGCTGAGTTGTTCCACCAATGGAGCGAGCTACTCTCCCCCCATTCCCAGTTTGCCGGTATCCATTCCCTTGCCCAGATTCGGCTTCTAACAGGTAGTCAGCAAAAAGCCTTCCCCTAAGCTAAGTTGCTCTTGGAGAAGGCTTTTCAGTTGAATCGGAGCGGCGGGATTTGAACCCACGACCCCCACTACCCCAAAGTGGTGCGCTACCAAGCTGCGCTACGCCCCGAATTTCACAGAATCTAATCTTAGTCCTCCCCTGTGGCCCTTGGCAAGTTTTTTGGCAAATATTTGCGAGTGTTCATTTGATGAAATTTATTGGCATTGATTTAGGTTGGAGCTCTGGGGAAAGTGGACTATGTCGTTTACGGCTGGAATCAGCCCCTGCTGGCGATCGCCTTTGGGTGGAGGACATTACCTGCCGCTTGAGCTTGGCAGATATTTTTGCTTGGCTAGATGGGGGGTTAACAGCCCCGGAGGGGGCCATGGTGGCGGTGGATGCCCCTACAATTATTCCCAATGTCGGGGGGACAAGGCTGCCCGATCGCCTAACCCACAAATATTTTGGCAAGTACCATGCGGGTTGTTATCCGGCTAATTTGGCTAGACCTTTTGCGGCAAGAACCACAGAAGTGGGTAAATTGCTAGAAGAACGGGGTTTTCTCCATGCCCCGCAGATAGAGCCCCAACGGCAAGGGCGTTACCAAATTGAAGTGTTTCCCCATCCCGCCATGGTGCAACTTTTTCAGCTAGAGCGGATCATCAAATACAAAAAAGGGAACCTAGCCCAAAAAAGGCAGGGTTTGCTGGAGTTACAGTCCCACATTGAAAATGTTTTGCCCCAACTAACGCCGGCCCTGGACCTTACCCTTCCCCCTGGCATGGAGCCTTGGCGATCGCCATTGACGTTGAACGGCAAGGAACTGAAACGCCAGGAAGACCAGTGGGATAGTCTAATCTGTGCCTACATTGGTGCCTATTGGTGGTACTGGGGCCGGGAACGGAACTGGGTATTAGGCGATGCAAGTACGGGTTATATTGTGGTGCCCACTTTGAGCGCTGACCAACCTGTACCGGATGGGTAATGGGTCTAAAAACTCGCTAGGGATTGCTGTTGGGTCTGACTTTGACTTTGCACTGGCGCCGGCGATAGCACTGGCTCATTGACAAAAAATGTCTGGGCCATTTTAACCCCGACTTCGTTCACTTTCGCTTGGATTTCCTCCAAAAATTCGTGTAGCCCTTGGCTAATAACGTCTTCGATGGTGATGTAGCCCATTTCTCCACAAAGCCGACCCAGGGCCCTTTCTGCATCATTGCGCCAGGAACCTTGGGGAGTACCAGTAACTTCATGCAGTGACCGCTGTACCTGGAGTAAGCAAAAGTGGATAGAACGGGGAAATTTTTGGTGCAAAATCAAAAAACTGGCCACGTTGGCGGGGGTGATGCGCCGCTGGCTCTTGCGATACATTTCGTAGGCACTGGCGGATTTGAGTAGGGCAATCCATTCCACCTGGTCCAGGGGAGTACCCACCCATTCCACCGAAGGCAGCAGGTAATAATACTTCACATCCAAAATGCGGGCGGTTTTATCAGCCCTTTCCTGCAGGCGGCCCATCTGGCCAAAGTGCCAAGCTTCGTTATGGGTCATGGTGGCGTCCATAATACCGGCAAAGCGATGGCTAGATAGTTTCACCCGGGCAAAAAAGTCGGCAATGTTAGCCGGAGGGCGATCGCCTGCTTCTTTGACCATGAGGTAAAAGCGGTTAATTTCCTCCCACATTTCCGAAGAAATAATTTCCCGAATGGAGCGGGCATTTTCCCTGGCCATGTTCAGACAGGAAAGGATGGAGTTGGAATAATGCTGGTCGAAGGTGAGGAATTTGATCACATTGGCCTTGGTAACTTCGCCGTAATGCTGTTTGAAAAAGCCCAAATCTCCAGTGGTCATGACCAAAGGCTCCCATTGCTGTTGGGCGCCGTAGGGCAAATCCAACATTAGGTAAAGGTTCACGTCCACAAAGCGGGCAATATTTTCCGCCCGTTCGATGTAGCGGTTTAGCCAGTAAACGGAGTCAGCAACACGGCTTAGCATAATTTTCGGTTTTTTCCAATTACGGATCCAGGGCCCATTGTACAAAGCTCCTGGTGGTTCAATATGTTGCCATTCTGACGGAATGGTCGGGAGTCTTCTCCTGTTGAAAGCCGAGCCTGCTTTAAGTCCTCAACTTGCCCCGTTGGCGATCGGGTTATCATGGATGGCCACTAGCTCAGAAAAGTCTGGGGAGAAATGCCATTATGCAGGTAGAGACAAAAACAAGTCATGACACCAGTTATGACCAAGACTATTGCTTGTGGTTAGAACAAACTGCTATCGCCTTGAAAAACAAGGATTTTAGCCATCTTGATTTAGAAAATTTAATTGAGGAGATTGAAGATTTGGGGAGGAGTGAAAAACGCTCAATTTCTAGCTATTTAATGCGTCTTTGTGAGCATCTTCTCAAAATAAAATATTGGCAATCGGAACGGGAACAATGTTTTCGGGGCTGGAAAGTAGAGGTACAAAATTTTCGTTTAGCTATTGAAGCTGAGTTGGAAGCAAGTCCAAGTCTTAAACCATTTCTGCAGGATGTTTTTATCAAGCAGTATCAAAATGGCCGAAAGCTGTTTTTAATTGCCAGTGACCTAAATAAAAAAATAATTCCTGAAAAACCAGATTTTACGTTGGAGCAAGCTTTAGATGAAAATTGGCTTCCCTGGCAACCGGAACAATGGTTTGAGCCTCAGGAAGAAAGAAAAAGTCTATAACAATAAATTAATGGCAGACAATGGGCGATCGCCTAGGCGGGGGTCAACTTTCCAGAGGTTGCCCTTAGCCCCTAAACTAAAGTCTTGACAGATTGAGGTGCAAGCAACGATGAGTCAGGATTTTGATTACGATTTGGTGATTATTGGCGCTGGTGTTGGGGGCCACGGAGCCGCTCTCCACGCCGTTAAATGTGGTCTGAAAACCGCCATCATCGAAGCCAAGGATATGGGGGGCACCTGTGTTAACCGGGGTTGCATTCCTTCCAAGGCTCTCCTGGCCGCCTCCGGTCGAGTCCGGGAAATGTCCGACCAAGGTCATCTCCAACAGTTAGGCATCCAAGTCAATGGCATTACCTTCACCAGAGAGGCGATCGCCGCCCATGCCAACGACCTTGTCAGTAAAATTCAAGCTGACCTGACCAATAGCCTTACCCGTCTCAAAGTAGATACCATCAGGGGTTGGGGGAAGGTTTCTGGCCCCCAGGAAGTAACGGTGATTGGGGACAACGAAACCCGTATCCTTAAAGCCAAAGAGATCATGCTGTGCCCAGGTTCAGTGCCTTTTGTGCCCCCCGGCATTGAAATTGACCATAAAACAGTCTTTACCAGTGACGAAGCGGTGAAGTTGGAAACGTTGCCCCAGTGGATTGCCATCATCGGCAGTGGTTACATTGGTTTGGAATTTTCCGACGTGTACACGGCTCTGGGTTGTGAAGTGACCATGATTGAAGCCCTGCCGGACTTAATGCCGGGGTTTGATCCGGAAATTGCCAAAATTGCCGAACGGGTGCTGATTAAATCCCGGGATATTGAAACCTATACCGGCGTATTTGCTACCAAAATAAAAGCAGGCTCCCCGGTGGAAATTGAACTCACCGATGCCAAGACTAAAGAAGTAGTTGAAATCCTTGAAGTGGACGCCTGCCTAGTGGCCACGGGGCGCATTCCTGCCACCAAAAATTTAGGGCTGGAAACGGTAGGAGTAGAAACTGATCGCCGGGGCTTCATTGAAGTTAACGATCAGATGCAAGTGACCAAAGATGGCAAGCCGGTGCCCCATCTCTGGGCGGTGGGGGATGCCACGGGCAAAATGATGTTGGCCCATGCCGCTTCTGGCCAGGGCGTGGTGGCGGTGGAAAATATCTGCGGCCGCAAAACTGAGGTGGACTACCGGGCCATTCCGGCGGCGGCCTTCACCCATCCTGAAATTAGCTACGTGGGCCTAACAGAAGCCCAAGCCAAGGAACTAGGGGAAAAGGAAGGGTTTGTGGTTAGTACGGCCAAAACCTATTTCAAAGGTAATTCCAAGGCCTTGGCGGAAAAGGAAACCGATGGCATTGCCAAAGTGGTCTACCGCCAGGACACCGGGGAATTATTGGGGGCCCACATTATCGGCATCCATGCATCGGACCTGATCCAAGAGGCCGCCCAGGCGATCGCCGACCGCAAATCAGTGCGGGAATTGGCCTTCCATGTCCATGCCCACCCCACCCTGTCGGAAGTGTTGGATGAAGCCTACAAACGGGCAGTGTAAACCATGGTTACCATTACCGTTACCCCAGAGCAATTGAATCATTTGGATCTGGCTCCGGTGCAATCGTGGCTGGAGCAGACCCTCAATCTGAGCCCGAATCGGATTGATGAATCTGCCCTGGCCACCATCGAAAAACAGGTGCAGTTTGACATTCAATTTCCTAGGCAAGAAGGCGATCCCAGGGAATTATCGGAGATTCCCGAAGTTCGCCTCTGGTTTATTCGCCTAGATAGTCTTTATCCCTGGTTTCCCCTTTGTTTAGATTGGCAAGCAGGGGAATTTACCCGCTATGCGGCCATGCTGGTGCCCCACGAATTCCATCGGGTGGATGGCATCCAGTTCAATCCTGAAGCCTTGGATCTGTTTGTTATGGGCAAAGTGTTTGTGTTAGCGGACTGGTTAAAAAAATATCAACTACCGGCCCAGTTCCGTCTTAAGTCCTTAGCTCAACTGTTGGGCTACGATTTGGACGAGAATTTTTTGGCCCAGCTATAGTTGCCTTGGCGCAATTACGAACCGTTACCCCAAGATAATATCCGGTTCAACCGGAGCAAGGCAGGCCACGGTGCCCCAGCCAAGGGGGTCAAATTTCGTGCGAAAATATGGAGCTATGCGTAACCAAGATGATGTGCTACTGGAGGACTCCTGGGTTGATCCCCTGGACCAATTGGACGACGACGTAGCCCCCCCACCCCCGGACCCCGATGAAATGTTGGCGCTTCTTACCAGTAGGGAAGCCCCACAGAGGATGCTGGCGGCCCGGGCCTTTTGTGAAATTGCCGATCGCCGGGCAGTGGAGCCGCTGATCAATTTATTACGGGATAGCTGTCCCCTGGTGCGGGTGAGTGCGGCCTATGCGTTGGGGCGTAATACTGACCAGGCCATAGTGGAACCGCTCATTCAAAGTTTGCAAACGGATTTTAACGGTTATGTCCGCAAAGGATTGGTCTGGGCCCTGGGCAATTGTGGCGATCGCCGGGCCTTAGCTCCTTTAATCCATGCTCTAAAAACCGACATTTCCGCCGTGCGTCTCTGGAGTGCCAGCAGTTTACCCAACATTGCCAAATTGGCCTACGAAGATGTTATTGCCACCATTCCTCCTTTAATAGAGGGTTTGAGGAGGGACAAAATGGGCGCTGTCCGCAGTAATTGTGCCTGGGCAGTGGGGCAACTGTGTCGGGAGTTGCCCTCCAATGTGGTCTATGCCACGGCGATCGATGCTCTCTTAGAAGCTCTAGTGGAAGATGAAGATTTTGGCGTGAAGGAAGATGCCAAATCCGCCCTACTACGACTGGGGGACGCCAGGGGGCTACAGATGATTGAAGACTTGGAAATGGACGGTCTGATCTAATACGTCGATTGATTTGTAAAGATATGTAAAGAGAAACAGTTAAAAACTAACTAAAAATCAACACACCATGGCACAACCTTTAATTTTGGGGGTCAGCGGTGCCTCTGGGCTAATTTATGCCGTCAGAGCCATCAGGCATTTACTGACGGCGGACTACACCATCGAACTGGTGGCTTCCCGGGCCAGCTACCAAGTTTGGCAAGCGGAACAAAATATTCAAATGCCGGGGGAACCCTCCGCCCAGGCAGACTTTTGGCGTCATCAAGCTGGGGTGGAAACCGGTGGAAAACTTATTTGTCATCGTTGGGGAGATGTGGGGGCCACCATTGCCAGTGGTTCCTACCGTTGCGCCGGCATGGTGGTGATGCCCTGTAGCATGAGCACGGTGGCTAAACTAGCGGTGGGCATGAGTTCCGATCTATTGGAGCGGGCAGCGGATGTGCAAATCAAAGAAGGCAAGCCCTTGGTGGTGGTACCCAGAGAAACGCCATTCAGTTTGATCCATCTGCGCAATCTCACCAGTTTGGCTGAAGCCGGGGTCCGCATTGTGCCCGCCATTCCCGCTTGGTATCATCGCCCCCAATCCGTGACAGATCTAGTGGATTTTGTCGTAGCCAGGGCCTTGGATCAATTGGCGATCGACTGTGTACCCCTGAGTCGTTGGCAAGGAGGGCCGACCCCCGAACTGTGATGAAGAGGGACGCCAGGGCCAAGACCATTGCCTTTAGTCCATGGCAGCATTGACCCAAGGCTTTGGTTGGGGCCATTGTTCCGTCACGGGGATTAGCCGCTAAGCTATAAAAAAACCGCCCCATGTCGGCGGCTGTGGGCAAAGTTTGGCATTGCCGCCAGAAAGGTTGAGAGGAGGTGATTGATTAGGGCGCGGTTGTCAAGCAGTTTGTTCTACAGATGCTCACCCTCCACCTAACTGTAAACACCATGGCAAGACGTAAAAAAACTTTTCCCTGTGGCCATAAGGGTTATGGCCAAGAATGTCATCGCTGTGTGCAAAAACACATTGACCAAGAGGAAAGGAAACAGTCCCGGGCCGCTTGGAAAGCTACCTTTGAGGAAGATCCCATTGATTTGACCCATCTCCCCCGCAACGTGGTGATTAAGGCTAGGCAAATTCTGGCGGGGTTAGCGGAACAGAACGACTACCGCGAATTTTATGGCAAACGCCTTAGGCACGATCGCCTAGTGATCAGTATTCCAGTCACTAGACATTACCGGCTAATTTGCCAGGATGATGGCGATCGCCTAGAGCCAAAAGAAATCGTCTCCCACGAAGATTACAATGTATGTAAACCAGGGCATTGAAAAAACATTCTGTCCTGTGGGAAATAAGGCGCAAATCTTTGCCCATTGCTCAAAGCCTTGGAGGGTTACCTTGTTCAACCGTATTCTCGTCGCCTTGGATCTGTCCCCTGCAGGTCAAGAAGTTTTAGAAAAAGGTTTATCCCTAGCCAAGGCCTATGGGGCTTCCCTGTTGTTGCTCCATGTGTTGTCCGCCGAAGAAGAGGGCAGTCCTTTGCCCATCCCGGTCAATATGGATGAAATTTACCCTGCTGTGGGCAATGAATTAACTATGGAAGTGTGGCAACAGCAATGGCAAACCTTTGAACAGGAAGGGTTAGACACTCTGGAAAAGCGCCGTCAGCAAGCATTGGGTTTAGGCATCCACTGCCAAGCGGAACAAATTTTGGGCAGTCCAGGCAAAATTATCTGCCAGCGAGCCAAAGAGGATAACAGTGACATCATTGTGGTGGGGCACCGGGGCCGGTGGGGAATAAGCGAAATTCTCCTTGGTAGTGTGGGTAACTATGTCTTTCACCATGCCCACTGTTGCGTGTTTGTGGTGCCAACCCCGGACTGAGAGGCGATCGGGTCCTGAAGTTGACCGCCGAGCTTGCCCAAGTTAAATAAAACTATCCCCTGAGCCATGCCCCCCATGAGTAACGATTCCATTGTCCGCCACGTTCTGGTCATTGAGGATCAGAAGTCTCGCCGCATCGTTTCCCTGGAAGAAAACACCTACGACATTGGTCGAGACCCCGGCAGTGCCATCCCCATTTACGATCGCCAAGTTTCCCGCCACCACGCCACCCTGATCCGGGTTAACGACTACCAAAATCATCAATACACCTATCGTCTAATTGACGGCAATCTCCAGGGTAAACGCAGTACAAATGGCATAGTGATCAATGGTCAGTATTGTCTTTCCCACGAGTTAGAACACGGGGACGTAATTCGCTTTGGCAACAAGTCCAAAGCCAGTTACCACATTATGAATTTGACCACGGAGTCGGAGGAACAACCCTATGGAATCGAACCAGTATCGGTGGCTGCCAACCCGATCATGGGGGAAACCTACGTGGATCCCCTCAACTTTGCCCTGGCTGACCACGAGTATGGAGAAGGGGCCGGGTTTGACCATGAAGCAGTGGAAGTAGAGGAAGATTCATCCTTTTCTACGGCGGTGGTCTATAACGAGGAACTGCCGGATGTGGGCCGCAGTGCCCCAGGGCCAAGCCATCATCCGCCGGCCACCCTGAGCGAAAATAGTACCCAGTTAATTGTTGAGTTGACCACCGCAGGGCGGGTACTCTACGCCAACGGGGCAACGAAAGCCTTATTTCCGGAATTAATGGCCATCCAGGCCCAACATCCCCTAATCCAAGGGCTCGCCAATTTATCCCTCACCAGGGAGGGCTTGCAGTTGGAGCGGGATATTCCCATCGGCCAACAAATTTTCCACCAGCGGGTTTTCCTCGAGCCAGACCGGAGTCGCTTGCAGTGCTACAGCGAGGACGTAACCGAGTATCGCAAAATGGAGCAAGGGTTGAACGACCTCCACCATCGTTTGCGTGCCTATCGGGAATATACGGCCACAGGTTTTCTACTGGTGGATGCCCGCACCAAAACCGTGGTTGAAGCCAACAGTGCTTTTTGCCAATTATTGGGCTACGAAGAACCGGAAGTTCTAGACCTCACCCTTTATCAATTGATGGCCGCGGAACGGCCAGTGATCGAAGAACTATTAATTAATTTGGAAACCCAAGATTACCTATCGGTACCGGAACTGGAATACCGCAATCGGGAGGGGCAAACGGTGCAGGTGAAGGGGGAAGTCTATCGCCAACCCTGGGAAGACAGGGAAGTGTACTGTTTTGTCATGCGCACCCCCCGGGGTCGCCAGGGCTATTCAGAAACCTTGGCCAACCAGGCGTTGTATGACCCCATTACCAAACTCCCCAACCGAGTCAATTTGCAGAAGGAGCTTTCCCTCGCCATCGATGCGGCGGCCCACCATCAGCATCTCATGGGGGTAATGTTCATCCACCTGGAGATTCTCAATCGCGTTAACCAGGCTTATGGCTTTAGCTTTGGGGATGAGGTTTTTATTGCCTTCCACGGGGCGATCGCCGATTGTATGCGCTCTGGAGATACCGTCGGACAATGGGATAGCAACACCCTAGTGATTATTCTAGCCAAGATCAAAAGTCCCCAGGATTCCATTCGTCTAGCGGAAAGAATTTTAGATCGTCTGAAAAACCCCGTAACAGTGCGGGAAAGGGAAATTATCTTTAATGTCAACATTGGCATTTCCGCTTACCCCAACGATGGTAACCGGGCCGAAGATTTACTCTCCCGGGCCAATACTGCCCTGCAAAAATTACGCCAAACTGGTTTTAATCGCTACCAGTTCTATGATCCGAAGTTTAGCACCGCAGCCCTCCATCAAGCTCGCCTAGAAAATCTTCTCCAACAGGCGATCGCCAAACGCCAACTTACCCTGCAATACCAACCCCAAATTCATCTCCAAAGTGGAGAGATTACCGGCATGGAAGCCCTACTCCGTTGGGAACATCCGGAAGTGGGAGAGATTGCCCCCGAAAAAATTATTCCCATTGCCGCCCGTAGTAATCTCATTTTTGAACTCAGCGATTGGATTTTTCGCACCGCTTGTCAACAAAATGTAGATTGGCAAAAAGATGGTTTGCCCCCCCGGGCGATCGCCATTAACCTCTCAGCGCGAGAATTTTACCGCCAAGACTTGGTGATGATGGTAGGCAAAACCCTAGAGGAAACCGGCTTGGATCCCCAATGGTTGGAGCTAGAAATCACCGAAAATACTCTGCGACAACAACCGTCCAGAGCCCTGGCTATTCTCCAAGACCTCAAAGCCTTTGGCGTCAGAATTGCCCTAGACGACTTTGGTCGCGGCCAAATGGGCATTGGTTTTATCACCCAGTTTCCCCTCACCACCATCAAAATTCATCAAGGATTCATGGCCCAATTGCGGGGCACCCCCCAGGAAATGGCCATTCTCCAGTCCATACTTGTATTGAGCCAGGGCTTCCAATATCGTCTAGTGGCCGAAGGGATAGAAACCGAAGCCCAACTCAGCCTGATCCGGCAACTGCAATGCCAAGAAGTACAAGGATTTTTGTTGAGTCGTCCCCTACGGAAACGGGAAATGGGGCAATTTTTACAGAAACAATTACACCAAAGCTAGGTCTTATCCCCATCATTAAAACTAACCGCAACTTGCCTTCATTGATGGTCCGCCCAAACCTCGAGTAAACCGTTAATAAAGTTTGCCTAAGAAGTACGATCAAACCGCTAGGGGTTATGTCAAACTAGAGGTGGGGTCGCAATTTAGCCAGATTTTGTCTCCATCATCGGGTCAAGATAAATATTTCCCTTGCCCATCCGCCCATCCTTGCTGTTATG
This sequence comes from Synechocystis sp. FACHB-383, assembly GCF_014698605.1. Taxonomy (NCBI): domain Bacteria; kingdom Bacillati; phylum Cyanobacteriota; class Cyanophyceae; order Synechococcales; family Merismopediaceae; genus Synechocystis; species Synechocystis sp. FACHB-383. The sequence goes on along the minus strand of NZ_JACJTJ010000041.1, from coordinate 141,214 downwards.
ACTAACCTGCCTGAATTTCGACATATATTTGTGATCGAAGATCAAAAAGCCCGTCGTATTATTTCCTTGGACGAACCAACCTATTCCATCGGACGGGAATCCAGCAATGATATTGTCATTTACGACCAGGTGGTATCCCGTCATCACGCCACCCTGATTCGCATCAAACCCACCCCCCAAAATGAAAGTTATTCCTACCGGATTTTAGATGGGGATTTGGAAGGCAATCGCAGTACTAATGGTCTGATTATCAATGGTCAGGATAGTGAATCCCACGACCTGCAGCATGGAGATGTGATCCTATTTGGCAGTCAGTCCAAGGCTAGTTACTACATCGTTTCCACTTCCTTGGAAATCGCTATGTTCAACCCCTTGGAGGCCATGTCCTTTGAAGACCTGTCGCGCCAAAGTTTAGGGGAATATACCAGCAAATCTACCATTATTAATGAAGAGGAACAGGAAGCCTCCCGTTTGGCCCCTAGCTCCGCTGATTTGGTGCGTTTTTCTTCTTTTGCTGAGCTTAGTCCCCATCCCATTGTGGAAATTGATTTCAATGGCAAGATCGTTTATCTAAATCCCCCCGCTAGTATTAAGTTTCGGGATATCAATGACCGGGGGGTTAGCCATCCTGTTCTGGAAGGTCTGCTTAACCAAGCCCAAAACGTCCGGGGCAATTTGCTTTTGCGAGAAGTGAAAAATGGGGATGAATGCTATGAGCAATACGTTCATTATTTAACTGAAAATCAAATTATTCGTAGTTACTTAATTGACATTACCCGGCGGCAACAAGCAGAAGATAGTTTAGCCCAACATACTTTCTACGACCCCATGACCGGGCTACCTAACCATGCTTTTTTTGAGGAACAATTGGCGATCTCCTTGGCAAAAGTACAGCGAGACCAGAGTCGGTTGGCGATCCTATTCCTCAATTTTTATAACTATGAACGGATGATCAACGCCTTCGGACTGGGGTGTGGGGAAATTCTCCTCAAAACCGTAGCCAAACGCTTGAGCCAGTGGACGGAGAAGAAAGGCTTGGCCTGCCGCTGGCAGGGAAAACAATTTGCCATTTTGCTCAAGGAACCGGGGGATAATCAAGCCCTCACAGAAACCGTTAAGGAAATGCTGGCCATGCTGGAGGAAGGCATTGATGTGGCCAAACAAAAAATTCACCTTAAGGGTAAGGTGGGCATCGCCGTTTATCCCGATGGCGGTAGCGATGGGGCTAGCCTACTGAAAAATTCCCACACCGCTCTGGAACAGATTAAGGAAAAACACTTTGACTCCTTTGCCTTCTTTAACGAAAAGGCGGCCTCCAAAGCTAACCTGTTTTTTCGCTTGGAAAATCTCCTCTACGAGGCTTTGGACAAGCAACAGTTTTATCTGACCTACCAGCCCATTCTCCAGATCAACACGGGGGAAATTACCGGCATGGAGGCCCTTTTGCGTTGGCACCACCCTGAAATTGGCGAAATTTCTCCAGTTAATTTGATTCCCCTGGCGGAAAAAACTGATTTAATTGTGCCCATCGGTGAATGGATTCTAAGAACCGCCTGCCAACAGAATCGGCAATGGCAAGCGGCGGGGGTTCCCCCTTTGCCGGTGTGTATTAATCTCTGCCTCAACCAATTTCAAAATCCCGACTTGATTGCCAATATTCAAAGTATCCTAGAGGAGAATCAGTTGGAGCCCCACTGGTTGACCATTGAGGTGACTGAGAGCATCATTATGGAAAACATCGACTATTCCCGTCGGGCCATAGAGCAGTTAGCCGCCATGGGGGTCAATCTTTCCCTCGATGATTTTGGTGTTGGCTTGGGTAGTCTGTCCTGCTTGCAACAGTTTAAGATTCCCGCCGTCAAGATCCACCAGTCCTTTATCAAGGATTTGGACCACAGTCCCGTCAACGAGGCGATCGTTACTGGCATTATGACCCTGGGGAGAAAATTGGGCATCCGCATAATTAGTGAGGGCGTAGAAACCCAACAGCAGTTGGAAGTACTACAAAAACTACAATGCCAGGAAATACAAGGTTTTTGGTTCAGTAAACCCCTCAAAGTTGATGCCGCGACAGAACTTTTAAGTCAAAATAAAATCAAGGCTGATCCTCTGGCATAACTTAGAATTGATAGTTCCCTAATTCTCTATGAAGCAACACATACTAGTTCTAGAAGATGCCAATCAAAGAAGAACTATAATCCTGGACGAACAGCAATACTCTATTGGCCGCCATTCTGGTACTAGCATCCAGATCCATTCTCGGCAGGCTTCCCGGCACCATGCCACCCTGATGCGGAAGACCAATAGTAAAACCAACGAAGAGTGTTTTTGGATTATTGATGGGGATCTAGAAGGCAATAAAAGTCAAAACGGCGTCTTTGTGAACGGGGAAAAACGCCTCATCCATGAGTTAAAAAATGGTGACCTAATTAATTTTGGCTGTAGTATCAATGCTAGTTACCACGTTACCGGAGAGGGGTTCGGTGATTCTTCCTCCCAGCCGGTGGAAATGTTACCCCAGACTTCCCCCTACAATGAGGCGGTTTCTGCCCAGATTGCTTCTAGCTATAACGCTAGGGAAGGGGTTGATTTGTTGGCCGGCTCCAATGATGAAACGTTCCATGAGCAGTCCTATCTGGATACGGCGACGGATTTGCCCAACCAGACTCTGTTTTTGGAATACCTAAATATTGCCCTTTCCAATGCCCGCCGTCACCATGCCCAGGTAGGGGTCTTGCTCTGTCGAATTGATAATTGGTCTGACATCAAGCGCAAACGAGGGGATGCGGTGGCCAATGCTTTTCTGCAGGAAGCGGGGCAAAAGCTGAAGGCAAATTTGCGCAATGGAGATATTGTTTCCCGTTGGGATAAGGATGAGTTTATTTTTCTGGTGTCCCAGGTGCAGGACACTAACAGTCTGTTGGGGATTGCCCGACGCTTGATGAAACCGGTGCTAACTCCGGTGATGGCAGGCGGAAGACCTTTCCAACCGGAAATTACCTACGGGGTGTCCCTCTATCCAGTGGATGGGGAGCAGGTGAATGATTTGATTGAGCATATCAGGGAAAATTTACAGCAGTTGTTACCCCAAATCACCAATCCCGGAGCAGGGGAGGCGGATGACCATATCGAAACAGCGGTGGATGTACGCATCGATGCCCCCCAGCCAGTGCCAGAACTTTCTGATTCTGATCAGAAGCGTTTGGCGATCGTAGAAAAGCGCTTGCTGCGGGCCCTGGAACAACATGAGTTGGAATTGTACTATCAGCCCCAGATTAATTGGCGCAAAAAGACCATTGAGGCCATGGAGGCGTTTATCCGTTGGCAACATCCCCAAAAGGGCCTACTGCCCCCGGGCCAGTTTTTGCCCTGGAGTGACCAAACGGAATTTATGGTGCCCCTCACCCGGTGGATTTTAGAAACGGCTTGCCAACAAAATGTCCTGTGGCAAGAGCAATTGCAAAGTCCCTTTTTGGTTTCCGTTAATATTTCCGAAAAGCAGTTCTACCATCCTTTGCTCAAAAATATGGTCATGGAGGCGATCGCCATGGCTAAGATGGAGACCCATTATTTGGAGTTAGAAATTCAAGAATCCACTGTGATGAAGGATTTTGGCCTGGCACAACAAATTATTACTAACTTGCACAACTATGGCGTGGGCTTTTCCCTCGATGATTTTGGCACGGATTATATGTCCCTGCGTTGTCTCCAGGATTTGCCTTTCCAAAAGCTAAAAATTGACAAATCCCTCACGGCACAGTTGCTGGAACAACCAGATAATGTTCCAAATTTGACCATGATGGAAACTCTGATCAGTCTTGGTAAAACCTTCAACTTGAAGGTGGTGGCCGAGGGGGTCGAACAGGAAGAACAGATTAATATTTTGGATAGCCTCAATTGCTTTTTCATGCAGGGCTACTGTTTCACTGAACCGTTAAATATTTTGGCAGCCAATAGCTTTTTACACAAATACATTGCGGGTGATTAGGTTTAGTTTTAGGGGCTGTTTGCGCCAGAGAAGCCAACGGTAGGATAGACTGAATATTACAAATTGTTAATGCGGACCCTGAAGCCGCTTGCCCGTTATGTCTCTTCCCATCCGCAATGTCGCCATCATTGCCCACGTTGATCACGGTAAAACCACCCTTGTTGATGCTCTTTTGAAGCAATCAGGCATTTTCCGGGAAGGGGAAGATGTACCGGTGTGCGTGATGGACTCCAACGACCTGGAACGGGAACGGGGCATCACCATTCTCTCCAAAAATACAGCGGTCCGCTACCAAGATACGTTAATTAATATTGTCGATACCCCCGGCCACGCCGACTTCGGTGGAGAAGTGGAACGGGTACTGGGGATGGTGGACGGTTGCGTCTTAATCGTCGATGCCAATGAAGGCCCCATGCCCCAAACTCGCTTTGTGCTCAAAAAAGCCCTCGAAAAGGGTCTGCGTCCCCTGGTGGTGGTTAACAAAATTGATCGTCCCCGGGCCGACCCCAACACCGCAGTGGATAAGGTGTTTGATTTATTTGTGGAACTGGGGGCAGACGATGACCAATGTGATTTCACTACTTTGTTTGCTTCTGGTTTAGCGGGCTTTGCCAAAGAAAGCCTCGAAGATGAATCGGAGGACATGAAGCCCCTGTTCGAGGCGATTTTGCACCATGTCCCGCCCCCGGCCGGCGATCCGAGCAAACCGTTGCAATTACAGGTGACCACCCTGGATTACTCCGATTATTTGGGGCGCATTATCATTGGCCGCATCCATAACGGCACCATTAAAGCCGGGCAACAGGCCGCTTTGGTTAAAGAAGATGGTTCCATTGCCAGGGGGAAAGTAAGTAAGCTTTTGGGCTTTGAAGGTCTGAGCCGGGTCGAGTTGGCTGAGGCTAGTGCTGGCTACATTGTGGCGATCGCCGGTTTTGCCGATGCCAATATCGGTGAGACTTTGACTTGCCCGGATGAACCCCAAGCTTTACCCCTGATTAAGGTGGATGAGCCCACATTGCAGATGACCTTTTCGGTCAACGATTCTCCCTTTGCAGGGCAGGAGGGCAAATTTGTCACCTCCCGTCAAATTCGGGACCGCCTTAATCGGGAATTGGAAACGAACGTTGCCCTGCGGGTGGAAGACGGGGAAAGTGCAGAGCAGTTTTTGGTCTCCGGTCGGGGAGAATTGCACCTCGGCATTTTGATTGAAACCATGCGGCGGGAAGGTTATGAATTTCAAGTGGCCCAGCCCCAGGTGATTTATCGGGAAGTAAATGGTCAGCCCTGTGAACCGGTGGAATACCTAGTTTTAGACGTACCGGAGGCCGCTGTCGGCTCTTGCATCGAGCGCCTAGGACAACGGCGGGGGGAAATGCAAGATATGCAAACCGGCGTGAACGGTCGCACCCAATTGGAATTTGTCATTCCGGCCCGGGGCCTACTGGGCTTCCGGGGGGATTTCATCCGCATTACCCGGGGGGAAGGCATTATGAACCACAGCTTCTTGGAATACCGTCCCATGAGTGGCGATTTGGAAACCCGCTATAACGGTGTAATGGTAGCTTTTGAGGAAGGGGTGGCCACCTTCTATGCCATGAAAAATGCTGAGGATCGGGGAGTGTTTTTCATTACCCCCGGTACCAAGGTTTATAAAGGCATGATTATCGGTGAACATAACCGACCCCAGGATATCGAACTGAATGTTTGTAAAACCAAGCAATTAACTAACCACCGTTCCGCCACTGGGGATGAATTGGTGCAACTCCAAGCACCGGAAGATATGAACTTAGAAAGGGCTTTGGAATATATTGGCCCCGATGAGTTGGTGGAAATTACTCCGGAATCTATCCGTTTACGGAAAGTGGCCCGCAAAAAGTTAGTCAAACGTTAATTTTGACGAAACAATGAAGTTGCTCTCAAGGGCGAGCTTGCAAGCCCATTTTTCTGATGACAGTTAGCACCACAGAACCTTCCCCGATCATTTGGCCCACCATGGGTTGTGGCACCTGGGCCTGGGGTAACAAATTGCTCTGGGGCTACCAGCCTGCCATGGACGGGGAACTGCAACGGGTGTTTGAGCAATGTGTGGCAGCGGGAATAACCTTTTTTGACACTGGCGATTCCTACGGCACTGGTCGACTCCAAGGACAAAGTGAAAAACTATTGGGGCAATTTTCCCAGGCCTATGGAGGAGCAAATCAGGACAAAATTTGCCTGGCCACCAAATTGGCTCCCTACCCGTGGCGACTTACACCGCAGGCCATGGTTAAGGCCGGCATTGCTTCTAGGGAAAGACTACAGCGACCCATTGATCTGGTGCAACTCCATTGGTCTACTGCCAACTATGCCCCCTGGCAAGAACAGGCCCTGCTCAAGGGCTTAGCTCAACTCTGTCAACGGGGCGACGCTAAAGCTTTAGGTTTATCGAACTTTGGCCCAAAACGTCTGCAAAAGGCCTATAACTTTTGCAGGAATGAGGGGATTAGAATTACCAGTCTGCAAGTGCAATATTCTTTGCTTTCCACAGATCCCGTCAGTAAATTGGGTTTGAAAGACCTCTGTGATCAACTGGACATTAAATTAATTGCCTATAGTCCCCTGACCCTGGGACTGTTGACTGGCAAATATAGCCCCCAAGGGCCTTTCCCGCCGGGCATTCGTGGCCTATTGTTTCGGCGGTTATTGCCCAAAATTAAGCCCCTGCTGGACACTCTCCAGGCGATCGCCACGGAGCGAGAGAAAACCATGGCCCAGGTCGCATTGAACTGGTGTATATGCCAGGGCACCATGCCTATTCCAGGGGCAAAAAACTGCCAGCAGGTACAGGACAATCTGGGAGCCTTGGGTTGGCAATTGGACAGTGGAGAAATGGATGAGCTGAATGGACAGGCGGCTTCCTTACCCCAAACTATGGTGCAAAACATTTTCCAAAGTCGTTAGTTTGCCAAAAATCCCAAGGACTGATGAGGTTCTTATTTTATTGGCCCAAGTCTTCAGGAAAAGGTCCCGGTCGCACCGCAATCATTTGTGGTTTTTGGCCACGCTTAACGGCGATCGCCAAGGGTTCACCGATTTGGCTCACTTCCACCCGTTCTTGAACATCACTGGCGGTGTTAACCCCCATGCCCCCCACTTCGAGAATAATGTCCCCAGGGGCTAACCCGGCCTGGGCCGCCGGAGAACCTTGACTGACTTGAACAATTAAAACCCCTCTGTCCGCTGTCACCCCTGCTGGCAATTCCCCACTGGCTCGTAACTGTTTAGTCATTTCTGGGGTGAGGGTAACCATGTGAATGCCAAGGTAGGGATGCTCCATTTTGCCCTTGGTAAACAGATTTTCCGCCACATTTTGGGCCGTTTGGATAGGAATGGCAAATCCTAGTCCCTGGGCATCGGCTCGGATGGCGGTGTTAACCCCAATCACTTCCCCTTTGGCGTTGAGCAGGGGACCACCGGAATTACCAGGATTGATGGCCGCATCGGTTTGGATGAAACGCACCCGTTTGTCCGGTACCCCCACCTCGGAACTGGAACGCCCCAGGGCACTGATAATGCCAACGGTAACAGTGTTGTCCAAACCTAAAGGATTACCAATGGCGATCGCCCACTCCCCAGGCTGCAGGCGATCAGACTGGCCAATTTCCACCACAGGCAAATTTTCCGCCTCAATTTTTACCACGGCCACATCGGTCATGGTGTCGATCCCCATCACCTTGCCTTCCAGGACAGAACCATCTTTGAGGGTTACTTTGACAGTGCTGGCTCCTTCCACCACATGGGCATTGGTCAAAACTTCTCCGTCAGGGCTCAAAATGAAACCAGAACCGGTCCCCTGTTCCCTGGGGTCGGGGTTGGCGGGGACTTCTTCACCAAAAAAGCGACGAAAAAAGGGTTGGTCTCCCATGGGGCCACTCTGGGGAGAGGCGCTCCTTTCCGCATCAATTCTGACCACTGCGGGACCAATTTTTTGCACCGCCCGGGCAATGAAATTTAACTCCTGATCATCCTGGGCAGAGCGGGGCAGAGGCAGGGGGAGGGCACTGCGGTAATTACTGTCGACGGGGACAGGAGTCAGACTTTGGGGGCTGGTATTGACAGGAGAATCGAGGGAGGAATGGTTTTGGCCTGAAGACAAAAGATAACCCCCCCCAGCGGCACCGATCGCCCCACCGAAGAGGAGTAGAAGCACGGCCACGCCTAAATGTGATGCCTTCAGATGGATTGCCATGGAAAATTGTTAATAGTCAGTGCCTTAACTTTAACAAACTGGAGCTGGGGAAGTTGTTACCAAAGGACGAAAACCACTTCCCCCCAAGCTCAGGCCAATGGCAAAAGAAAAACCTATTCCCAGAAGGGATTACTTTCTCCGTGGGTACAGACCATATTTTGATTGTTGGCTAAGTTATTCATCCAGCTTGTCATTTCTGCCTTACCGCCTTTCCCTTCTAGCCAGAAGACTGTGATTAGGCCCATAGTGGCGTTAGTTTCACAGGAAAAAGTGGCATCATCAGGCTGAACGGGGGGAATATTTTGTTCGCATTCCCAAGTTTGGTCTGGGTTGACGGTTTCTTGCCAACCTTTCAGTTCTTTAACTTCTACTGCAACACTTTTACTGCCGTTTTTACATACCCAGGTGACCAATTGGTCGGGTTGGTCAGTGATGTCATCTACATCAGGGGTATCCAAGGCCTCTTCCACGGTGGGTATGTCATCCCCTGGAGCTACCTGGGCTGAAGTGGTCAATCCATAGCCCCCTGTGGCCATTAACACCGACACCGATAGGGCAATTCCCCGCAGTAAAGATTTCATCACAACCTACCCTCTGGAAAAAGTGATTCAAGATATTCAAGACACATTGACCATAGCATTTTTCCCTAAAGAGCTGACGCCAAAGGGTGCTATTTCTACAACTGGACTGACCAGGGAGCTAGGTAATTTTAACTAGCTTTTTTGTCTGCTTTGATCCAGGTGACTAAGGTCGGGACAACGGTGGCGATCGCCAGATTTTGAACACTTTTATCGGCCCGCTTGACTACTTCTAACTGTCCCTGTTTGAGGGATTTGCCGGTAACCACCCGATAGGGAATGCCGATTAGTTCGGAATCTTTAAATTTGACCCCCGCCCTTTCGTTGCGGTCATCGAGCAGGACATCCACCCCGGCGGCTTGGCATTCTGCGTAAATTTGCTCGGCCACCTGTATTTGTTCCCCATCCCCCACATTGGGCACCACAATGACCACTTCGTAGGGAGCGATCGCCGTGGGCCAAATAATGCCATCTTTGTCGTAACTCTGCTCAACGGCGGCCTGGGCTAAGCGGGAAACACCAATGCCGTAACAACCCATCACTAAAGGTTTTTCTTCCCCTTGTTCATTGGTAAAAGTAGCCCCCATGGCTTGGGAATATTTAGTACCTAATTGGAAAATGTGCCCCACTTCGATGCCCCGGGCAGTTTTTAATTCACCATTGGGATCATGGACCGGGCGATCGCCGACCAGGGCTTTACGCACATCCACTACCAGTTTGGGGAGGGTAAAGTCATTACCCCAGTTAGCTCCGGTGACATGGTAGTCAACTTCATCGGCCCCCGTGGCGAAATTAGTTAAGTCCACTGCGGTTTGATCTACCAGGCGGAGAAATTTGTCAGCTACCGATGCATTTTTCGCAATGTAATCATCATTAATGCCAGGGGAAATATAGCCCAAAGGCAAAGATTTAGCCGCCCATTTATGCTGTTCTTTCTCATCGGGAACGGTCAAGCTCAAAACATTAGTGCTTTCATAATGGGATGCTAACTTGGTTAACTCGTTGGTTAGTTTAACTTCGTTAACTTCTTGGTCACCCCGGATACTCACCAGTACCAAAACCGTTTTGCCCGCATTGAACACCGCTTGATATAAAACGTTTTTCACCACATTGCTGGCATCACAACCCAAGCATTGACACATCTTGGCGATCGTGGCAGTGTCAGGGGTTGGTTCTTTTTTATACGCACTAAAAGGAGACGGTTTAGCATCCGTAGGGAGGGACACCGCTTTTTCAATGTTGGCGGAATACAGTCCATCTTCGGTGTAAAGAATTTCATCTTCCCCTGCATCCGCAAGCACCATAAATTCCTGGGAGCCGGAACCACCGATCGCCCCGGAATCTGCATCCACCGCTCGGAAGTCTAGGCCACAACGGCTAAAAATATTTCTGTAGGCTTGGTCCATGGCCTCGTAGGTTGCCTTTAAACTAGCTTCGTCGCAGTGGAAAGAATAAGCATCTTTCATAATGAATTCCCGCCCCCGCATTAAACCGAAACGGGGACGAATTTCATCCCGGAATTTGGTCTGAATTTGGTATAAATTCACCGGCAATTGACGATAGGAACGGATCATTTCCTTGGCGATCGCCGTAATCACTTCTTCGTGGGTGGGACCAAGGCCTAATTCCCGTTCCAGCCGATCCCGCAGGGCGAACATAATTCCTTCGGACTCGGTGTAAGTGTCCCACCGTCCCGACATTTTCCACAATTCCGACGGTTGCAACTGGGGCAGTAGACATTCCTGGGCTCCAGTACGATTCATTTCTTCCTGGACAATGCGCTTCACCTTTTCCAACACCCGCCACATCAGGGGTAAATAGGCGTACAAACCACTGCCCAAACGACGGATAAACCCGGCCCGCACCAGCAGTTTATGACTGGGGATTTCCGCATCCGCTGGATCATCTCTGAGGGTGACAAAGAGCATCTGGGACAATCGCATAATGGGCCTAGGTAAATGACGCAGTGTCCCATTATCCCACACCAGTTAAATTGTGTTGAATGACTGCGCCGAGAATCCCTTAATTCAGCTAAAATCGGAGTGCTACTTGAATCCGGGAATGTATTTGCCCTGTATTTTCCCCCGCTCCTCTGTGATACTTTTTCTCGTCTAGTTGTCACTTTCCCCAACTCTCTGCCATGGATTTTCTCGCCTCCGAGTCCTCAGCCCCCATCAATCCCGGCGTTCATGTCAATGTTATGGAAACGTTGGTCTATGAGGAGATTGATAAGCAACTGCGTTTCTACCCCAAAAATCTGAGAAATTATCTCAATCTAACCGAGGTAGCTACCTATGCCCTCAATCGTTTACCTCCCCTCTATGCTTCCAGTGTTAAGGGAGTGGAGGAACAAAGGCGGGTGGCGGGACGCCAGTATCGCAGTGAGCTGACTTCCGCTGTTCGTCGGGCGATCGCCGCAGTAGAAAGGGATCCTCTGCGTAATTCGGAACCAATTGTTTCGGAAATTGAAGTGAACTATCGGGGCGCGGAAAGCACCCTAGGGCAAATTCAAGAGTTACTCAAGCGTTACCATCTGTTGGAGCCGGTGAACAAAGAGGTCACCTGGGACAATTGTCTGCCCCTCCTACGCCAAGCTTTTTTAAAGTTAACTACCGCCCAAGCTCCGCCGCCGCTAGGTGTTACTGAACGAAGAGCGGTTCCGCCGCCACCACCGCCACCGATCAGAACCCCCTCCATGGATGACCGTCAGATTGACCCGAAAAATACCCTCTGGTAGCTAGTCCGGCTCTTGATCTCAAGGGGATGGTGTCCAGGTTTGCCCATCAGTTTTCAAAGACAATTTCATTGCCCCTCAAGGCAATAATCCTGATTTTTAGCGGTCCCACCACCGACGTATTCTCAGCGGCGATCGCCCGCACCTCATTGGGGGGATTATCAGATTGGCGACGGAGTTGTTCAATAAAATCAATTAGGGTTTTAATGCGTCCATCTTCCACCTGAATGGGTCCCAGAATGCCTTCCCGACGGGCTCGGAATTGGGCGGCAGCGAGGAGATAATCAATCCGTTTTTGGACATCAACTTCGCTAAAGTCAGAGGATTCGAGGGAAATGGTGGCAATGGTTTCAGATTCTCGGAAAACTTGACGGTTAGGCACCACGTCGAAAAAGACGCGAATTTCCCTTTCTTCCTGCACATAATTCCCCGCCGATAGTACCCGGATAACATATTCCTGCCCTGGTTGCAGTTGGTTTTTAATGCTATCCACCTGGGCAGTGGTCACCCGGACAATGGGTTCATCGGGCACTGGCATATTGGGGGTTTTGACCAATTGCAGAGCGGTGCGATTGGCCTGACGTAATAATTGATCCACCGCAGCACTGACAGCTTCGGTGCTTACCACCTTTAGTCCACCAAAGGCCAATAACTGACCTCGCAGAATGGCAATTTGTTGCCCCCGTAATTCTTGGTAATCTTGGTAATAACGCTCTAGTTCTTCCACTTCCCTTTGCAGAAAACTGAGTTCCGTTTCTAGCCCCTGTAATTTTTCTTCCCGCACCTGGATGTCATTATCTTTAGCGGCGATCGCCTGGTCGAGTTGATCAATTTTGGTGTCCCGTTGATTGATTTCCGCCTGTAGTTGTTGGCGCTGGGCTTCCAAAGAAGCAAACCTCTGCTCCAAAGACTTCACCTGTTCCTGCTGGCGGGCAAGGACTTTCTCCTGTTGAGCAATGCGTTCCTGGCGTTTGGACAATTCCTGGTCTCGCAACTTCACTTGACTCTGGAGCTCCGTGGCTTCCGCCAATAGGGAGTCCTTTTGTTGATTTAACTCCGCCCTTTCCGCCGACAGATTAGTCACTTCCTGGCGCAAATTTCGGGATTGCTGGGATACCCGACGCAACAGTTGCAATGCCCTGGTGTAATTACGGTCTAACTCTCGACTCCGCTCTTGTACTAGCTTTTGCTCCTGACGTACTGCACTCAATTCTGATTCAATCTCCTCTTTGGCTTGGCTAGCCTGCTCCAATTCTGCTTTGGCCACCCTCAACTGACCCAAAATATCATCCAGTTGAAATACCCCTTCCCGCAGGGATTTACTAAAAGTGAACAAAATACCTAGGGTGGAAGCGGAAATTAGGGTACCAGTAATTACCGTCAACACCACTGCCGTTTGTCGGGGTCGTAGTGTAAACAAGCGTAGGCGAGCTTTCCCCACCTTACTGCCTAAATGATCCCCCAGCGCAGCAATGATCCCGCCCAGGACCAGGACAGAAAGAACCAGAATATAGGCACTGGTCATAGGGGGTGGCTAGGTAAACTGTTGACTGAGAGCAACGGGATTATGCACGGTAATTTTCTTTTTCGTGATGGAGATCATATTGCCTTCCCGCAAATCCCCCAAGAGCCTGGTCACCGTTACCCTGGTGGAACCAATGGCTTCGGCGATCGCCTGGTGGGATAACTTGAGGTCAATGCGAATGCCGTCCGGGGCAGGTACACCAAAATCTCTACAGAGGATCAACAAAAAGCTAACCAAACGAGAACCCATGTCCCGGTGGGCTAGGGTTTCAATCATCATTTCCGTCTGGAGGATGCGGGAAGAAAGGCCCTGCAACATTAACAATGAGAGGTCGGGATGCTCCTTGAGAGCCTGTTCCACCTGTTCAATGGGGGCAGACAGCAACTCCACCGGAGTAAAAGCCACTGCGTGATAAAAACGGTCAGAACGTTGCCCTGTAACTAACGATAATACCCCAAAAACACTGTTCTCCCTCAGCAGAGCGACGGTGATCTCTTCCCCTGCTTCGTAGACCCGAGATAACTTAACCGCTCCCTTGAGCAAAAAATAAACCCGTTCCGCCGGATCCCCAGGAAAAAAAATTGTTTTACTCCTATCAAAAGTTTCCACCACCGGGGGCATCAACTCACTGCCTAAGCGTCGAAACACTGCCGCTAGGGGACGATCTTGGGTTAGGGACTGATCCATGCACGTTCACGGTAATGGGGGCATCAAGGGAAGTGCAAAACCCCATTCTGTATCAAGATTATACACAATGGATTACATGCGCTCCACACTGCCAAAGAAAATTGGTTCCACCCGGATGGCAACGATCGCCGAAGGTCGCACCACCATGTACTCACCTTGAATATTTTTGATCGGCACACTGATAAATTCCTGGGAGTCGTGCTTGGGCACAACTTCGTTGCTGTACCATTTTTGAAAATCTTGAATGGTCATGAAGCGGACTTCTTCCCGATGGCCATTGGCCAAAAACAGGTGGATGGCAAATTCGTCGGCTTTTTGCATGGTCAGGGTCCCTAATGATCTCGTCTAGATTATCCCCCATTCCGTGGACGGAGCAACGGTGACAAAAGGTCCAGTCTAGATTGCCTCTGTTGAATTTTAGGTAACAAAAGGTAACGAAGAAAAAAATAACTTTACGTTAGGGGCAATGGCAAAAAAATTGCCTAGAATTAGCTCAGGTTTCTTGCCTATTGCTCCAGTCCAGCAACTTGGTTGTTCCCGCCCTTTATTAACCCTAATATGACTTCCATGGTCACCTTCCCCTCAAACCTCCGTCGTTGGTTGCAGTCCATTTGTTTGGGAACTCTCACGGCGATCGCCGTCCAATTGCCGGGCAAAACCGCAGAAAATATCTTTTTTACCTACGGGCCCATTAAGTTGACAGTGCGGGTGGAATCCCTGGAACGATTTGTGCAGGATGGCACTGTGGACTCCAATCTCAGCTTTTTATTCAACCTAGTGGGAGCCTCCGAAGAAAAACTGACCAAGTTAAGGGAAATTATGGGGCTCCGGGCAGAGGTAGACCCCGTGGTGCTCAGCAACTTTTTTAACACTAGTCTGGGGGAAGATTCCTTAGCTCGGGCCGCGTTTATTCTCAATGCGCCTTGGGGAGCTAACTCCAAATATGGCATTCGGGCGGCGATCGTCCAGGCTGCTCAGGATCCCGAGGGGGGATTAAGCCTGATCAATTTTATTAGGAAGTATCCCACCGACATTCATTTCCAAGGGGAAGTCGTAGAACAGAGGGCCAGGGCAGCCCAACTGTTAGTCAATGCGTCCCAACACTTTATCCAGAAAATGATTGCCCTCTCGGAAATTGAAGCCGCTTCAGAAGGGGAGATTGACTTTAGCGTCTTGCCTGACCCCACTGAAATGGGCCCCTACGGTGTGGCTCCCAAGGAAACCTGGTGGTTAACTGACCAAGGTCGTAACCGTCGTTTTTATGTGGATGTGTACCGTCCCCAACGCTGGAAACCGGGTAAAACTCCAGTTTTAGTTTTTTCCCATGGTTTAGCCTCTCGCCCTGAAGATTTCGATGTTGCCGCCGAAAAAATGGCTTCCTATGGTTTTGTAGTGGCTCTGCCCCAACACCCCGGTAGTGACATTCTCCAGGCCCAGGCTCTGCTCAACCGCACTTCTCGCCAAGGTTACTATCCCACGGAATTTATTGACCGACCCAAGGACATCAGTTATGTCATCGATGAGTTGGAACGCCGTAATGCCAGTGAATTTGGCGATCGTCTTAACCTAACGGAAGTGGGGGTGGGTGGCCACTCCTTTGGTGGTTATGGGGCTTTGGCCGTGGCTGGAGCCACCATTGATTGGGACTTTTTAGAATCGGAGTGTACCATTGGCCAAGGGGTACCGAATACCGCTCTCCTACTACAGTGCGATGCTTTGACCCTGCCCAGGTCTGACTACGACTTTCGCGATCCCCGGGTAGTAGCGGTGCTAGCGGCTAATCCGGTCAATAGTGCCCTCTTCGGCGTATCAGGGTTGCATCGGGTAACTGTGCCTGTGCTACTGCTGGGGGGAAGTTATGATCCCGCCACCCCCTTTGTGTTGGAGCAGGCCCGTTCTTTTCCTCGCCTAGCCAGCCGGGACAAGTACCTAACCCTGATGGAGGGGCAAGCTCATGTGGACTTCTCCAAAATTGATGCCAACATCAAAAACGTAGTGGAATCAGTGGAAGCAGTTAACTTAAACTTGCCCGACCCTAACTTGCTCCATGCCTACGGTTCTGCGGTGATGGTGCCTTTCTTCCAGTTATATGTAGCCCGGGATGAAAGTTTCCGCCCCCTAGTGGAGAATGGTGCAGCCCACGCAGCCTACCTTAGCCAAGATCAGGAGTTCAAGTTTTATTTGATTAGCCAAAAATCTGAGGGAGCCTTAATCAAAGAGATTGACCAGTTCCGCCGCACCAATGGCATAGTTGCTCCCCCCAATGAGTTCCCCACCCAAACTATTTCTGACAATTTTTAAGGGGGTGTTTTACCGGTATTAATCTGCTTGGGACAATAGACTGCGATCTTGACTAAGATCATAAACGGCGAATATTTGTCCAATGACGGAAATGCTGATGGAAGTCTTGGCCCAATTAGAACTCCTTAGTAATTTTGTGATATCGCTCTTATATCAGAAAAGAGAAGCGAAAATAGCGATATCAGCGTTGGCAATTTCAAAAAAAGGAGAAATGCCCTATCCCGTCGGTAATGCTATCAGTACAACTTGAATTATGGAACGCCCCTCTGAAATTTCAGAATTTTAAGTCAGTTATGTGGGACTAGCAACGAGCGTTTAACGATATAAACAAAGGGGCCGGCAGAGTTTGGCTCGCTACTGTTAGGGTTGGACGGTACGATAGGGCGCTACTGGCGCTACTGGGGAAAACAGATTGCAGCGGAGGGTATCTATAGAGACCCAGTACGCTCAAGCCATGCCCATGTTGTCAAGTGGATGCTTTAGCCTTGGTCAGGCAGCGATTATGGCAATTCCAGACTTTTCCGACATCTTCAGACAAGACTCATGTGGTAAAAATTCCTGCCCGGTTATTCCATACCTGGTCTCATCTACTTTGTTATGCGCCCTAAATAGACAAAGTCGAGCCTAGAGCCTGTTGGCAAAGTCTCAGCTTACCCACTAAGGCGACCGCAACTCTGGGGGATTTTTTTCCAGTTGCCCCCAAAACTTCAGGGCCAGGGGACTTTTCAAGCAATCTCTAAAGCCGACTGCGGAGAATGAATTCATAGTCACCCCCCGGCTCCAATTGATAATCACTCCGTTCTAAAAAACGTCCCAGGGGCTCAAAAATGAGCGATCGCCCAAGGGAAGGCTGTACTCGCAATTTGCCCCCCCGAAAATTCCAGTGAAATTGCCATTCATAGTTCCCGGCCCGCACTTCCCCAGCCAGAAAACCTCCGGGCCAGGAATGGGTAGTCACTCTCAGGTGGGCTTTGGTTTGAGGCATAGGAAATACGGGTGGACAAGGAATGGATAAAGTTCAAACAGTTGGTCTATCTACGCTGAATTAAACATTACCCCGGAAAGTTTTGCCGATAATTGGCGATAGCGTAGCACAATATATGTGGAAGATGGCCGTCGATTCCATTGCCCATCAGCTCTTGGTTTCTACGGCTATTTACTTGCCCCCATTAGTAAAATTTCTCTCGCACCAGGAGGTCTTGGCGCCATTTACACTCCTCCCCTAGCCCGTCTCATTGAACAATTGCAACGGCTCCCCAGTGTGGGACCAAAAACGGCTCAACGTCTTGCTCTACATCTCCTCAAGCGCCCCGATGCGGAGGTAGAAAACTTAGCCCAAGCCCTCCTCGACGCTAAAAAACGGGTGGGGCAGTGCCAGGTCTGCTTCCATTTATCCGCTGAGCCCGTCTGTGATATTTGTCGCCATCCCCAACGGGATAACAGTGTTATCTGTGTGGTCAGTGACCCCAGGGATGTAATTGCCTTGGAAAAAACCAGGGAATTTCGGGGCAAGTACCATGTCTTGGGCGGGGTAATTTCCCCCATGGACGGCATTGGCCCGGAGCAGTTGACCATTCAGCCCCTATTGCATCGGGTTAGTCAGCCGGAAATTGCCGAGGTGATTTTAGCCATTAGTCCCAGCGTGGAAGGGGAAACCACCACTTTGTATCTGGGTAAATTACTGCAACCTTTTACCAAAGTTACCCGCATTGCCTTTGGTTTACCCATGGGGGGAGATTTGGAATATGCCGATGAGGTTACCCTGGCTCGGGCCCTGGAGGGACGACGGGAACTTTAGTTGCTTGCGGATAAATGGCGATCGCTAAAAAAGCGCTGTGAACACAACGCTTAGGAGAATATAGACACTAAATCCAGCTATTAAAGAAGCCGGTAAAATAAGTTCATCGCGTAACCAGACGGCTTACCAAAGACCACGGACGGGCATGGGAGCCGGAGCGGGGGCTACGGGGGCAGGGGCGGACCGGGTCACGGGGGGCAAACCAACAGGTTCGGAGGATTGGAAGTTAATTTCGGAAATGGTGACTTCTTGAACTTCCTTGAGATCCAAACGGGTCAACCAGGTGGGGTGGGCCGCAGAATAGAAATCGGTGCGGATGTAGTTACCATTGTCATCGAACACGGGCTGGAGCAAAACGTCATCACCGGGTTCAGCAGCACCGGCGCCGTCCCAGTGGTAGATGCGGCTGTTGTCGCTCACTTCAATGTAACCAGGGAAGTCACCATAGGGTAACAGTTCAACTTGGATGATACTACCAACCTTGCCCCGTACCCGACCGATCGCCAGCCCATCGAAGCTCATTTGCTCGTTGATGGGGGCATACATGTCATGGCCAGGAAGTTGGCTCAATAAAATGTTACCCTTGGTTTGAAAAGGCTCAGCTTGGGCGGGGGCAGCAAAACCTAGGGCCGCAGCAGCAAGCAAAACTCCAGAGAGGGTTTGAACAGATTTGTTTAACACGATAACCTCGCTTGTGAATCACGAAAATCAATTTTTAGCTGGGGCCAAAATCCAGACCCCGACGCTAAAAGTATAATATAGTTCCTCGGAGACGGGGAAGGTTTGACCCCATCCCTTAAAACTTTTTTACCTACTTCTTGATATTTCCAATTTACTAGCCCTGGCCCCACAGGTAACACCCCAGGGCCAAAAACTAGGACAAAAGTTAAAAGGTTTCGTTCAGACTGTAGGGTCTGGTGAGTTGTTGCAGTTGCCGTACCAAAAGACTGAGGAATAAACCCACATCGGTGACCACTCCGACGGATTCCACCGAGCCCCGGTCACTGAGCTTGGTTACCACAGCGGGGTTGATGTCCACACAGACCATTTTTACCCCGGAAGGAGTCATATTACCTACTCCAATGGAGTGCAGCATGCTGGACAGCATCAGGATCATATCTGCGCCTTGGATCAATTCGCTGTAACGACCCTGGGCTTGGACTAGGTCCATTTCCGTATCGGGCAGGGGGCCATCATCCCGAATGGAACCGGCTAGGCAATAGGGGACGTTATTTTTCACGCATTCGTACATGACCCCTTTGCTAATAAATCCAGCTTCCACCGCTTCGCGAATACCACCATAGCGCCGCACAGTGTTAATAATTTTCAGATGGTGACGGTGTCCCCCCCGCACTGGGATGCCCCGTTGCATATCGACTCCGAGGGAGGTACCCATGGTGGCCTGCTCAATGTCATGGACGGCGATCGCATTGCCCCCCAGCAGAGCATGGACATAACCCTCCCGCACCAGATGGGAAAGGTGTTGGGCGCCGCCGGTGTGGATCACCACAGGCCCTGCAGTGACGACAATTTTGCCTCCTTGGTCCCGGATTTGGCGCATTTCCCAGGCAATTTGTTCTACTAAAAGTTCCACCCGACGCTCGCTGGAAACCCCCGCCGCCATGAAGGCAAACTCTTTATTTTCTTTGCGGGTTCCGCCCTCATGGGATTCCACTTTTTTGATGGTACGAATGCCTTCAACTCCCACCATGACCCGATCGCCGACCTGGAGATCCCGGAGGAGTACACAGCGGGCCGAAGGAGGATTGCTAGTGACGACAATGGCCGCATCCATCCGTTGTCCTGTCACCTGGACCCATTCGCAATTAACCCGCACCTCCGTGGGATAAATGGTGCTGACATAAAAATCATCTGGAGCTACCCCTGCTTGGATTACCGTTTCGGTGTTGATATCACAGAGTTCCTGGGGAGGCGGCACTGCGCCGAGATCAATCAGTTCGGTCATGATCTCTTCCATAATCTGGTGGGAGGGGGCTGAAACCCTGACTTCCGCGCTGGAGGTACTGTTGCGCTCTACCCCCAAATTGAAATTCAACACCCGGAAACTACCGCTGTTTTCCACCACCAAATCCAGGGCTTGGTTGAGGATGCCGGCATCAAGTAAATGGCCCTCCATGCGAATCACCCGACTTTCAATGGAAACGGTGGCATGGACATCTTCCAGAATAGGCTCCGTTACCCGTAGGGTCAGACATTTGGCTGCTCCCCCCGCTTTTAAAAATTCCGTCAGGGGAGTTTCCCGCACCGTAAAGCCGGCCTCAGCCAACTTATCCTTCAGGGTTCGACTGACCAAATTCATGATGATGATGTCGTTAACATTGACCGCATTACAGGCAAAATTAACCGCATCTAACTCCTCGACGATGATCCGTTTTTCCGGGGGAATGCGCATCTCAATTACCCGGTTGGAGTAGGCGTCAAAGGCAGGGGGATAATAGAGTAAATAACCACCACTCAGGGGGCAAAAACAGGTATCAAGGTGATAAAAACGCTCGTCAATTAACCGCAGGGAAACCACTTCCGTATCCAGCCATTTGGCAATGTAGGGATGGGAATCTAGTTCGGAGCGGAAACCATAACCCGCCCACAACCAACGACCTTCCCGGTCAAACAGGGCGTCCCCGGCCCCTTCAAAGGGCAAATCCTGGGGCAGTTCGTAAACAGTGAAACCATTTTCTTCAAACCAAGCTTTGAAATAGGGTTCTTCCCCTTGGCGTTCTTTGTGGTAGAAGCGACTGAGCACCACATTTTCTCCCAATACCAGCCCCGCATTGGCGGTGAAGACCATATCAGGCCAACCCTTTGCTGGCTTCACCAAGTCCACAATGGCGCATTCTTTGATGGTCTGGTGTAGTTTTTTCCATTGCTCTACGGCCCGCTCCTGGGAGGATTTGTGGATATTGCCCTCCATCCAAGGATTAATTACGTAGTCCACGTCGTAGTGGTCGGGGGGGCACATCAAAATGCGAATATCGTCAGCCATGGTTGAAGAAGTAAAAAAGTTGGTTTGCAAGTATATCTAGAGACAAATCCTGGTTGGAGTAAGGTCGTAAATCAGCTTTCCAGGCAGGCGGAATCCAACCTTCCATTCTATCACGGTATCCCTGTTGAAACTTTGCCCCTGGGCCCATACCATGGGGACAATGTTTTTTTGTTGAGAGCCCCCATGGCGATCGCCAATTTCCGTCTCCGCCCCTGGCAGGGAGTGATTTTAGTGTTACCCATTGCGGGGGTAATCACCTTTTTGTTGGTGGCGGCCAGTTGGCAAATTAATGCTTGGCACTTGAACTGGATTTGGGGCGTGGTGGTGCTAGTTTTCCTGGGTTGGCGGTGGTTGCTGGTGCGGTGGACAGCCCCTCTAGCAGCCCCCAATGGGCAGGTATCTTTTCCCACCGTTTCCCTGGGGGACCCCACGGCGGACGTTAACGTGGAGAAAATCGAACAGGCATTAAACGAGATTCTCCAAGCTTCCCGCCAAGATGTGCCAGTGTGGCAGGATTGGCCATTGTTTTGGCAGAGATGTCAACAAGTGGTGACAGCGGTGGCCCAGAGCTATTACCCGGAAGTGAAATACCCTCTACTAAATATTTATGTGCCGGATGCCTATGGTTTGATCCGGGGCACGGTGGATGATATGGACCGCTGGGTCGCCAACCTTTCCCCCACCCTCAATCAGGTTTCTTTGGCTCAGGTATATCAATCCTATGAGGTCTATCAAAAGCTAGAACCATCCCTGAAAAAAATTTGGCAGGCGTGGTACTGGGGTCAGTGGTTGCTCAATCCGGTGGCGGCGGCGGCACGGCTAGCTAGTCAACAGAGCAATCAGCAGGCTACCCAGCAATTGTTAGTTAACCTCAGTCAACAGCTACGGGAAGCAACCCTCCGCACCCTCTGTCGCCAGGCGATCGCCTTGTACAATCCGGCCAGTGGTAATTTACCGGACAATTTTGCCAGTGGGGGCAACCCAATCCCAGGGCTGGTGAAAGCCAAAAGCCAGACTTTGCAAAATATTTTGGCCCAGGGGCAATCCCCCCAGGAAGTGGAGCAACAGCCGGTCAATATTTTATTAGTGGGGCGCACTGGGGCAGGGAAAAGTAGCCTCATTAATGCCCTCTTTCAAACCAATTTGGCAGTGACGGATTTACTGCCTAGCACCACGGAAATTACCAAGTATGAATGGCAAACTCAGGACGGCCAAACCCTGTTGCTCTGGGACAGTCCCGGTTATGAGCAGGGGCAACGGGCGGACTTAAGGCAATTGGTGTTGGACTATGCCCAACGAGCCGATGTGATTTTGCTGCTCAATCCCGCTTTGGATCCGGCTTTACAGATGGATGCGGACTTTGTGCGGGATGTCCAAAGCCTGGGGGGAGATCGTCCTTTAATCCTCTTGGTAACCCAGGTGGACCGACTGCGTCCTCTGCGGCAATGGCAACCTCCCTACGATTGGCGATCGGGAGATCAGTCCAAAGAAAAATCAATTCGGGAAGCGGTGCAGTACCGGGCAGAGCAATTGGGCCAGTATTGTGAACAAATTTTGCCCGTTGTTAGTGGTGATGAAACGGTAGGGCGATCGCCCTGGGGCCTGGAGGAGCTTGCTGTGGCCTTAGTGACCGTTGTCAGTCCGGCCCAACAACAACGTCTCGCCCGTTTTTTACGGAACCTAGAGGCCCGTTCCCTGGCGGCGGCCCAAATTATTGACCGTTATGCCTTGCAAATGACCACTACCCAGGGTGTGACAGCTCTGTTGAAAAGTCCGGTGTTGCAATTTGTTTCTAGCTTAACCACCGGTTCCCCAGCCCTGGCCTATTTGCTAGCAGAGCAAATTCCCATTGAGCAACTGCCATTAGTGTTGGGCAAGCTCCAGTTAGCCTATGACCTATTTAATTTATTGGCAGCGGATGACGATGACACCACCTTTGATTTACTGACCCTCTGGCCCCTATTGCTAGACAATCCGGTGGCCCCCGACCGCAATGCCTGGGCCTTTGGCCATGCCCTGTTAGAATATTGGACGCAAAATTTAACAGTGGAGCAATTGGGAGTCAGATTTCGCCATTATTGTGAGCGAGGCTGAGTAAGGGGGAGTATTAACGGTAAAAGATTGGACTCACTGTGATTGACGGCGGTTGGGGCCGATATTTTCGGCCACTGCACCCAGTAACAGTAACCCCGCTCGGCACTGCCCTGCAGCGCAATTTGCCCCTGATGACTTTTGATGAAATAAAAACTGAGGGTCAAAGCCAAAATTTGTTGGCAATAGTGGCCCTGACTTTCTTGGTTATGGCCTTGCAGTTTCAGAGCTAAGTGTTCCAATGTTAACTGGATATTTACTTCTGCCTGGTGGGCTTCACCTTCTGTGAGTAAATCCTGTAGGGTCACATGGGGCAGACCCTGGCCCTGGGGAGAATCAACCCAAACGGCTAAGTGCAAATATTCTTGGCCAGCAGAAGCGTGGATGCGTAAGGTCCCATCCGTTACTCCCTCATCCAACAAACTGAGCAGTAGATAGTACACTCCCTGTCTGATTTTAATTTTGTCTAGGGGCCAATATTTCAGCCCCGATTCTAGGGAAAGGTTTAGGGCAAGCCGATTTTGACCAAGTATGGTGGCCATTTTATCCCGCCAATATTCTCCCAATAAGGCCAAATTGATATTGACAATTTTTAAGCCCTGGCGATCGGGTTTAATCTGCTCCAGTTCGATGATTTCCTCAATGGCTTGGCTAACCCGCTGGCCACTCTGGTGGATAATTTCTAGATATTGTTTTTGCTTCTCATTAAGCTCGCCAAAAACTCCGTCCCGCACAACACTGGCCATGCCGATCACCGCAGTGAGGTCTCGTTGGGTGCGGATCAGGTAATGGGGCACCAATTGCAGTTTGACCGCTTCTGGAGAATGGTCCGATCGCCCTGGCCTGTGCAATTTATTTAGGTTATTACCGTTGGAGGAAAAAACATCATCTCTCCCGATGGCGATCGGATTTAACCCGAAATTAGGGGAACTGTGGCCAAGTTGACCCTGGTTAGCGCTGAGATAAGCTTGGTGTTCAATTTCCCCCATGCACCAACGGGCAGTCATATTAAGCAGAGCCACATTCTGTTCCGTAAAATCATGGGAGGAAAAATCTAGCACCGCTAGGGTTCCGAGGCACACACCATCCCTGGTGAGCAGAGGAGTGCCTAGGTAGGACCTAATGCCATAACGTTGGTACAATTCCCCCTGGATAAAAAACGGTTCTGCCAAAGCATCATTCACCACTAGTGGCATGGCACTATCCACCACCATAGTACAGTAAGCTTCATTGCGCTGTAAGCGCCGGGAAACCACCAGGGCATCATTCACGCCCAAGCTACATATGCCCACGGCGGAGGTAATGTGAATTTCGTCCTGCACCATCAAACCCACTATACAAATGGGTAATCCCAGACTCTGGGCAACGGTTTGGGTGGCTTCTTCAAAAAAAGTATTGTTTCCATTGGCCATCAGCCCCAACTCCGACAGTTTTTTTTGCCTCCGGGCCCGTCGATCCACCGTAGATAATCCATCTAAGGCACAACTTAATCCATATCCGTATAGCTGACTAGAATAAGAACGGGGTGACATAAATTCCTGTCAAGTCGGTAAGACAATCATTTCAATCTATGGTTCTGGGCCATTTTCTATTAAACGAGCCATAACTATATTGATTGCTGAACATTTTGTGATGTTGGGGATTAATGGTTAACTGTGGCCCAGAACCTATTTTCTACATCCATGATGGTGTACCTCTATTTCGATGGCAATACCCCAGGGTAAAAGACTAGGGTGATTTGTTCCGTCAACCGGGAAAAAGAGAGCTCATGATTGCCCGAGAAAGGGGTATAGGATAGTGAGGGGAAAGTTGATGGCAGTGACTTTCATTAAAAACTTGTGGTTAGCAGGTCTAACATTACCGAATTATGGTGGCAGTGCAGATTGAACAACGACAATGGTGGGTAGATCGATGGTTGGAACTATTAGATTCCTACCGATTTAAAAAGCGCCTCGAACGTGCCAGGAATTATGCCAGGGAGGGTAATGTCCTTAGTTTGCAGTTTGTGGAGAGTAAGCTAACGGCCCTGGTGCAAGGCACAGAAGTGGATCCCTACCAGGTTACTTTGGGATTGGATTGCTTCAGCGATGAGGATTGGCATTATGTGGTGGCCACCTTGGCAGAACAAGCTCTGTATGCGGCCCAGTTGCTCAGTGGAGCCATGCCCCCCAGCATCGAACAGGTGTTTGTCCAAAATGGGCTAAATTTGTTCCCCTTCACCCTGGGGGAGGTTCATTCCCGCTGTAGTTGTCCAGATAAAGCTAATCCATGTAAGCATATCGGTGCAGTGTACTACCAGTTGGCGGATCATTTCCAAGAGGATCCCTTTGTGATTTTTCGCTTGCGGGGCCGGAGCCGGGGTGAGTTGTTGGAGCAGTTAAGTTGTTATCGACACCTTGACCCAGCCCAATTGGCTACCTATGACCCAGATCTCTGCAATGACTCTACGGCGATCGCCATTGAGACAGAGGAAGGAGCAACCACCACCAAGCCCCAAAAACAAACTAAAGCGGAGCAACAGCAAGCCATCGAACAATTTTGGCAGTACCGAGGGGAATTGGCCCCGGAATTAACGGCGATCGCCCCACCGGATAACCCCATGCAACAAATTGAACGTCTAGGGGATCTGCCCTTAAATTATGAGGTGGCCAGGGAAATTAAACAGGCATTGACGCAAATCTACCAAGCCTCCAGCCAAGCTACCCTGGGACAAATGGTGGGAGCGGGCGACTAGATAGCCCTAACCAAGGGAAGTTAGGGAAAACTTTAATGGGGGTGGAGAGACTCGAACTCTCACGAGCTTATAAGGCTCAACGGATTTTAAATCCGCAGCGTCTACCATTCCGCCACACCCCCAACAATTGGGGTCCGCCGATCCGTCGGCGATTAAGCATCATACCACAGAAAGTTTCCTCCACCCGTTTGACAAGATTTCCAGTGGAACTAACGTGGCTGGGGTTGCCACTCCAGATAAACGCCAAAACGACTTTCCCGGTAGGCGGAGGAATTTTGTCGTTGCAGATCCGTTGCCAAACGCCATTGGGGAGTCAACGCATAGCCCACGGAAAGGGTGCTAATGCCCACTTCTGCGGTGCCGCCGGGGGCAACAAAATTTTGACTAAAACTAATGTCCGCTGCCCCGGTGCGGGAAAGGGCTAAAACCACTTTGCCCCCCACATTAACCCCCTCACTGTGGTAGTCATTTTGGGCGATCGCCCGGTAACCCACCAAGGGAGTAACATTGACATACCAACCCAGGGGCAGAAGATAGTATTGCAGATTGGCCCCGCCCCCCTGTTGTCCAGCAAAATTGGTGTAGTAATCGCCGCTCACACTCAGGGGGGATTGGCCGATGAACAGGTCTTCGACACCGATCGCCGCGCCACTGGATTGATCATCGTCGGGAAAATAGTTATAACCCAAGCGCACCCTAGTTAAAAAAGCTGGATCATTACTATTTTGCTCAAATAAATCCGGAGTTTCATCCCACCACCGTTGCAAAGTGGGGCTATTTTCCACCAGGGCCGGCTCCAAATCCAACGGGTTTTCCTCCGGCGATGTCTGTCCCCAGGCTTGGCCCCCCATTCCCCCACTGGCGATCGCCAACAAGAGCCCCAAGTTAGCAGGCCAAAAGCTCAACCAACTACGAAAAAATACCCTCATAGCCCCTCAATCAAGTGTTTCTACCCAGGAATTCGGTCATTGGTCTCCGGTGAAAAACCACAACTTCTGTCTCCGGAAAGCCAAAAAGTCCGAGACGGCAACTTGACAAGACAAGTTCCAAATAGCACTCTAAGTAGAAGTTAATTTCCTTTGACCCCCAACAGCCTGTCAAATTCTTTATTTCAGCGGACAAATTATGATCCCACTGCTTTCCCCCATGATGTTGGCTCAAATCGTCGCCGCCCCCATCCAGCCCATTCAAGCAGATTATATTGTCCAGCCGCAGGAAATAAGACCATTACCAGGGCAACTAGACCAGATACCCGTTTTTAACAGTAATAGTCCAGAAGTAATTGAAGGGGAAGGGATTCTGCTCTCCACCTTCCCCACTGACCGCAAATACTATCCCAACGCCCACCTCAATAAAGCCCTCAACGGTCGTTTTGACTTTTTCTCCCATCACATTGCCCGGCCGAGGGATTCCCGTACTCTCTACCAGGGAGTGTTAGTGGGGAATCCCACCGATCGCACCATCACCATCCGCATCCTCCAGGGGGGAAGTTATCTTACTGGCCCCGATGCCCCCTTTATCAATCTTGCTCCCACCGTGGAAGATCCCCATGGACAATTCCATTCTGGTCCCGGATCCAAACTAATGAGCCAGCTATTGCGGGGTAACACCCAAGCCGGCTTCCCAAGTCAGATCATTATTCCTCCGGGACACACTAGACTACTATTTTCCCTGGCCATTAATCGCAGTAGTGCCCGGTCCACCTATCTCCGACTCCAGAGTGACGGCCCCGTTTACATGGCTAACCTAGCAATGTTTGCCGTACCGGAATATGCCCCAGTGGTGGATACGGCCAGCGCCGGTGCTAACCTGCCCACCCCCACGGTGACCTACCGCCCCCCCACCTTGGACAATTGGCAAGCGATGCTATACCGCGGCTATCTAGCTTATCCCAGGGATTTGGCCCCCACTCCCCCCGACCAAATCCGCCCTGGGGCTCCCCGCACCCCCATCTATGGCCGGGTGGCCGGTATTTCCCAAGGCGCTTCTTGGCAAGCCACCCTAGTGGACAATTCCAAGGCTCAATTCCTCACTATTCCCCAACGGGGGAGAGCTTTTTCCTATCCCCTCAGCACCGTTAGTGTGGGTACCTATGCTACCCAACAGGTACAGAGCGCTCCCATGCTGGCCCGCTACCCCGACACGGCCTATCTAGCCCATGGCAACTATGGGGTGCATTATCAATTGCAGTTACCTCTGAAAAACGCCACTAATAACCGACAGAGCGTTTCCCTCACCCTGCAAACTCCGATCAAACAAGATCAATATAACGATCGCCTATTCTTCATGCGCCAACCCACCGGCCAAGTCTTTTTCCGGGGCACGGTTAGGGTCAGCTACACCGACAGCCAAAACCAACCCCAAGAAAGATTTTTTCACCTTACCCAACGGCGGGGGGAAATGAGCAATCCCCTAATCACCTTAAATATGCAACCAGGGGAACAGCGGGAAGTGACGGTGGACTTGATGTATCCTCCCGATGCCACCCCTCCCCAGGTGCTGACGGTCAAAACAGAGGAGCTTTATTACGGCAGTTTGTCTTCCCCTAGGTAAGCACCGAGACTCCAGCGGGGGAAAGGGAAACGGGTTTCTCCGCCACTACTTTTTTCTCTTCCAAAATGGAGGAGTTAAAACGGTAGCCCACATTTCGCACGGTTTGGATGAGGCTGGGTTGCCTGGGGTCTGTCTCAATTTTTTTCCTGAGGGAAAGGACATGGGTGTCGATGGTGCGGGGGTTATCGATCGCCTCGGGCCAGGCTCGGCGGAGCAGTTCTGTGCGGCTGAGGGCACTACCTTCAGCTTGGGTGAGCACGTAGAGCAAACTGAATTCCTGGGGGGTGAGGTCAACAAAGTTGCCCTGGTATTCCACCCGTCGCTGTACCAAATCGATTTTTAGTACCCCATAATCCAACAACAAAGGGGCGGCCACAGTGCGGACTCGGCGAATTAAACATTCTATGCGGGCTAAAAATTCCTGCATACCAAAGGGTTTGGTCAAATAATCATCAGCCCCGGCCTTTAACCCATGGACAATATCCTTTTCTGTATCCTTGGCGGAAAGAATAAAAATCATTGATTGGTGCTGTTGATACAACCAACGGCAAAGCTCAATGCCATCCCCATCGGTAAGGTCGGAATCGATCACGGCCAGGGTAGGTAATTGATTATTAAATGCCTGGCGGGCCTGGTGAAAACCGCTACATTGTTGGACAAGGTAGCCGCTCTGCTGCAGATGCCAGCTTAATAGAGAGCGGAGATGGGGGTTACCCTCTACGACTGATATGTAGACTGGATTCACCGATCTAGACCCCTGACTGAAAGTTCCCTGCCAATCTAACAAAGTCAATGTCAAGGCTTTGTAACAACAGTTACCTGCCTAGGGGGGCAAATCTGCAAAAAATATAAAGAATTTGCTCGTCATAATGTTATTTGTCTGTACCATTTCCGTCAATAAATGACGAGTTTTTGAAAGATTAATGGCCAATAAAAACAATATTCGAGAGCCTAAAAATTTTAATTTTCTCTCTCAATCTACCCACCAAAGCTCCCGCAAGACCGGGAGAATTTGATTTACTTTGCCTCAAAGCTGAGAAGTCTGGTTTTTTTTAACCTATCCAGGGGCACCCTCACTGGACAGCTAAAACTAGGGGTTTGAATTGTTCCATTAGTTCTCTCCGACTGGCGGTGATGCAAGGATAGGGGCGATCGCTATAATTCTCCCCTGGGGTAAGGGGAAACAACGGTTCCGGGCGAAGGCAGAGAAATTCCCCTCCAGCGGCCAACAAGATCGGCCAGGCGCCAGCAATGTCCCAAATTTTTGGTGTTTTTTCCGTCCCTCCCAAGGCCGCTCCCAGGGCCACCAGGGCTAAATTGTAACTACTAACCCCAATTAGCCTCAATTTACAGGGAAAAGGATTGGTTAAAATGGCAGCGCTTCGGGCACAGAGGTTAAACAAATGATTTTGACTAGGTTCGGCCCCACTCACCTGGATTGGTTCCCCGTTCAGAAAGGCACCATGGGGTCCCGTTAAGCCAGAATTTTCTAGCCAATAGCCCCAAAATGATTGCTGTAGTAAAGGAAAATGGAGGAAGCCAAACACCGGCGTCCCCCGGTAGAGTAAACCGAGGGAAATGCCCCAAATGGGAATGCCCCTGGCAAAATTGGTGGTGCCATCAATGGGATCGACAATCCAACACCAATCATTAGCGGGAAAAATGTGGGCCGTTTCCTCCGTTAGCACCCCATGGTCGGGAAATTGGGCGGCAATACGCTGGCGCAACTCCTGGTCAGACCATTGATCAGCGGCGGTGACCAAACTACCATCGGCTTTGCGTTGGGCAGGGATTCTGGCGGATTGGGCCACCAACTCTGTGGCGATCGCCTTGGTCGTGGACTGACAAAAGCTCAAAACCTCTGGCCAAAAAGTCTCCATGTCGAATCTTGATATAGTAAATAGACTGCCTGACAAGGGCAATATGGCCATCATCACACATCGCAGGAATTTGCTGTGACCCAGGTTTGGTTTCCCTCCAAAAATTCGGCTACGACGGTGAAATCAACCGGTCAGTTTTTGCCGCTTTCCCCCAAGGAGGTTACAGCCCTAGGCCTTCGTTTGAGCGATTACCGCTGGCTACACCGCTGGGCTCCCTGGAGTGGGGGCGCTTTTTTGGCGACTATGCTCTGGGCAACGGAATGGCGACTTCTGCTGGCCACGGGCCTGGGGGTGGGCAGTATGCGTTTGGTCTATTGGCTTTTGACCCATCGCCAGGAACTCCAGACTAAACAATTGCACCAGTTTTTTTCCGGGGCCCAGGGTCGATTGACCATTGCTGGCGGTGGAGGTGGTTTAACTGCTGTCGGCACCTACATGGCCACCATGGTTTGGTCGGAGGTGGAAAACCCTTGGTTAGCCACGGGCATTATTTTGCAGGGTTTGGGTTCCCTCGCTACGGTGGGGCTTTTACTCTGGCAACAGCAAAAAGTCACTGCCCCCAAGTTACTCACCGCTCCGCTCCCCGACTTTGACCGCTCTTTACATTACCTGGCCCACGGCGATCGCCTGCAGAAATTAATTGCCCTGCGTCAGTTACAGCAATGGTGGAATCAGCCAGGCCCACACTCCCCGAACCCAAGGGAACTAGCTCTATATCTGCAAGCTTTTTTGGACACTGAACAGGACTCAGCCCTCCAAAGAGCGGCTTTGCATTTACTCCAGCAATGCCGGCAGTCTCCCATGCGCCAAGAACCTTTATCCATTCCCCAACGACAAAGGCAACGGCAACCCATTGAATGACCTAGCTCCCAGTAGTTGTGCGGGTGAAGATTCAACCATCACTTTTTACCTTTGGTGTCGCAGATAATTTAATTAAGAGCGGTTCAACTTAGCTGAGTAAAATGTTTTTAATTCAGTCTTTATAGTAAACAAAAGTGCCTTAATTTTATTTAAATCTATCGCAACCATTGCAACCCCTATTTCAAAGGCCACCAGTTAACCTTTTCCCGGGTGGCACTATACACTTCCTTCAGTCCTTCCGGGGCCAGAATTTGAATGAGATCCTCCTTTTCCCCCTTGGGAATGGTGATCAAATGGTGTTTTTGCATGCCCTTCAGCACCTGTTCCACTGTTCTTTGATTCAGTTGACAAGCCCTGGCAATGACGTCAATTGGTAAATCAAAAATGTAATTACCCTGGCGATCAGGTTGGTTGCCCAATTCCCGTTCTTGATAAATCAACGCCCGCAATAAACTCGCCACCGCTTGAGGGGGATAGGTGCTGCAATTGAGTAGATGATATTCAAATTTTTGTTGCAATTCAAATAAAAATCGATAGCGTTCCCGAAAAATTTCGCTATTTTCATAAATTTGCTGAACAGTAGCGAGGGGAATTTTAATGACGTGGGTAGTTTTGTAGGATTCCACCAGACAAGGAAAAGATTTGGTGGCTAAACCATAGCTAAAGGGTAGGCTGCGTAGACCAAAACAACTGCCAGCGTAGTGGATGGCAATAATCCGGTCCAGGGGAGTACTACGGGTGATGACAATGCCCTCATCCAACATGACATAGAGACTGTCTAAATCCTGGTCTGGCAAAAAGGCAGTGTATAGAGGGCGATTGGAAAACAGCTTTTCTACTTTGACCCGGTCTTTGGCAAGTAACTCCCCTATCCAAGGGGTGTCTAGACCCCGAAACAGATAATTCGTTTCAATTAGCTTGGTGATGGGGTCGGGGGATGGGGACATGGATTGTCTTTTTGCCATAACTCAAGGGAAATTTACACTGCTCCGATCATCCCACAAAGCTAACCCTCATTATTTTGCGTTAAATTGCAATTGCAATACATCTACAGATAACTTGCATTCCACATGTAATTGATATAAGATTTATTTTTATTCTAGATAGCCTTGCTCAAGCTATCTACAAAACACAAAAGTTCTATCGTGTTCGGAGGCCCCGCTAATGGGCAAATGGTTTACGGATAATAGTTTTTCCATTGGTCGGACTCCCCTAGTCCGTTTAAATAACGTGGTTGGAAACACGAATGCCACGGTGCTGGCTAAAATCGAAGGTCGTAATCCGGCCTATTCAGTTAAATGTCGATTGGGGGCAGCCTTAGTTTGGGATGCGGAGCTAAAGGGTTTACTGGGGCCAGGCAAGGAATTAGTGGAACCGACTAGTGGCAATACGGGCATTGCATTAGCGTTTGTGGCGGCGGCTAAGGGCATTCCCCTAACTCTAACTATGCCGGAAACCATGAGTTTAGAACGGCGCAAGTTATTGCAGGCCTATGGGGCAAATTTAGTTTTAACCCCGGGAACCCAGGGTATGGTGGGAGCCATTGCCAAAGCTGAGGCGATTGCCAATTCCGATCAGGACCGCTATGTTTTACTGCAACAATTTTGTAATCCAGCTAACCCCCGCATTCACCAAGAAACCACTGGGCCGGAAATTTGGGATGATACCGATGGCGATGTGGACATTCTCGTCTCCGGTGTCGGCACTGGGGGGACCATTACGGGCATTTCCCGTTACTTCAAAGAAATTAAGGGCAAGTCCATCATTTCTGTAGCCGTTGAGCCGGAAGCAAGTCCTGTTATTTCCCAGGCAATGGCCGGCAAAGAAATTAAATCTGGACCCCATAAAATCCAGGGTATTGGAGCTGGTTTCGTGCCCAAAAATTTGGATGTGTCCCTAGTGGATGCGGTGGAAACTGTTTCCAATGAAGAAGCCATTATCTACGCCAAACGTTTAGCAAAAGAAGAAGGCATTTTGGCCGGTATTTCCTGTGGGGCAGCCACGGCCGTGGCAACTCGCCTAGCTAAACGTCCAGAAAACCAAGGTAAAACCATTGTGGTAATTCTGCCGGATTCTGGGGAACGTTATCTTAGTTCAGTGCTTTTCCACGGAGTATTTGATGAGGAAGGGTTAGCTGCATAGTTATAAATAAACATAAATTAAATATTTTTGGTCAAAGATCAAATAATAAATATGTTGAAATAAGACAAAACTTGTTGTCAATTTTTGGAATTATTAATAATTTTAAAAAAATAAATCAATGGAATATCTTAAGACAAATACGCTACACAATTATCAAGATTTTACTCCCATTTTTAATGGCGGCAATGGCAAGTTTTACGATTCCAACTCTCCTGTTTTTGATGTTGAAAAAATTCGCCAAGATTTCCCAATTCTTAATGAGGTAATAGACGAAAATCCTCTAGTTTGGTTTGATAATGCTTCTAACACCCAGAAGCCCCAGGCGGTCGTTGATCGTCTGACCTATTTTTATCAACATGAAAATTCTAATATCCATCGAGCCGCCCATACCCTAGCCGCCAGAGCCACCGATGCCTATGAAAATGCCAGAGAAACTGTGCGTCATTTTCTCAATGCTAGGTCAGTCAACGAAATTATTTTTGTCAAGGGCACAACGGAAGGCATTAACCTAGTAGCAAAAAGTTGGGGTAAACAAAATATCAAAGCTGGAGATGAAATTCTTTTAACCCATCTGGAACACCATGCCAACATTGTCCCCTGGCATCAATTGGCAATGGCAACGGGAGCAAAGTTAATCGTGGCACCGGTGGACGATCAGGGACAAGTTTTACTTGATGAATATAAAAAATTGCTTGGTTCCCGCACCAAATTAGTTGGGCTTTGCCACGTATCAAATGTATTGGGAACCGTTACTCCAGCCCAAGAAATTATCAATTTAGCCCATGAAGTTGGGGCAAAAGTGTTGATAGATGCAGCCCAATCCATTGCCCATATTCCCATTGATGTCCAAGAATTAAATCCCGATTGGCTTGTATTTTCCGGTCACAAAATTTTTGGACCCACCGGCATTGGCGTGGTCTATGGACAGCAGGATTTACTAGATGCTACCGACCCTTGGCAGGGCGGGGGAAATATGATCAGTGAAGTGAGCTTTGAGCATATTAGTTATCGTCCGATTCCCAAACGCTTTGAAGCCGGCACCGCTAATATTGCTGATGGAGTGGCCCTAGGCAAGGCTTTAGATTATGTGCAAAATATCGGCCTAACGGCGATCGCCAATTATGAAAACGAATTATTGGAGTATGCCACGTTAGGACTGAAGACAATTACGGGATTACACATAGTTGGTAATGCCGTGGAGAAGGCTTCAGTAATTTCCTTCCTATTAGATGGTTTTACCCCCGCAGAAGTGGGACAAGCCTTAAACAAACATGGCATTGCTGTGCGCTCAGGTCATCACTGTGCCCAGCCAATTTTAAAAAGGTTGGGATTAACTTCAACGGTGCGACTTTCCCTTGCTTTTTATAATACAAAATCTGAAATCAATCACTGTATTAAAGCTCTGGAAAAAATTTGCTGCTGAATTAATGTTAAATAACACTCGATCACCAATTAGCTAAATCCAGATCCGAAAATGCAAACTTCAAACTATAGAGCAAATTATCAAAATCTATCTTCTAATCAGAGTAATGAGAAAATGTTTTTAGCTCAAGAATATCACAAGTGGCATTTTTTTGATAGTCGCTCCAATTTGCCCCATAGAATTAATAATGTATGGAAAATTGATAGCGGATTAGTCAAAGGTTATACTCTTTTAGAAGATGGTAGCATTGTTACTTTAGGAGTTTGGAGTAATAGTGAAATAATCAGCCACACTTTCACTAATATTAAGCCCTATGAGTTGGAGTGTTTGACGGAAGTTAAAGCATCTTTAGTTCCTTGGAAAAAATCGGAAGAAAATATCGATCTACTACTAACCTACATTCAGTCTGTCCATGAATTGGGAATTATACGCGATTACAAAACAACGGATTTGATGATAATTAAATTATTTGATTGGCTTGGCAAAAAAATTGGCAAAAGAGTCCCCAATGGTAAGTTAATTGATGTTCGTCTTACCCACCAAGATATTGCTGATATTTTGGGAATAACCAGGGTAACAGTGACGAGAAATTTAAATCACCTGGAAAAACAGGGGCGAATCAAACAAAATTCCTTACACCGTTTTGTTTTAAATGAGGAAGAAATTTGGCACTACGAAATTTGATTCATTAATTTAATGTACCCTTTATACAATTTTGTTGGATTTTTAGTGATGAATGGGATAATTAGCTAAGCTGTATTCCTCTAGATAAACCATTAAGTTTATGAAGATCATGACCTGGCATTTGTCTAATCTTATTCCCACTAGTCCCCCACTTTATTTGATAGGATTACGGGGCTTAATCTGGAAAGCTTATGCTTATTTTATTGCCTTAAGTTTGTTGGTTTTAATTACTGGCGGTATTAGTTTTTTATATTTGTTTGAATTTATCTACCGCTTAGAACTAAATCAGTTATTTGGAAAAACCCAAACTAAGCAAATATCATCATCCTTAACCAATTTAGGAGCATAGATAGGCTAGATTTTGAAACCTTAAGATTACCTTTGTCGATGCCTCCTACAAATGTTTATCGATGGTCAAGAATAAAGATTTGATTATTTCACGTTGTCCTCCAGGTTCCATAGAGCAAGATTTAAATCGTCTGGGGGGATTATTGCTATTGCTGGTTGGTTTTCTGCTGTCTCCCTTGTGCTGGTGGAATGATTTAGTGATTAATTTACCTCTAGCCTATGCTTTTGGCTATGTTTGTGACCTATTTGTCAATGGCTCACTCTTACCAGGGGCGATCGCCGGTTATTGGTTATCAAACCTGGGGGGGATTTTGTTGATGCAGGTCGGGGGAAATCGAATTTTCCAACAAAAAACTCAACCAAAGAGTTTTAGAAAGATTCTTTTCTCTGGCATTGTGTCTTCTAGTCTATTCACTGCAACTCTACTCTTACTAGTTCATTTTCAATTTATAGACTTAGCTGGTGTTCTCCCCCTCTAGCCTTTGTAAGTTACCCATTGATTTTAGTTTTTGCTATTTCGCATTAATTCACTTTGGAGAATTTTTCTATGCTTCAATTCGCCTCTTTTAATCCGACAATAAAGCTGAAATGGACCAAACGAAAATTCGTACAGCTTTTTGTTATCTTTCTGGGAGGATTAGTCAGTTTTTTCCTACTGTCTGCTATTCCTTCTGTTGCTAATACCCCTGCTACTAAAATTGAATTTGTTTCTCCTAGTTGGGTAAGCCAACATGTTAACGATCCGAAAGTAAAGGTGCTAGATGTCCGGATCAATCCCTTGGAGTATATTGATGGGCATATCCCCAAAGCTGTTAACCTTGCTGATAATGTTTTCCGTGGCCCCAACGGCTTTTTGCCGGTTCAATACTGGGATGCCAATAAAATTGTCCAATTATTGAGTAAATCTGGCATTAGTAATGACGATCAAATTGTTGTTTATTCCGACGGGAACAACGTTTTAGGCGCAACCATGGTTGCCTATCTATTGGAGCGTTCTGGCGCTAAAAAGGTTGCAGTGATAGATGGTGGTTATAAAGGTTTTAAAGATGCCAAAGAAACTGTAACAAAGGAGTTTCCCCGTTACACACCTGGTAAATTTACATTGCAAGATAATCCTAACATTCGTGTCAGCCTAGAACAGCTCAAGCCGTTAATTGGTAAGCCAGGCAATGTAATCATTGATCCCCGTCCAGCAGATCTTTTTGAAGGTAAAGTTAATCTTTGGGTCAGGAATGGTCATATTCCTGGGGCAAGAAATATTCCTTGGCCGACTTTCACTGAGGCTAACAATCCCGATGAGGCTCTGAAAAATCCCCATAAGTTGAAATCTTTGGGTGAAATTAAACGACTTTTGGCTGAGCGGAATATTAAACCCAGCGATAACATTATTGTTTCCTGCAGTACTGGACGGGAAGCGACTTTGCAATATGTCGTACTTAAGCACTTACTTGGATATCCCAATGTCCGAATTTATGAAGGTTCCTGGACAGAATACAGCACAACGGATTTGCCAGTGGAAACGGGACCTGAAAAAAGTGTTTAGCACTTAAGTATGAATGTGGACAATATCCATCTACTTGTTTGTGGTAGGTGGATTTTTTATCAATAATTCAAATATGAACACTAAAGTTTTATTTTGGGCATTGTTTTTTCTACAGATTTTTGTCTTATTGGCGATCGCTATTTCCTACTATCCTCAGGGGGTTTGGGTGGATCAAGAAATTTTATATGCTTTACACGAAACATCTAATCCTCTTTTAGATAAATTTGCTAGCTTTTTTACTAATTTAGGTATTTATGGAGCAACGACCCCGATACTTCTACTTTTAAGTTTAGTTTTAGCCTATCAACAGAAATGGCGGTATTTGCTCTATGTAGCTATTACGTCCCTAGGATCCGTTGCTTTAACTTATGAAACAAAAAGTTTATTTTCCCGTATTCGTCCCCATCTTTGGCAATCAAGTTATCCCTGGCTAAATAGTTTTTCTTTCCCTAGTGGTCATGCCTTATCGAGTATGATTTTAGTGATGATTTTAGCCACCGTAAGTTGGCATAGCAAATGGAGAATCTTAGTGATTATTTTAGGCTCTATTTTTGTTATTTTAATTGCTTGGACAAGAATGTATCTAGGAGTCCATTATCCCAGTGATATTTTAGGTGGTTGGAGTTTGGCGATCGCCTGGAGTTTACTGGTGCAAGCAGTTATTTTAAGTGTTACCGAGAATCGGAATACCATCCTGAAAAACGAGTAATTTGCCTGGGGTAATTCTTGTCCATAACTCATTATCTGTTAAAGGAAGCGTCGCAATAATTGCTACTCGATCTTCTTGGGCAGTTAAAGCTTGAAAATCAACGGTAATATCTTCATCAATCAGATGAGCTGCGGCAAATGGAGCTTGACGAACGAGATAATGAAGTTGAGTGGTACAGTGAACAAATAAATATTCACCATTGGAAAGCAGGCAATTGAAAATGCCATAATTGGACAAAATATCTATTGTTGTCTGTAAAACTTGATAAAGCTCTTCTAAGTTTGGTTTATTGTTAGGGAAGTTTTCCCGTAAGGTTTGTAATAATAGACAAAAAGCCTTTTCACTGTCGGTTGCCCCCACCGGTTGATAGGGACCAATTAAGTTGGGCTGAAAATTTTCCAAATTACCATTGTGGGCAAAAACCCAATAGTTTCCCCACAACTCCCTATGAAAAGGGTGACAATTTTCTAAGCCTACTTCGCCTTGGGTCGCTTTACGGATATGGGCAATAACATTACGGGACTTAATCGGGTATTTTTTGACCAGTTCCGCCACGGGGGAACTAATTGATGGATTATCATCCAAAAATAAGCGACAGCCTAAATTTTCAAAAAAGGCAATGCCCCAGCCATCTCGATGTTCATCGGTCTTGCCACCTCTGGCACAAAATCCCTCAAAGGAAAAGCAAATATCGGTGGGAACATTACAATTCATGCCGAGTAATTGACACATGATCCGGAAAATAATCTATAAAAATCCGCAAGCTAGTTGCATCCACTCCTTATATCACAAATTTCTTTACTAAACTTAAACTTAAAAATAATTTATGCTTTCTTTGCGCCACCCATTAACTCCAAGTATATTTTTTAATTACTACTATGGACAATGTTGTTATTTGGAATAACTCACTAAGAGCTGATTTCATAAGTCCGCCGAGATCACGCAATGACAAGGCTTTCAGTGTTTGTTATAGCAAGAGCACAAAATGCTCCAAACACTTACTAGATGTGAGTTTGAGCACTCTTAAGATTTTCTTTAGAAATTAGCTCTAATTGCTTTGCCTACAATAATACAAATCATAGCCAAGTAGTTATTACAATACTTTTTTTAATAAAACAAAGTCACTCCCAATCGAATCATTCAAAAACAATACTACTTAAGGGATTTAAGGGTGCTGTGAAGAGATAGAAAATAACTCCAGACCCTAACACTAAAATTGAAAGGCTAAAAATAATTACCCAGCGATCTGCTGGTTCGTAGGTGTCCTCATCAATGTCATAGCGAACAGCAAAGTAATGTTGAGTTGATAGTAAAACCGTCAACAAACCAATTACTGAGAAAAATAACCCTAATTTCCAACTATTGCCAGGACTATGGACTTCTGGTGGCTGAAACATCCGTAAACGAGCAATAAGCACGCCGAACCCCATTAGAGCTACGGCACTACGTAACCAAGCTAGGTAAGTTCTTTCGTTGGCCAAATGGTCTCGAATCCTAGAGGAGTTACGTCGTTTTTTTTCTTCGAGATTTGCCGAGGATGGCTTTTTTTTTAATAGAGGCAGCATTGCTATTTACAAATAACTAGGAGTTTTAAAATATTTATTGAATAAGTTGTTCATTGATTGTTACTTGGATAACAGTCTTAACAATTCGTAACTTTTACTATCCCAGAAAATCCATAGCCCTAGGTTAATTAAAACAAAAGGAACAATCTTTTTACCATAGCGAGCGACTATTTTTCCCACTACAGGATGGCAAGTTAAATAGTAGGCGATCGCACAACGCACAGCGATCAAAATGAAAAAAACAGCAATAACTATAGATAACCCCAACCAAGACAAGCCGGCAAAAAAGGGAATATAAATGCCAATATTATCTCCGCCATTGGCGACTGAAATAGCCGCTATGCCATAAACTTGGGGAGGAATCAAGGACGTAATTAAACTGGACTGTTTTCCAGAAGAATGCTTAACACTATAACTTAAAGATACAATTGTTTTGTCTTCCTTTTCGGAGCTAAATAATATTTTTAGTCCTATAAAAATTGGTACTATTCCCAGTAAACTAGTCCATTTTTGTGATAGGATTAGTCCGCCAAAAAATCCAGGTAAACTAAGTAATAGAATAACAGTAAATCCTAAATATTGGCTCAGCACAATATCACGGATTCTTAAATTAGACTTAGGATAATTTACTTGAGAAAAGAAAAACATCAAAATTAAGAGGTCATCTAAGTTGGTGGCTATAAAAGCAGAAGTTGCGCGAATTATTATTTGTAATAGCCAGACCATAATTTAAGTTTACTCTGACAAAATTTAATTTAATGATTATTGTTTTGCAGAATTTTTATCGTTTTATTTTTTCAAAATAGCTCTGATAATAATGAGTAAAATTCGCCAAATAAAGACCGCTAACAATTAATACTAAGACCACTAAACCACGATGGTCAAGGGTATGGCTATCTATCAGAATTAATCCTCCTAATCCAATTAGCACAAATGGAATAATAAAATTTCCATATTGAGTTATATTTTCGGCAATAATTTTAATTTTTGTAAGTTGATAAGCAACATAACACCAAACCCCTACTAACAGCAAAAATACACTTAAAATAATTGTTAGACTTTGCCAAGAACTACTGGCAAACAAAGGCAAATAAATACCGATATTGTCACCACCATTAGCAAAGGTAATTGCTGCTACGCTATAAGTTTGGGCTGTGAATATTCCTCCCAAGGACATTTTGAAAATACCTGAATTGCTTGTGGTATTTGTTGTGACAGAATCGATAA
The DNA here is from genome assembly GCF_014698605.1 of Synechocystis sp. FACHB-383. NCBI lineage: Bacteria > Bacillati > Cyanobacteriota > Cyanophyceae > Synechococcales > Merismopediaceae > Synechocystis > Synechocystis sp. FACHB-383. The sequence goes on along the minus strand of NZ_JACJTJ010000041.1, from coordinate 100,611 downwards.
ATTCAGGTTCTTCATCCCCATTGGCCATGAGTAAACGGTTAAGTCCAATTAAAATAGGCACTAAGCCCAGTAAACCGATCCATGGACGGGGTAGTAATAAACCACCCAAAAATCCAGGTAAACTAGCGACGATTAAAGCTAAAAATCCTAAATATTGTCCCGCCACAATCTGCCGACGGCGAAAACTTACATTGGTTTGGGTAAAAAAAAGCAGAAGAATTAAAATGTCATCCAAATTTGTAGCACAAAATGCGGTGATACCCGTCGGAATTGCAGCTAAAAGATCTAATTCATTCATAGTATAACTTCTTAGAGATGGAACTAGTATTTTCACTTTAGGTAAAAAAGCCAAGAGGGTCAAACATAGTTTTCTGTTAAATTAATAAATTTAATTTATGCTATTCCTAATTTACTTTCTAGCTAAAAACAGTTGTTGTCCAATTATGAAATATTGAAAAATAATTTATATGACTCATTATCTATGATTATTCTCAGCCCTAGCCACATTAAAGCAAAAGGAAATAATTTACCAGCATAACGACTTAAAATTACTGCAATGCTGGGCTGACGAGTTAAATTATAAGACATGAATAGCCAAGCACAAACAACAAAATAGCAAATCGGTATAATAACAAGAAGATTGCTAAATGTGCTATTAGCAAAAAGTGGAATATAAATGCCTAGATTATTACCTCCGTTGGAAATAGTTACAGCAGATACCTTATAAGTCTGACGATCACGAAGAACATCCCATAGGGACAAGCGGTGAGAATCAAAACCATGATATTGTGAACTTCTTTTTTTTGTCTCTGGTACTTTAGAAGGAAATTCCTCTTTGTAAGTTATGATTAAGCGCAGGTTATTTATTCCAATTAATATTGGTAATATACCCAACAAACCAATCCATTTCGAAGAAATAATCAGACCTATCAAAAACCCAATTAAGCTTATTGAAATTAAGCATGTAAAGCCGATTATTTCACCAACAACAATATGTTTAGGACGAAAATTTCGATTAACTTCACTAAAAAAACCAGTTAAATAAATATTATCATCAAAGGTTGTTGCTACCCCTGTTGCCACTCCTACTTTTATAGCTGCCAATAGCCAGTCTATCATTGTTTTTAAATATTTAAAAGACTTAATTTAATTATTCTTAATCTATGCTGAAAATATCAAATAGATAGGCTACTTGATTTGTCAAAATATAATATTTCTGAATAAATAAATTTGAGTAAATAATTTGAAACTTTTACAACTAACCTTTGCTATCAGTTATGATTTTTGATCTTTTTAAAATTATTTAAAGATTGGTTTGAAAGCGTAGCATTTATGAGTTTTAAAAATATGTATCTTGTGACTCAATTGATTTATAAAATATTTTTATGTAAAAGCTTATACAAAAAAATCAGTTATCTTTGGAGTTAAGATATAATCTTCTTTTCACTAGAGTAATTTATATTCCCATCTGTGATTAGTTATTTTGTCCAAAAAATTCTATCTTTTAAATGGCGATTAGGAAAAGACTCACCATTTAGTAGACTGTCGTTGACTCGATCCCAATTGGTTCGTCATCGCTTAATTATTTTATTTTTTATCGGATTTTTTTTAAGTTATTTCGCTGGTCTGATTTTGGGACCAGATAGTGTCTCTCAAACTAGTGGCAGTACAGCAAATTCCGCAATAACTTCGTTTAGGCTGCCATCAAATACAATCCGGAGATTAGTTGAAACCATACTCTTATTTATAGGAGGAATTATTCTTTGTATTCTATTGGATCGATGGTTTTTTAAGCGTTCTAATAGTAAAGACAATACACTGTTAGTCCAGGAGGCTCAACGTCTTAAACGATTAAATATTGGTTATCCTGAGGGAATGATTAATCTCATTATATTAAAAGAGCAAAAGTTATTGGAAAAACAGTTAGAACCCCTGGGGGTAACGGTCACTTGGACAAGTTTTTTGTCGGCATCTAGTCTAATTGAAGCCTTGAGTAAGGGATCAATTGATTTTTGTGGCGGCGGTGGAACAGCTAGTATTTTTTCCCAAGCAGCAGAACATGTTTTTATGAGGGTTGCTAAGGAAAAATATACGGTTTCTAAAGGTCAAGCAATTTTGGTACTAAATAATTCACCGATTAAAAATATAAAGGACTTAAAGGGGAAAAAAGTTGCATTTGATCAAGGTTCTAGTGCTCACTATGTATTAGTTAAAGCTTTGAATAAGGTGGGATTAGATTATACAGATATCGATCCAGTTTATTTAACTCAACCGGAGGCTTTACCTAAATTTTATGCAGGGGAAGTGGATGCTTGGGTTGTCTGGGTTCCTTATACGTCCACCGCTGTCAGGAGTAATTATCCTGGAAGGGTTTTAGTTGATTTAGAAGATATTTTTGGTGACCAAGCTTCTCTTGAAGTTCCAACTTTATATTATGCTATTCCTGAGCTGGTGCGAGATTATCCAAATATTTTAAAGGTTATTCTCGAAGAAGTGAATGAAGCGGGTACTTGGGCTAAAAAACAGGAACTAGAAGCAGCCAAGCGTTTGGTAGAACATCATCAATTAGATCCGGCAATTCTAATTAGTTTACAACAACGTAGTATTGAGAGGGCAATTATCCCAATTGACAATTTAACTCTTGACGCACTCCAGCGCCAAGCCAATATGTTTAGTGATCTAAAGCTAATTTTAGAACGAATTAACGTTAAGGATGGAACCTATAGTTTACAAACTCGACAAAATTGGACTTATTAGTTGTCTAGTTTTTAGCTAGATTTTTATCTATGACCCTAGATCAGTTGCGTGTGTTTTTAACTGTAGCTAAGCATCTTCATTTTACTAACGCCGCTGAGGAGCTATGTCTTACACAGCCAGCAGTTAGTACTGCAATTCATATTTTAGAATCTGATTACGGAGTGAAGCTATTTCATCGCATGGGCAGGAGGATTGAAATTACTTCAGCGGGAAAAATGCTTCAAGTAGAGGCACAAAAAATCCTAGCTCAAGTGACGTTAGCGGAGCGGGGCTTGAGAGAGTTAAATAATTTACAACAAGGGGAACTTAACTTAGGTTCTAGCTTGACCATAGGTAATTATTGGTTGCCGGAAAAAATCAGTAAATTTAAGCAAAAATATCCAGGAATTTCTGTTAATTGTACTTTGGCTAATGCTGATAATATTTGTGGTGGAACAGCGACCGGCTTATATGATTTAGGTGTTGTTGCTGGGGAAATTAAGCTTAACTTACAAAAGAATATTGCATCGGAAATTATAGGAAGAGACCGCCTACAGATTGTAGTTGGTCAAAGTCATTCTTGGTTTGATCAACCAGAAATTATGGTGGATGATTTAGTCAATACTAGTTGGGTTATGAGGGAGGCTGGTTCTGGCAGTCAACAGACTTTTGAACAGGCTTTACAAAATTGGGGTATTAATCCCCAGACTCTTGATGTTGCATTACTATTTAATAGTAGTGAAATGGTCAAGGCTGTGGTGGAAAGGGGAGTGGAAGCAACGGCCCTATCAGAATTAATGATTGGGAAAGAACTAAGATTAGATACTTTGCGCTCTATTAAGGTCTTTAATTCTTCCAAATTTGAAGAAATGATAATTACTAGACCAATATTAAAACTGAAACATATACAGCGTTTTCAAACTCGCATTGTTCAAGCTTTTGAGGAAATTCTCTGCCAAGATTTTGATGCGTGACTTCAGGGTTTAGCAGGAATAATTTGTTTTAAATCCAAAAATTTATGGTTTTTATCTCCCACCATCAACGAAAGATTACCGTTCCATTTTTCAATAGCTCGTTTTTGTAAAATCTCTGGGGTTAATGTGGCTTTAATTAATCGCTGGGCTTCCGCTTCCCCTTTTGCCAAATTAACCATGGCCTCTGCTTGTTTAACAGCTTTTTGGGCAATAAATTCAGCTTGTTTTGCTTCCTGCTCGGCAATTTGTTTTGCTTCTACCGCTTCCCGAAACCCCTTGGAAAAATGTATATGAACTAGAGAAAGGTCATCAATGGCAATGTGATAATTTTCCAGACGATTGATTAGCACTGTATCCACTTCTCTTTTAACTTGATCCCGTTTGGTAATAATTTTCTCGGCGGTATATTTAGCTAAAACAGCTTTTAAAACTTCTTCAATGGCGGGGTCAATGATGTGGTCTACTACTTGCTCCTGATTGCCTACTTGGGCAAAAACTTGATCAACAGCTCCCGGAATCAAATGCCAGTTGAGGGCCACATCGGTGAATACATCCTGGAGATCTTTGGATGATGCTTCTGCCTCAATTTCTCGTTTTTGGACTCTGGTATTCAAAATTTCCACTGTGTTCACCACCGGCAAAATTAAGTGTAAACCTTCCCCTAGCAAGGGTTTCTGCATTTTACCTAGGGTCAACAAAATGCCTTGGTGTCCTGGGGGAATCATTACCACAAAGGTAGAGGCGAACGCCAGGAGTACGAGTCCGAGAAGAAATCTGGCGATCGATAGTTTGTTGGGTTGGGACACTGACCGTGGTGAGGGATGGATAGAGGAAGGCTGGAGTTCCGTAGCCATAGGGATTTGCCTCGGACGCAATTTAAGTCGGGCTGAGGGAGTCGATTGTCGGAAAGGCTGAGCCCATAATAATTCATTGTAAAAACATTTTGAAATTATTTGCAAATTACATGAAAATAAATTAGGATACGCAGATTGGTCTTGGCTTGGGCATATGGCCATTCTGCTAGCGTTGTTTCTCTTTATCTATATTTTTGGGAGGTTGTTTTTATGTCTGCTATTAGTCAAATCTTGTCTAAGGGGCGTTGGCCTGGGCGTAAATTGTTAGTTAATGGGGGGTTATCACTGATTCTGGTTTTGGGCTTGTTCCTAGTTATGCCCATTTCCCAATGCTTAGCAGCGACTACAACGGAGTCAGCAGTGGTTACAGAAGAACCTGCATTAACGGTATTGCCTGCCCCGTGGCAAAAACTTGCCACTAAAACCCAATCTGTCTTGGCGGAAGCTGAGGGCCAACTAAAAACGGCGATCGCCGATTTGACCGCCGAACTTGATCAACTTACTACTGCAACGGATATTGCTGAACGGAAGCAATTAAAGAAATCCCTAGACAAGAAACAGGATGTCCTGGAAAATGTGGCGGATGATCTTGATGATTTAGCGGAAAAGATAGAGGATATTAGCCCCAAGCTTTTGGCAGAGGCCAATCTTGCACCTGAAGCTTTAGTCCAAGCAGAAGAGAGTTTTCAGCAAGCTCAACAGTCATTAGATCAAATTGCACAATTGATCGATCAGTTGGCTGACAGCACCGAAAAAGCTAAAGGAGGAAGCACCCCAGCCCTGCACTCAACCATTGAACAACAGTTGACAAAAGTGAATCAGACGTTGACTCAGGCTAAGCAATCCCTAGACTTTCTCAACGGCTCTGCCACCTAAGCTTTACACCTCACACATACTTAGCATTCCTCACCCTCGACTTATACGGATTCTAAATTTGGCTTTAATTGCCACCCCTGGCTAATGGTTGGGGGTCTTTTTTTGACCCGTGGCAGATTTTAACCAGAGTAAGGGACACAATTAGCAGAACATCTACGTTTTGATTGTTTTCAAACATAGAATGGATTGTAATTGTTTTGCATTTCGTGTATGCTACTATTGCGTTACGATTCAGTTCATTTTTTAGTCAAGGAAATTTGTTATGGCTCGATCCTTTTTCTCGTTGGGTAGTGCGGCGATCGCCGTTTTAATGGTGGGCAGTATCACCGCTTGCAACAATACCCCCACCGCCACCACCGAGCCCGGGTCAGGGTCAGGGGAAAATGCCAGTCAAGCTCCAGCGAATTTGACCTTGGTGAGTTATGCCGTCACCAGGGATGCCTTTGAAAGAATCATTCCTAAATTCACAGAAGAGTGGAAAACTAAAACCGGCCAGGATGTGACTTTTGAACAAAGCTATGGTGGTTCCGGTAGTCAGACTAGAGCCGTGGTGGATGGGCTAGATGCGGATATTGTTGCCCTGGCCCTCAGTTCCGACGTGCAAAAAATTGAAAGTGCCGGGCTAATTCAACCCGGTTGGGAAGAGGAAGCCCCCAATGGCTCCATTGTCACTAACTCCGTCATCGCCTTTGTGACTAGGGCATCGGACAACATCAAAGTGGAAAAATGGTCTGACTTGGCTAAACCAGAAGTTAAAGTGATCACCGCCAACCCCAAAACTTCCGGGGGCGCCCGCTGGAATTTCCTCGGCCTTTGGGGTTCAGTAACCAAAACTGGGGGCACAGAGGAGCAAGCTTTTGATTTTGCCAGTAAGGTTTTGGCCAATGCGCCGGTTTTGCCCAAGGATGCGCGGGAATCCACCGACGTTTTCTATAAACAGGGTCAAGGCAATGTTTTGCTCAACTACGAAAATGAAGTGCTGTTAGCCAAACAAAAAGGGGAAAATCAACCCTATATCATTCCCCAGGATTTCAATGTTTCCATTAGTGGCCCAGTGGCCGTTGTGGATACCAATGTAGATAAAAAAGGAACCAGGGAAGTGGCTGATGCCTTTGTGCAATATCTTTTTACTCCAGAAGCACAACAAATTTTTGCTGAAACAGGATTTCGTCCTGTGAATGAGGAAGTGCTAACCAAGTTTGCTAACCAATTTCCTAAAGTTGAAAATTTAGCCACCATTGAAGAATTTGGCGGTTGGAAAAAAGCCCAAACCGAATTCTTCGATGAAGGGGGTATTTTCGACCAAGTTATTACCAAAATTGGTAAGCAATAATAATTCTAAGTAATTTTGGTTGAAGCTAATTAACCCATGCAAATATCAACTTTCTCTCACCTCCATAGCCAGAGTTCCCAACGAACTACCGAGGTAACCCTCTACCTAACTATTCCAGAAAGCTATCGTCAAGAACCAATTGTGACCCAACTGGTGAGCCGCTATCGACTCCAGGTCAATATCCTGGCGGCAACTTTGGGCACTAACGGCGGTCAAGGTCAATTTAAATTAACTTTAATTGGCCATGCCGAAGCAATTAATGACGCCTTAGCTTATCTAGAAGAATTGCAAGTCACTATAGTTTTAGATCAGGAATCAGACGGCTGGTAACATGACCACAAATCTTCCTTTTTCTTCCCTACCAAAACAACTGATTAAATTTAGTTTTTGGCAATCTATTTCTGTGCCCTGGGTGGTAACCATTATTTATCTTTTACTGATTTTATGGTTACCCATTGCTGCCCTCCTGTTTAAATCCGCCTCCTTGGGTTCAGAAGGATTTTGGCAAATTGCCACCACTCCCATTGCTATTTCAACTTATAACGTCACCTTTCTCACGGCCTTAGCAGCGGGGATTGTCAATGGTGTGATGGGCACGTTAGTAGCTTGGGTGTTGGTGCGCTATCAATTTCCCGGCAAAAAAATTGTCGATGCCATCATCGATTTACCTTTTGCTCTGCCCACCTCCGTTGCTGGTTTAGTGTTGGCAACTTTGTATAGTCAAACAGGATGGGTTGGTCGCTTCTTTGCTCCCTTTGGCATTCAAATAGCTTTCAGTCGCGTGGGGGTATTTGTGGCTATGGTTTTCATTTCCTTGCCCTTTATTGTGCGAACTTTACAACCAGTTTTACAGGAGTTGGAAGAAGAAGCAGAGGAGGCCGCTTGGTCTTTGGGGGCAACGGAATTTCAAACCTTTTGGCGAGTAATTTTCCCCCCTTTAATTCCCCCCATTTTAACCGGAGTGGCTTTGGGCTTTTCCCGGGCGGTGGGGGAATATGGCTCCATCGTTTTAATTGCTTCTAACATTCCTTTTAAAGATTTAATTGCTCCAGTATTAGTGTTTGAGAGGTTGGAGCAATATGACTACGCAGGAGCAACAGTAATTGGAGCGGTGCTACTTTTTGTTTCCCTGATTTTACTGCTAATTATTAACCTACTGCAACAATGGGGCCGTCGCTATGCTAACAGTTAATTCACCCAAAACTTTTAAGATTAAATATCTTCTCATCATCCTGGTTTTATTTTATTTAGTTTTGGTTTTACTACTACCGGCGATCGCCGTTTTTTACGAAGCTTTTCATAAGGGAATAGAGCCATTTTTAGCAGCCATGGGAGATCGTAATTTTCAGTCAGCTTTGCAGTTAACCGTTGTCATGGCGCTGATTTCTGTTCCTTTGAACACGGTATTTGGTCTCTGTGCCGCTTGGGTATTAGCTCGTAATCAATTCCCCGGTCGAGCTTTATTTTTAAGCATTTTAGATTTACCTTTCTCCATCTCCCCCGTGGTAGCCGGCTTGATGATTGTTCTGCTCTACGGCAAGGATGGCTGGATTGGTAGCTGGTTCGCCGCCCTCGATGTGCAAATACTGTTTGCTGTACCTGGCATGGCGATCGCCACTATTTTTGTGACCTTACCCTTTGTGGCCAGGGAAGTGATTCCCGTACTGGAAGAATTGGGGCCGGAACAGGAAGAGGCCGCCCGCACCTTGGGGGCGAAGGATTGGCAAATTTTCTGGCGAGTGACGTTGCCAAATATCCGTTGGGGCTTACTTTATGGGGTTCTTTTAACCAATGCTCGGGCTATGGGGGAATTTGGGGCCGTGGCGGTAGTTTCCGGCAGTATTTTAGGCAAAACCAGTACTCTGCCAATTTTTGTAGAACAGGAATACAAAAACTATCAAACGGAAGCGGCATTTGGAGCGGCAGTGGTATTAGCTTTACTGGCAGTGGTAACCCTAGTTGTAAAGGAAATTTTAGAGCAACGTACTGGTCACCACAAAACTGTTTAACTTTGAAGTTAAGTTTGTCTCAAATCCGTTTTTTGTTTATCAATCTAACTTTTCACATTTAACAGAGGACATGGCAATGAGTATTGTAATTAATAACGTATCCAAAAACTTTGGTGATTTTACTGCTCTCAAGGATATTAACTTAGAAATTCCCAATGGCAAATTAGTGGCATTACTAGGTCCTTCCGGGTCTGGAAAATCAACTTTACTAAGGGCGATCGCCGGTTTAGAACCCCCCGACCAAGGACAAATTATTATTAATGGCCAAGATGCTACCCATGTGGACATTCGTAAACGTAACATTGGCTTTGTCTTCCAGCACTACGCTTTATTTAAACATTTAACTATTCGCCAAAACATTGCTTTTGGTTTGGAAATTCGCAAATCCCCCCGCAATCAAACCAAGGAAAAGGTAGAGGAATTATTATCCCTAATTCAATTGGAAGGACTGGGAAATCGCTACCCTTCCCAACTTTCTGGAGGACAACGGCAACGGGTGGCCTTGGCTCGAGCTTTAGCAGTACAGCCCCAGGTTTTATTACTGGATGAACCCTTTGGAGCCCTAGATGCCAAAGTAAGGAAAGAACTCCGTAGCTGGCTACGCAAATTACATGATGAAGTACACCTCACCAGTGTATTTGTTACTCACGACCAGGAAGAAGCCATGGAAGTAGCGGATGAAATTGTGGTGATGAGTAACGGCAAAATTGAGCAAGTTGGCACAGCGGAAGAAATTTATGAGCATCCCGCTAGTCCCTTTGTGATGGGTTTCATTGGCGAAGTTAATATTTTGCCCCGTAATGCTTCCCTCTTTAACCACCATGCTTTTGAACCTAACCATAGTAATAATGGGCATCAGGATCCGGTTTTTGTCCGTCCCCATGATTTTGAATTATTAAGGGAAGCGGACGATGCCAGCGTAGCAGGTACGATTAAAAGAGTTATTCACCTAGGTTCAGAAATACAAGTGGAGGTAATACTAACGGATAACACCGTTGTGCTTGCCTACCTAAACCGGGAACAAGGGCAACAGCTTAACCCTAAAGTTGGGCAAAAAGTATTTATTAAACCCCGAGTTGCTAAAGTTTTTGCTGGAGCTTCTTCCGCCGTTTCTACTGATTTTATTTATGGTACGGGCATTTGAACATGATTCAAAAAGGCGATCGGGCGAGTAACGGAAATTGCCTTAAGCTGGTGGATGTTGTTTGCCAGCGGATAAATCCTTGATGGAAACCGTCGAAGCGGACTATGGAACTTTAACTCCGCCGCAAAAACGGCAACGGTTGCAGCAGTTGGCCTGTTTATTTTTGCGGTTAGGACTTTTTTCCTTTGGTGGCCCTGCGGCCCACACTGCCATGATGGAAGAGGAAGTGGTGCGGCAACAGCAATGGCTCAGCCACGAAAAATTTTTAGATTTGATCGGGGTGACCAATTTAATTCCCGGGCCTAATTCCACCGAGTTAGCCATTCACCTGGGCTATGAACGGGGTATATGGGCCGGCTTGGTTATTGCTGGATTTGCCTTCATTTTGCCGGCCATGGTGGTGGTCTGGTTAATGGCGATCGCCTATGTTCACTACCAATCAGTGCCAGCGGTGGGTAATATGCTTTACGGCATTCAGCCCATGATTATTCCCCTGATCGGGCAAGCTTTATGGAAACTAGGCCAGAAAGCACTCAAAACTCCCCTCACCATCGGGGCGGCGGTGTTGGTGATGGTGGGCACAGTCTCGGCTCAACCGGAAATCTTACTGTTACTGCTGGCCGGTTTAGCTCTGATATTGATCCAAATGGGGCGGGGAGGGCTCCAGTCTTTACCGCTGATCTTTTTGCCCTTGGGTCAACTCAATGCTTCCCCTGCGTTACCCGTCAGTGGCACCAACCCTTGGTCTGTGTTTGGCATTTTCCTCAAAATCGGTTGTCTGCTTTATGGCGGCGGTTACGTGTTGTTTGCCTTTTTGCAAGCTGACCTAGTGGATCGTTTGGGCTGGCTAACTTCCCAACAATTGCTAGATGCGATCGCCATTGGTCAAATTACCCCTGGTCCGTTATTCACCACTGCCACTTTTATCGGTTATCTATTAGCGGGCAACCCGGGGGCGATCGCCGCTACGGTGGGCATTTTTTTTGCTGGTGGCCCTGGTCAATCCCTGGGTCAGTACCCTACAAAAGTCATTAATTTTCCGAGCTTTTCTGGATGGCGTTAATGCCGGTGCCTGGGGTTTAATGGTGGTCACTACCATTGGTTTAGCCCGTTCTGCCCTTATTGATCCCTTGACCATCGGCCTGGCGGTGCTAGGGGCGATCACCCTGGGACGATTTTTCATCAGTTCCCATTGGTTAGTGGTCTTTGGTGCATTGGTGGGCTTAATTAGCCAAAGCTGGCCAATGCTTTAATGACCTAGCCATTAATTTAGCCGAGAAAATAATGCAAAAACTTAAGCCCCTGACGGCCTAAATATGTAGTTTTATTGCAGGGGTAAGGGCTCCCTTGACTTGCGTTCACTCGGAAATAATGATAGGTAGGAGAACTAAAATGGCTTGCCCAAGCCCCTTAACTATAAACTGCCGTTGGGAGAACCTTTTAAATGCGAGACGCGGTTACCACTTTAATAAAAAGCTATGATTTGACCGGTCGTTATCTAGACCGGAACGCCATGGACGAGCTCAAAGCTTATTTTGAGTCTGGTGCGGCTAGGATTGCCGCCGCCGCCATGATTAACGCTAATTCGGCCACCATCGTCAAACGGGCCGCCGCCCAATTGTTTGAAGAAATCCCCGAACTAATCCGCCCCAGTGGTAATGCCTACACCACCCGTCGTTTTTCCGCCTGCCTGCGGGATATGGACTATTACCTGCGCTACGCCAGTTATGCCCTCATTGCCGGGGACAATAACGTGCTGGATGAGCGGGTTCTGCAAGGACTACGGGAAACCTACAATTCCCTGGGAGTACCCATTGGGCCCACGGTGCGGGGCATTCAGATCATGAAGGAAATGATTGAAGCCATGGCGGAAGATGCCAATCTGAGCACCGCAGATTTCATTGCTTCTCCCTTTGACCACATGACCAGGGAACTGAGCGAAGTTTCTGTGTAGCAACTTTTTAACCTCGGAAGCATTTCCGCAAGAGAATTGCTTTACCAAAATAAGTAACTCGACCTCAAGTTAAATGGAGGCCCACAGTAGGAGATGAATTTTCCCTACTGTATTTTTTTCGCTTTCATCAATCGGATGTTTCAGCTTGGTAATCCACTGGGGTAGCCGATAGGGTTAATAACTGACGGAGCTTATCGGTGTCCAAACGGGTGAGCCAATTTTCCCCCGCATCCACTGTCTGTTCCGCTAACTGTTGTTTGTCTGCCATCATGGCATTAATTTTTTCCTCCAAAGTACCTGTGCAAACAAATTTATGCACTTGGACGTTGCGGGTTTGGCCAATGCGAAAAGCCCGATCCGTGGCTTGGTTTTCCACCGCCGGATTCCACCACCGGTCCACATGAAACACATGGTTGGCCCTGGTGAGGTTAAGCCCTGTGCCCCCAGCCTTGAGGGAGAGAATAAATAAATGGGGACTGTGGGGGTCGTGCTGGAACCTTTCCACCAGAGCTTGTCGCTGGGCGGCGGGGGTGCCTCCATGGAGATAAAGCACCTCTTGGTTAAAGTGTTTTTCCAGATAGGGTTTGAGCAGATGGCCCCAACTGGCAAATTGGGTGAAAATTAATGCCCGATCGCCTTCGCTGATCATTTCTTCGAGCATTTCCGCCAGACGGATCAGTTTGCCGGAGTGGTGCCCGTGGGTAATGGCGGGTTTTTTCAACAATAAATCGGGATGGTTACAGACCTGTTTGAGCTTGGTCAATAGGGTGAGGACTAAACCGTGGCGTTGAATGCCTTCACTGTTGGCGATCGCCGTGAGGGACTCTTCCACCAATTGTTGATATAAATTGGCTTGCTGCTGGGACAGGTCACAGAATACGGTCATTTCCTGTTTTTCGGGCAGGTCTTGGATAATAGTTTGGTCTGTTTTCAGGCGTCGCAAAATAAACGGTCGCACCAAATTACGCAAAATTAACAGGGACTGGCGATCGCCAAATTTTTCGATGGGGTTGGCAAAGCGCCGTTGGAAAAAGCTTTGGGTGCCCAGGAAACCGGGATTTAAAAATTCCAAAATTGACCAGAGTTCCGTCAGTCGATTTTCCACCGGAGTCCCCGTTAAGGCAATGCGAAAACCCGCTGGCAATTGCCGGGCCGCTTGGGATTGTTTAGCCTGGGGATTTTTAATATTTTGGGCTTCGTCCAGCACCACCCCCTGCCAGTCCACCAATTTCAAACTGCTAAAGTCCCGTTGCAACAAAGCATAACTGGTAAGAACAATTTGCTGGTCTTTGACCTGTTTGACTAAAGGTTGTCCCTTTTTACGGCGATCGCCATGGTGTAAAACCGTATTTAGCTGGGGGGCGAACTTATTAATTTCGTGTTGCCAATTGCTCATTACCGACGTAGGGCAAACGATCAGCACCGGCTTAACTAGCATGTCTTCAGCGGCTAAATGGAGCAAAAAAGCCAGTAATTGAGGAGTTTTGCCCAGACCCATATCATCTGCCAAGCAAGCTCCCAGACCCCAGCGCTCCAAAAAGGCTAACCAACCCACACCCCGAGCTTGGTAAGGCCGCAGAGTGCCCTGGAAACCCGGTGGGGTAGCAATGGGCTCCACTCCCTGGGGATTGCGGAGGGTATCAATCAACTCCTGTAACATGCCCCGAGCGGCAAATTGGGTCACTGGCAACTTAGATACGGTCTGCAAATCGCCAATGCTGAGGCGTAGGGCATCTTCCACCGTTAGGGGAGGGGCGGATTGTTGTTGCTGGAGAATGGCCTTGGCGGCCCGCACGTCCGCTGGTTGCAGGGTAATCCATTCCCCGTCTAGCACCACCAGGGGAGATTTTTGGGCCAGCAAACCTTCAAAGTCTGCATTAGTTAATAAGCGGGCATTGTCCCCAGTGCCCATCATCAATTGCAGGTCATAGTTAATTAAGCTTTGCAGGGTGAGCCGCTGGCCTTTTTGCCGTTGCACTTCCCCCACTACCTTGACCCCCAAGCGTTTAGCGGTGCCGCCCCGTTCTAACCCCGCCGGCAGGATTACCCCCAGTCCCCGGTCCCGCAACTGATGGCCGATCGCCAGGATAAATTCGTAGGCTTGAATGGCATCTAGTTCACATCCTGTGGGGCAGCGTTGGGCCAAACTGTCGGCAATGGGTTCATAGATTTGGGCCGCCACTCCTAAGCCCCGCAGTAAACTTTCTGCTCCTTGCTCCACTCTGCGGCCCTGCCACACTAGGCGATCGCCGGTCATGGCCCAGAGGGCAGCGGCCGGTAGCCAGAATTTTCCATCATCCAAGGCTTGTAAACCATATTCCAATTGCCAGATGCCGCCAGCACCATCCACCGGGGGCTGTAACCGCAGGGAACCCCGCCATTGCCGTTGGGCTAGGGCTTGGTTGCTTTGTTGCCCCAGATAACCTTGGACTGGCAGATACCAATGGTCCAGGGTTGTGGCTAAACGTTGCAGAGCTTTACCCGTACCCAGGGAAGTTTGCTCCGGCTGGGTCAGGCCCTTGAGCCAACCATTTAACCAAGCTTCTTTGGCATTACTAATGGCGGGACTAGTGACCTCGATCTGGGCTTGGACTAATTGTTGGAGTAAATCCACCACTACCCCTTGAGCCGCTTCGGTTTCGGGCGTCAGGGCCAGGGCACAGGGAGGGACTCTCTGGGTAAATTGGGCCAGATAGGTTTGGTCTTGGATGCTATCGAGGATGGGAATCCATTGAGCGTAGTAACCGCCGTCTTGCCCCATTTGCCCTAGCCCCGGCACAAATTTGCCCCGCAGAACTAAATCCAAACACCAGCGGTGCAATTGACCGTAAAAATAAAATTCTGATCCCAAGCTGGTTAGGACCTGGCCTCCCAGGGGAATGGATTGCAGCAACGTTAACGTTTGCTTGGGGGTCAAACTCATCCCAGTAATTTGCCACGATCGCCAGTGGAGGTATTTCGCATCCATGGCCACGGGGTCTTGCCCTGTAACAAAGGGCAGGGGAATTTTTTGCTGACAATGGCTTGGTAAATGAAGCGTTAAAGTTTGCTCCGTTACCTTGTCCGCTGGGGGAAAAGCCAGGGGCACATTAGACCAAGCCTGAACCAAGGCCGGTACATCCAACGCAAAGGGATGGCGATCGCCAGTGGTTTCTGGCAGGGTAGTACCCCAGGTATCCGCCCAAAGAAACAGTCTGCCGCCGTTTTCCCCGTGGGAAGGTTGCCAATTACCGTGGATAGTCGCCATAGGATCTAGTTTCTGGTCTGTCCCATTCTATGGCGATTGGTTATTCTTGATTAGGGATGGGTCTCTGTCCCCCTAACCTCAGCCATCGCTCTTTTTGATCACCATGAGCCAAAGTCGCCAAACTCCCTTGCGGGCCACCCTGCAAAGTCAGTTCTCGATTATTGTCAGTTTTCTAGCCATTTTTTGGCTACTGGAAATCTTGGATGCGTTTGTTTTTCGGGGCAGCCTGGATCAATTTGGCATTTATCCCCGCTCCTTGGAAGGTCTGAGGGGAATCCTATTTGCCCCCTTTCTCCATGCCGACTTCGGTCATTTAATTGCCAATAGCGTTCCCTTTGTGATTTTGGCTTGGCTGGTGATGCTCCAGGAAGTGAGCGACTTTTGGATTGTGACTGGGATCACCATGGTGGTGGGGGGCTTGGGAGTCTGGTTGATTGCGCCCTCTAACACTGTCACCGTGGGGGCCAGCATTCTGATTTTTGGTTACCTGGGATTTTTATTACTGCGGGGTTGGTTCCAAAAAAACCTGGCATCCATTGGGCTTTCCATCATTGTCCTTGTTCTCTACGGTAGTGCTCTCTGGGGCTTACTACCCGGTCGGCCGGGGGTTTCTTGGCAGGGCCATCTATTCGGCTTCATCGGTGGGGCGATCGCCGCTTGGTTAATTGCCAGGGAAAAGCATTACTACAGCAAAAATTAGGGAGATTTTTAAAATATTGGTTAACAATGATCCTGAACTTTCCCAGAACTACTTCTGCTTAAGAATTAATAGGGTGACATCATCCTCTTGGGGTTGGTCCCCCAAAAAATGCTTCAGATCGGCGATCGCCTGGTGGCGGATTTCCGCTGGGGTCTGGTGTCGATGCTGGGAAAGTACTGTTTGCAACCGTTCTATGCCGTAAAATTCCCTCTTAATATTCATCGCTTCGGTGATGCCATCGGTGTAGAGCACAGCCAAATCACCACTGTTTAAACTAATTTCCCGCTCTGTCACAAAGGCACTAATATCCTGTTCCAAACCCAGGGGAAAGCCCAACTCAAACGTGTCAATCTGTTCCGTTTCCCCGTTACTGCGGATAATTAACACCTCCTCATGTTGCCCACTCAGACGGATTAACCCCGCTTCATATTGCAACAAACTTAAGGTCATATTTTTAGAAGATCCCATGCGTCTGGTGTTTTCATAGATGGTGCGGTTCATGGCGCTCAACAGTTTGACCGGATCCGTGACCCCATGTTCTAACAAAGTCCGCAGGGCCGTTTGGGCCATAATCATCACCAAACTGCTTTCTAAATCGTGCCCGGTAACGTCACCAATGCTAATTCTGACTTGGCCATTAGTTTGCAACACATCGTAATAATCTCCCCCCACCTCCGTAGCCGATTCCATAAAACCGGCAATTTCTAGGCCGGCCACCGCTGCCAGTTCCTGTTCCGAAGGCATTAACATCTGTTGCAATTGGCGGGTGATGTCAATTTCCGCCTCTAGCCGTAAATTTTCGTCCTGTAATTTTTCCATGAGGCGACAGAGGGCATCGGCCACCGTGTTAAAGGCGTGGACCACTTCCGCCATTTCATCCTGGGTTTGTAATTCCACCGCTTTAGTTTGACTGCCCGCCACCATTTTTTCCGCTGCACTGCTCAAACTAGCGATGGTAGCCATGACGCTGGCATAGAATCCCCAAAATAAATAGGCGGCGATCGCCAGAGTAGCCAACACAAAGGTGCTAAGGAGCCATTGCCGTTGCTGGAACCGTTGAATACGCTCGGACAGTAGTTGGTCTAATTCTGGGCTGAGCATCCGCCAAAAATGTAAACTGTTCAGTAAACTCCATTGGCTCTGCTGGCTTAAAGCCGGGTCATCGAGCTTAGTTTGTCCTGAAATTACCCTAGTTAAACTTCGATCCAATGCTTCTAGGGCGTTGGCCAAACCATGGAGACCATTACTTACCCTCGGTTGTAGTTTTTGATTAGCATTGTGGGTGAAGGCCACCCCAAGGTTTTTGACCAAACTTTCCCTGAGCTGGGTCAACTGGGCCTTAATCACTAGCAATCGGGATTCTTCTGTGGGGGAAAGGCCGGAGCCGGAGTGGGAAGCAATGATAGTACCTAGTTGGGCCACATCCGTTTGCAGTTGGGGTAATTTGAGCAACAGTGCTTCCATCAGGTAATAACTATCCAAATCCGGATCAAGAATGAGATTGGATTGGTCTCCCACTTTGTTACGCAGCACGGCGATCGCCTGGAGAATTTCTTCGGGGTTAGTTTCCTTGTTATTCCGCCTGGTTGATAAAGCTTCTTCTAGGGCAACATAATCCGTTGCTGTATGCAATTTTTGCCCCCAACGGTCCTGAACTTGTTCTAAATGTTCCACAGGGCACTGCCAATGGCTTGACTCCAAAGGCGTGAGGGGTTCTGTCAGCACCGTTTGTTGCAATTGTTGCAGAGGACCTAGGTATGCCAAGCCCTGTTGCTCTAGCTGGGCAAACTGAATTTGACCTTGAATTTCGGACAGAAGCAGGAAAATAGCCAAACCCAAGGGCAACAAAAAGCAAACACTGATCAGGGCAAACTTTTGGGGATAGTGTAAGCGATTAATCAAGCCCACCGCTGGTTTGAGCATCCTTTGGCCCACAGTTACTGGCTCCATAACTTTTTCCATCACCGCAACAACACCCTTTTAAAACTCTTTCTAAGACTACCCAGGGGCAACTCTAGCCACAGTAGGGTCTTTCCGCTCCCAACGCTAGCATAATCCTGGAGAGATTATCATTCGGGAAAAGCAATGGCCAAACCTTGTTTCCGTCAACTCCTAGGCACTGCGTTGCCACTGTTATGATCAAAGCTCAATGCCAAGCATTGTCTTGGAATTTTTCCCTTTTTGCCCATGCCCCTGCCCCGTTTACTGACCATTGTCCTCGCTGTGAGCTTCATTTTGGGGATGGTGATTTGGCTCATTGACGCCATTCTGAGGCTCTACTCCCAGGTGGCTTGGACTTCTCCTTTTTTGGCCAATATTGTCATTTTGCTAGTGATTGGGGTGCTGGCCCTGTTAATTGCTACTTTTTTTTACTATTTCAACCTAGCCAACCAGCCCAAAGATACTGCCGCTAAAAAACGGCGACGCATTAAATTACCAGAGCAGAAAAACGAAACAGCGGCGGCCAATCTACAAGCAGTGCGGCGGCAGATGCAGCAAATTCAAGACCAGGTGGCTCAAAAAGCTTTGCTGGAAAAAACCCGATTAATTGAAGCCCAGTTGCAACGGGGGAATTTGAACCTGGTGGTATTTGGCACAGGGGCGGCGGGCAAAACCTCTTTGGTTAATGCCTTATTGGGGCAAATTCAGGGGGAAGTGGCCCCCACCATGGGCACCACGATCGCCGGGGAGAAATATTACCTTTACCTGGATGGGGTCAGTCGGGACTTGGAAATCACCGATACACCGGGCATTTTGGAGGCGGGGGTGCGCGGTACCGAACGGGAAACGGCGGCTCGGCAATTGGCCACGGAGGCGGACCTACTTTTGTTCGTGGTGGATAATGACCTGCGCCAGTCCGAATATGAACCCCTCAGGGCCCTGGCTAAAATTGGCAAGAGATCTCTACTAATTCTCAATAAAGCTGATTTATATCCCCCTGATGAGGTAGAAATCTTACTGCAAACCCTCCGGCAACGGGTCAAAGCCTTTATTCCCCCGGAAGATGTGTTGGCGATCGCCGCCCGACCCCAGGATGTGGCCATTCAACCGGGATTACTGATGAGGCCAGAGCCGGAAATTGAGCCTTTGGTCAAACGTTTAGTCGCCGTATTGCGTAGTGATGGGGACGATTTGATGGCGGATAATATCCTGTTGCAATCCCAACGGCTAGGGGAGGAAGCCCGGCAAATTATCGAGCAACAACGGCAACGGGAAGCGATGAAAATCATTGACCGTTACCAGTGGATTGGGGCCGGGGCCATTGCGGTTACGCCTCTGCCGGTGATTGATTTGTTGGCCACTACGGCCATCAATGCCCAGATGGTAGTGGAGATCGGTCGGGTCTATGGCTGTGAAATTGACGGCGATCGGGGCAAAGAATTGGCGATTTCCTTGGGCAAAACCTTTGTAGGGCTAGGCATTGTCAAAGGAGCGGTGGAGTTGATGGCCCAGGCCATGCAGTTGCAACTCACCACCTACATCATCGGTAAAGCGATCCAGGGGGTCACAGCGGCTTATCTGACCCGCATTGCTGGCAAAAGTTTTATTCAATATTTCCGTCAGGATCAGGATTGGGGCGATGGCGGTGTGGCCCAGGTGGTGGAACAACAATTTCAACTCAGCCGCAAAGATGAATTCATTCAGGCCTTCGTCAAACAGGCGATCGCCAAAGTAGTGGAACCCCTGGAAGATTTTTGGGGTAAAGAGACGGTTGAAAATACCCCAGAACAGCTAGAACCATTGCCAGAACTAGAAAATTTAATCACCCTGGAAGAAGAATTAATCGAAGCCACTTTGCCAGAACCGGAAGTTTACCGTACCCGCTACGCCGATTGGCATAGCCCCCCACCCCAACGCCAGGATGACTGGTAATTAACCCATGGCGGCCATGGCAGAAGAATTGTAAAAATTATAAACACATAAAAAAGACGACCACCCCAACGGCGATCGCCAAATCATTCAGCTCGTCAAAGTAACCGACTAAAACCAGTCAGCTACCAAAGCAAAAATTAAGCATCGGTATCAACCCGACCGTAGAAAATACCCCGGACTTTCACATCGAGGGGTTCCTTCGCACCCAAATCAGTGTCGGAAGGCTGTTCACTTTCAAAAATACCGGCAATTTCCCCAGTGGAACCGTCCACTTGGGTTACCTGCAAGGAAAGGGTACCTTTACCCAGGGGAGTTTCCTTCTTATTGGTGCTGAAGTTATCCGCCGCTGAAGGCAGAGCCACTGCGTTGTCATAGCCAGTGTACAGACCCCGGGCCTTGGGATCTAGGAAACCAGCCCCCCGGTAGGAAGGCACATTGAAATCGCCGACAAAATCCGTGGAACTGTTGATGGAAGTGAAACCGGGCTCTGTGGTGCCAGTAAAACTTTTCACTGTGAAAAAGAAAGGTACCTCTTCACCACCGGGTAACAACACCGTAATCGGTTGGAAATCAATCCCGTCTTTTTCTTTAAAAGTCAGCGTGCCATCGGCGGCCACGGCAATGGTGCCCCGGATCTGTTCCAGGCTGGTGGTTTGACGGGTCAGAACCTTACCTTTAACGTATTCAGGCTTTTGGCGTTTATTAACGGGTTCTTCCTTAACAAAGTACTCCTGGGGCTCCATGCAGAAGTCGGAAACAAAATATTTACTATTTGGTTCCACCTCGATGGTGCCTCTGGTGAAGGAAGAAATTTCAGGGCAAACGTTAGCTAGGCCCGTATTTAGAATGTCATCGTAGGTAAGCTGGCTCTTATCAACCGCAAAGGCACTGCCGCTATATAAAAACGTTAGTAGTCCAAAGCAGACTGAAAGCAAAGCCACAATAGACGGACGAAACCTCATGGTTTAACCTCGCTTAAGTCAATCTCAAATTTTTTGTCTTTTTCAGGCCTTGTCCGGCTCCAGACTTACACGGATGCAACCCTAGGGATTATGGACAAAATAGGCATATTTTAACGAGATCCACTCTACCAAACTTTCGTTACCTTACCAGTCATCTCGCCGGAAGGGACATTTCCCCAGGGGGTCAGAGCAAGGCCTTGTCCACAAACCACTATCATTTGGGTTGGTGTTTGTTTGCGAACAGCCCATCTGCCTAACTGAGCTTTATTGGAATCAATGGAATCGATCAACCAAAAATTATGTCTAACTCCTGAGTTAGAAG
Organism: Synechocystis sp. FACHB-383; assembly: GCF_014698605.1. NCBI lineage: Bacteria > Bacillati > Cyanobacteriota > Cyanophyceae > Synechococcales > Merismopediaceae > Synechocystis > Synechocystis sp. FACHB-383. Next base: position 79,627 of record NZ_JACJTJ010000041.1, on the reverse strand, counting down.
CCCTCATGACCACCACCGAGGCCCTGGCGGAAGATTACCAGGACGACCATGACCGTTTGCTACAGCTCCTCAGGGTTTTGGAATCTCTCCACCGTCGCATTCGCATCGACTATTTTGAACCGGCCTTGCCCAATACCCGTCGGGGTTTATATGGCCTACTGAGAGACATAGAAGAAAGTGGTGGCTGGCCCTACATTGAACGGGGTAAGCTGAGTCATTTCATCAAGAATTTACAGGAAAGCCTGGAGCAGGAGGTGGAGTCCCTGGGGGAACTAGATTAAACTCACCCCCCTGGGGTAACGGCAACGTGGGGAAGGAGGAAAAAGTCTGAACCTTATTAGAACTGGGGTGCTAGGATTCGAACCTAGGAATGGCGGGACCAAAACCCGCTGCCTTACCACTTGGCTACACCCCATTGATTAACCTTTGTTATTCTACCAGCACCATTCCGAGTTCTGTCAAGCTCCCCTGAAAAATTTGCGGCCGGAGCGGGAACAATGATTTTGGTCTAGGGCCCCTGGGGGAAGAACAATTGCTACATGGTCAGATGGATGGGGGAAGAAAAGGCGACGGGAGTTAAGGAAAACGGGCTGCCTCCCGCAATTACGGGGAGACAATGCCCTACTACTGATCAACTAAAAAGTACCGAGGGGAAAACCAGAACCTGTTTGCTTGGGTTCCCCAGAAGAGCTTCGCTGCCAATCATTTTCTTCTTTGATTTGACTACTGCGGTCATTGACACTCAAGGGAGGGGTGTTGGTGGTGTTAATTTCCAACAAGGTTTGGGAATCAGTCCCCGTATTTTGCTCGGGGAACCAATCTTCTACTTGACGTTCCTGTAGGCCATCGAGGTCGTTAATATTGCCCGTGGCTGGTAGGTCTTCGGGGAAGGGTTCCACTGGGTTATAGGATTGGGCTGCAACGCTGCTGGGAGAACCAAGCACAAAAGCGGTGCCGGCAAGCAGAACTAATTTCCACGGGGAAGAAAAATGGGATTTCATGGGTTTGGCCTCTGGTCTGGCAATGGTTCCTAGGCGATCGCCTGTCAAGATTAACAAACTGTTCGCCTTTCCACTAACCATGGTAACGATGTTTTTTGCTTCCCTGACCAACCCAGGAAAATTTGGCGGGGGGCAGAAATGCCAATACAATTTAGCTTGGTCTTCCCTGCCTCTAATTTGTCCCCTCCATGGCCCTGCTTTCCCTCAACAATTATCAATTCCACCAACGTTTAACCATTAATCCTCCTGCCCAGGGGGTAGCTTTGACCGGCCGCCTGCGGGTACCTGGGGATAAGTCCATTTCCCATCGAGCCTTAATGTTAGGGGCGATCGCCACCGGAGAAACAATCATCGAAGGACTATTGTTGGGGGAAGATCCCCGTAGTACGGCCCATTGTTTTCGGGCCATGGGAGCGCAAATCAGCGAACTGAATTCAGAAAAAATTATCGTTCAAGGTCGGGGTCTGGGACAGTTGCAGGAACCAAGTACCGTTTTGGACGCTGGTAACTCTGGCACCACCATGAGATTAATGTTGGGCTTACTGGCCGGGCAAAGGGATTGTCTATTCACCGTCACTGGGGATGATTCCCTCCGGCAAAGACCCATGTCGAGGGTAATTCAACCCTTGCAACAAATGGGGGCAAAAATTTGGGCCAGGAATAACGGCAAGTTTGCCCCTTTAGCAGTACAGGGTAGCCAATTAAAACCAATCCATTACCATTCCCCCATTGCTTCAGCCCAGGTGAAGTCCTGCCTGTTACTAGCAGGGTTAACCACTGAGGGGGACACCACTGTCACGGAACCGGCCTTGTCCCGGGACCATAGTGAACGAATGTTGCAGGCCTTTGGAGCTAAGTTAACCATTGATTCGGCAATCCATAGCGTCACTGTCCACGGCCCGGCGCATTTGACTGGGCAACGGGTGGTGGTGCCAGGGGACATTAGCTCCGCGGCTTTTTGGTTGGTGGCGGCGTCCATTTTGCCTGGGTCGGAATTGTTGGTGGAAAATGTGGGCATTAACCCCACCCGCACCGGGGTATTGGAAGTATTGGCCCAGATGGGGGCGGACATTACCCCGGAAAATGAACGGTTGGTAACGGGGGAGCCGGTGGCGGACTTGCGGGTTAGATCCAGCCGTCTCCGGGGCTGTACCTTTGGCGGTGAGATTATTCCTCGACTGATTGATGAAATTCCCATTTTGGCGGTGGCGGCGGCCTTTGCAGAGGGCACTACCCGCATTGAAGATGCCGCAGAATTGAGGGTGAAAGAGAGCGATCGCCTGGCGGCCATTGCTTCGGAGTTGGGCAAAATGGGGGCCAAGGTCACCGAATTTGCTGATGGGCTGGAAATTCAGGGGGGAATCCCGTTACAGGGGGCAGAGGTGGATAGCTTGACGGATCATCGCATTGCCATGGCTTTGGCGATCGCCGCTTTGGGTAGTGGGGGACAAACAATCCTGAACCGGGCGGAAGCGGCCGCTATTTCCTATCCAGAGTTTTTTGCCACCCTGGGGGAAGTTGCCCAAGGATAAATAGGCTTAAAAGAATCAAAAAAATTCCTGGGCGGTTTGTAAATGTTTTACCAAGGTGGTTTGGGGCAAAGGGCCCAGTAAATGTTGCCAGGGGAGTTGATCTGTGATTAACCAATCTGCATGGACCGTATCCGTTAAGCTCGGCAATTGTCCCTTCAATTCCTTAAAGGCCCGCTTAAAACTGCCCAACGTGTCTCCGTAATGGCGAGTGAGTAGAAGTAATGGGGCCAAACGGCGATCGCCACGGGAAATTAGAGCCTGCATCACTGACCAGTTATAACTTTCGGGGCGAAAATCAATGCCTAAGGGACGCAGATTTTTCTGTAAAAATTGCAGACGCTGTTTGGCTTCTGGGTTGACCCCATACCATTGGAAAGGGGTGTGAGCCTTGGGTACAAAAGTGCTACAGCCAAAGGTGAGGCGTAAACCGGGGGCGACTTTTTTCACCTGTTTTAATAAAGCTACCGTTGCTTCCACGTCCTCGATGGTTTCCCCCGGCACCCCTACCATGCCGTAGAATTTTAGTCCCTGTAATCCCCCCGCCTGGGCCCGTTGGGCGGCAGTGAGAATTTCCTCGTTAGTCAGTTTTTTATTGATAATTTGCCGTAACTTTTCCGAGCCACTTTCAATGGCAATGGTCAGGGATTTGGTGCCCCGCTTAGCTAAGGTTTGGGCTAATTTTTCATCCACCGTATTGGTTCGTACCGAGGCAATGCTGAGCCGTACGTGGTCAAATTCGGGTTTGCCTAGGTAATCTAACAATTGGCCAAATTCCGGATGTTGAGTGACCGAAGCTCCCAATAATCCCAGGCGATCGCTCACCTGCAAACCCCGTTCAATGGCCGGCAGTAAAGACTTTTCCGTATCCGCCGGCCGAAAGGGCAACGTCAAATAACTAGCGAGGCAAAAGCGACACATTTCGGGGCAACTGCGTACCACTTCCACCATGAAAATATTTTCCCAAGCGGCTTTTTCCGTCACTACTGTCGAAGCAGAGAGGACATTGCCCCGGTAGGTTTGCTTGCTAACCTGGGCCGGAATGGCGGTGGCGCTGGGGTGGATGTGACTAATTTTTCCCTCAGCGGATTCGTAACTCACCTCGTACAAACTGGGCACATAAATGCCGGGAATTTGGGCCAGCTTCTCCAGTTTGTCCTCCCTGGAACAGGACCGTATTGCCTGGTAGCCATCAATGAAATCTGGGATTAAATTTTCCCCATCCCCAAGCAAAATGAGGTCAAAAAAGTCGGCAAAGGGTTCCGGGTTAGCTGTCAGGACCGGGCCGCCCCCAAATACTAACGGCTCCCCAGGGCCCCGCTCCTTAGCCAGCAGGGGAATCTGCAACTGTTCCAACAGGGTCAAAATGTTGCTGTAGTCCAACTCCCAGGAAAAAGAAAAACCAAGCAACTCCGGCGATCGGGGTAACGTTTCTTGGGCATCGGTGAAAAGGCGACTCACCTGCACATCAGACCGTTGGGCCAAGGTTGACCAAATCACTTGGTAGCCCAAACTGGTAATGCCCACACTATAAATATTGGGAAAGGCAAAAATTAACGGTACTGCATCAGCTTGGGGGGAAGCAGGGGTAAACAGTAGCCTTTCGGCCTGGGCTTGGTGCATAAATCAGAATACTTAGTTGAATCAATGGCGGATCAAAAATATAGCCAAGGCGATCGCCAGGGGATTAGGAGTTAGGGGACTTAATGGTAAATTTCCAAATGCAACACATAATGGCCTAAGCACTCCTGGGCGGCCCAGAGTTCATATTCCACCCGCAAAAATTCCGGTAATGGGGACCCCTGTAAGGTAATGTCCCTAGTGTAATTCCGTAACTGGAAGGAATCGCTCAGGTGTCTTTCCTGCTCATTGAGCCAATAGCGGCTAATGCCATAAACTCCCTGCTCCCAAAAATGACGATAGGAAAATTGACTATTGCCCTGGCGAGTCAGCACAATGCGCCGGGGAGAGAGTTCTAACCACAGTAACTGAGCTGTGGATGGCCCTTGTTGGTCCCTGCCGGGACTTTGCTCCTGCTCTTGGTGCAGTAGGAGATGAAAGCGGTTCAAATCCTTTTGGTAGAGGGTAGCGGCGGTCTCCAGGGTGGAAAGAATGGGCAAATCAGTGGAAATGAGCGATAGGCAAACCGGACGACGGTGGTGGGTCAACATAAAACTTGACGGGTGAGGAGAGAAAAATCAGGCTGTTCAGCCATGGAATGGCAAACAAGATTCTGCTTCAGCATAGCGGTCAACATTGGCCCCCTGCCATAGGGCGATTGAGACAAATTGGACTCAAGCTGGGAGCCTGCCCAGAAATTTGAGATTTTTTTAAAAAGGGGCTTGTGTAAACGAACTTGTAGTTGCTATGATGTTGAATCGTTGAGTCAATCCTCGGTAGCTCAGTGGTAGAGCGGTCGGCTGTTAACCGATTGGTCGTAGGTTCGAATCCTACCCGGGGAGTTCTTTGGTGCATACTCTATACAATAATATTAAAAATTGCCCCGACTGTGTTGGGTGGTAATTAGCATTTGGAGCCGTTTCCTGAATGTTGTTCTTTGGTCCTGCAGTAGACTAGAATCGAGCCATTCTGGCTTTTAGTTGGATGGTAGAGCTAAATGGGATTCAGGTTCAGAAAGTCGATCAAAATAGTGCCTGGCATTAGGTTAAATCTAGACAAAAGTGGAACTAGCTTGTCCATCGAGGGTAGAGGATCGACAGCTAATATAAGCGAGAGGGGAGTTCGCGGCACTTACAGCATTCCTGGTACAGGCATCAATTATGTAACTCAGACTGCTTCTAGCAAAAGTAGAAAAGCTGGCAGTTCTCATTTAAACAATAGGTCGGCCTATAGGGAACTACTCCGACGACAAAAAGAGCAAGAAACGCAAAAAATATTAGAGAGTTTCAAGAAAGTAATGAAAGCCGCCAGTTGCGTAACAACTTTTCAAAATCTCATTAGCCAACATTCTCTATGCTCTCATATCATTATCCACTTGACACTCTCGTGTAATCTGCTGTTTTTGTTGGTTAAGTGAGGACGTTCCCTTCTAGTCCCTCAAAAAATGATGCTAAAATTTGCCATAGCTAGGGGTGTCTAGATGGCTAGGCTGAGAAAAACCCTTAGAACCTGAGACTGGGTAATACCAGCGGAGGGAAGCTCACCATTCGAGGAAATTTGTATGCGAACTGCTTGGGTTGCTAAGCGCCAGGGACAAACCAATGTTTCCCAGATGCATTATGCCCGCAAAGGGGTGATCACCGAGGAAATGGATTATGTGGCGAAGCGAGAGAATCTGCCCGTTGAGTTGATTAAAGACGAAGTGGCCCGGGGACGTATGATTATCCCCGCCAACATCAACCACACCAATCTGGAGCCGATGGCGATCGGCATTGCTTCCAAATGTAAAGTTAACGCCAACATTGGTGCTTCCCCCAACTCTTCCAACATTGATGAGGAAGTGGAAAAATTACTGCTATCAGTCAAGTATGGTGCTGATACGGTAATGGATCTATCCACCGGCGGCGGTGACTTAGATGTGATTCGTACGGCCATCATCAATGCTTCCCCCGTCCCCATTGGTACCGTACCCATTTACCAAGCTCTGGAGAGTGTCCACGGTAGCATTGAAAATCTGACCCCCGATGACTTTCTCCACATCATCGAAAAGCATGCCCAGCAGGGGGTGGATTACATGACCATCCATGCGGGATTACTGATCGAGTATTTACCCCTAGTGAAGTCTCGCATTACTGGCATTGTTTCCCGGGGGGGAGGCATTATAGCCAAATGGATGTTGCACCACCACAAGCAAAATCCCCTCTATACCCACTTTGACGAAATTATCGAAATCTTCAAAAAGTATGATGTTTCCTTCAGTTTGGGGGATTCTCTACGCCCCGGTTGTACCCATGATGCTTCCGATGACGCCCAATTGTCTGAACTAAAAACCTTGGGCCAATTGACCCGACGGGCTTGGGAGCATGACGTGCAGGTCATGGTGGAAGGCCCCGGCCATGTCCCCATCGACCAAATTGAGTTCAACGTTAAAAAGCAAATGGAAGAGTGCAGTGAAGCACCATTCTATGTCTTGGGTCCCTTAGTGACGGACATTGCCCCCGGTTACGACCACATTACCTCCGCCATCGGAGCGGCGATCGCCGGTTGGCATGGTACTGCTATGTTGTGTTACGTCACCCCCAAAGAACACTTAGGTTTACCCAATGCCGAAGATGTCCGCAACGGTTTGATTGCCTATAAAATTGCTGCCCACGCCGCCGACATTGCCCGCCATCGCCCAGGGGCCAGGGACCGAGATGATGAGCTTTCCAAGGCTCGCTACAACTTTGACTGGAATCGCCAGTTTGAGTTAGCCCTAGACCCGGAACGGGCCAAGGAGTACCACGACGAAACCCTACCGGCAGACATTTACAAAACCGCTGAATTTTGCTCCATGTGTGGGCCCAAATTCTGCCCCATGCAAACCAAAGTTGATGCGGAAATGCTGGAAGACCTAGAGCAGTTTCTTGCTAAGGACAAGGAAGTGGTGGCCCAGCGGTAACCATGGGTTTTTCCCCTACCGAGGATAATTAACTATCCTAGGTAGAGGTGGGCCAAATCCGGTCTAAAAATTTCCTCCAACTCGAGCGATTTCGATACAGTTTGGGTCAGTGTATCTTCCCATTGGGGAGATACTGGAAATCAGACCGATTTGGGTCCACCTTGGTAATTTTTTCATTTTTATCTGATTGATGGGGAATAATTACGCCCAACTGAAGCGGTTAATTAACTTTTTTCGGACTGTGATTTTACCAGCCCGCATCAGTCAGTTGATATTACAAACATTTCTGAAATGGCAAAAGGATAATTGCATGGACATGGGGGCCGCCTTAGCCTACTATGCCCTGTTTTCCCTTTTCCCCATCTGCCTCGTCATGTTGAGTATTGCTGGTAGGTTGTTGGGATCAGAATCAAACTATTATTTGCAACTAATTAGCTTTGCCCAAAATATTTTGCCAGAACAACCTTTTACGGTTTTTCAGCAGGCATTGACCAATCTTAATCAAAGTAGCTTTAGTGCTGGGATCATCGGCTTTGGTATCTTAGTGCTAACTTCTAGCCGGATTTTTGATGCCCTTAATCAAAGTGTTAGTAAAATCTGGGCTGTGGTTCATCGACCCAAGGAAAATGCCGGGGTTAAACAACATGCTTTTAATTTTATTAGAAATAAGATCCTGGCTTTCTTGCTGGTGTTAAGCACGGTGATGGTGTTTTTATTGTCCATATTTGCTAACCTGGCTGCCAAAATTATTCTGACTGTTTTAGGAGAGTTTGAACAATCCATTCCTTGGATTACCTTTGATAGCTTGGCGTTAATTACTACCCTCCAGACTGGCATTTCCTATTTTGTTATTACCGCAGTTATTATCACGTTGTTTAAAGTTTTGCCTCCGACTCGTCTGCAATGGTGGGATATTTTTCCTGGAGCAATTTTGACTGCTGCTGCCATGATGGTTTTACAAAATGCGGTTGGTAGTGGCATCATTCGCATTGGAGAAAATTTGCAGGCCTACGGTGTGGTGGGCAATGTAATGGTATTGTTGCTGTGGATTTATTTGATTTTTCAAGTATTTTTTATTGGTTGTGAATTTACCTTTGTATTTACCTATATTTTTGGTAGTCGCCACCAGAAGGAAAAGCCATTTTAGGACTGGATGAATACATTTTTCACTTTTTGTCAAAGTCTCAAATATGGATCAAGTGAACGAAGAATTGAGGCGTAATTTTATCGATATTTGTAGAGTGTATTGAAAATTTCCACCATTGTCGCCCGCGAATTTAAAACTTCATCTAAAACTTTTGGAGGATACTAATTTGGAAAATATTGCCATTGTGGTGGTGGAGCCCCAGGGAGAAAGAAATTTAGGGGCGATCGCCAGGGCTATGAAGAATATGGGTTTAGGGGAATTAATTTTAGTCAATCCCCGTTGCGATTATCAGAGTGTTGAGGCCCAAACCATGGCAGTCCATGCCAAAGAAGTTCTAGCCCAAGCGAGGGTGGTGGATGATTTGGCCACAGCCCTAGGCGATCGTCAGCGCATCATTGCCACCAGTGCCCGGGAGCGAATTTTGCAATCTCCCATGGAACCCCCCCGCCAAGCATTGCCTTGGTTGCTGGCGCCAAACCTAAAAAGTGCCCTCGTGTTTGGCCGGGAAGACAGTGGCCTCAGTAATGAAGAACTCAACCAAGCCCACCGTTTTGTCCGTATCCCCGTCCATCCCCAATATCCTTCCTTGAACCTTTCCCAAGCGGTGATGGTCTGTACTTATGAGCTGTACCAAGCTAACCTGGCCATGGGGACAGACAATCAAGCCCCAGGCGATCGCCAGGAAGATGGGTCAATGGTGACCTTAGCCACCAACGGTCAATTGGATAGTTACTGTCAGCACTTGGAGAAAACTTTGCTCAATATCCAAGTTTTATATCCCCACACCGCCCCTAGCAAAATGGCGAAATTACGCAGAATTTATCAGCGAGCCGCACTAAACAGCGAAGAAGTGGCCCTATTGCGGGGAATTTTGGGACAAATTGATTGGCTAGCGCAACAAATTAAACTTTAAATTAGTCATCCCGAGCAACCAAAGGGGGGATTGTGATGGCCTGGCCAATAAACTTTTGCCAAGTTCTTGTCCTGTATGGGTGCTTCGTTTTAGAGTGTTGAACTAATGGAAAGGCCGCTCCCCCCTTAATGACCGATCCTCCTCTGGGTTAATGCCCCTCCAGCCTCACCATGATTACTTCTATGCCCCGCCGTCCTAAGTCTCGCCGCGCCCAACGCCGTAATCTCCGGGTTATCTCCGGTACATCCACTCCCCCCATCGGCGCCACCGTTCCGGAGGTTGGGGAACAGGCCGATGCTTCCATAGAAACAGATCAGAAACAATCAAGCCCAAAGTCAGGGGAAACCAAGGTCAACCCCCTGAAGGTGGTCAGCTCCACCGAGGTGAAATCCGTGGGCAAGGGCAAAAATGTCAGCCCCCGGCCCCGTAAACCGAGTAAACCCCTCAGTTGGTGGCAAAAGAGTTTGTTGACGTCTGTTCGTCTTGGCATTGTCGGCATTGGCATCGGGGCGATCGCCGGTACGGCCATTACCACCTTTAGCCCCACCAAATTTATCCAGGGAGACCAGGATGACGCCCCCTTGGCCACAGCGAAGGATCCCCATCAGGCCCAGGCGGACCAGCCGGCTATTTATCCCCAAAAGGTGCTAGCTTCCATTGCGGGTTGGGTTACTACAGAAACCGATAAATTGCGGGGAACTCCAGCAACGGCCACGCCGGAAACAGCCGAAAACCAGGAAACAACTACGGCTAGTGCCCCCACGGCGGACTCCAACCAAGTTAAGCCCATCCAAGAGGATCAAGCGTTAACCCAGAAGTTAACTGCCCTGGGTACCTCCAAAGCTCCAGCAATCAACTCCTACTCCTACTTCATAGATGTAGATAATGGCCAATTCGCCAATGCTAAAGGAGACACCCAACTACCCGCCGCCAGCACCATTAAAATTCCCGTGGCGATCGCCTTTTTTGAAGCGGTGGACCAGGGCAAAATCCAACTCCATGAAGAACTGCCCCTTACGGAAGATGTGATTGTGGGGGAAGCGGGCACCATGCAATACGACGTGGGCAAACGCTCCAGCTATCCGGCCTTGGAAGTGGTGACCAAAATGATTGTCATCAGCGATAACACCGCCACCAACATGTTGATCAAACGGCTGGGGGGTAAGGAATTCCTCAATCAACGCTTCCAGGCGTGGCAGATGTCCCAAACGAAAATTAATAATTACTTGCCGGATTTGGAAGGCACCAACACCACTAGTCCCCAGAATTTAGCCCTATTGTTGGTCAAGCTACAGGGAGGGGAATTGTTATCCCTCAAATCCCGCGATCGCCTGTTGAATATCATGCAACAGACCAAAACCCGCACCCTGTTGCCCCAGGGGTTAGAACCAAACGCCCAAATTGCCCATAAAACCGGCGACATTGGCACAGTCATCGGGGATGCGGGCATAGTGGATATGCCCAATGGCAAACGCTATGTGGGAGCAGTGTTGGCCACCCGACCCCATAACGATGTGGCGGGACGTTCACTAATTCAAGATATTTCCCGCACCGCTTACCAGCATTACAAGGGCATTACCCCTCCAGCTAACCCCAGCCAGCCCCCCGCTAAGAAAGAAACTCCCTCAGGGGCCCCGGCGGCTCAGAGCAATTAATCATCCCTAACGTATTTCTGGGTCTTCCGTACTTTCGGCGATCGCCTGGGCCGTGAAAATTGCCTGGGCACTCTGACTTTGTTCCGGGGAAGCGGGACGACGCTGGACGTAGGTGCCATCGGGTTGTAGCTCCCAAGCTTGGCGATTATCGGCCAAAAGAATGCCCAAAATAGACTGTAATTCCTGTTTGAGATCCAGCTGTTCCACGGGCACCACCGCCTCCACCCGTCGAGTTAGATTACGACTCATCCAATCAGCACTACCAATGTAAATTTCTTCTTCACCGCCATTGTGGAAATAGAAAATGCGGGAGTGCTCCAACAAACGACCAATCACACTGATTACCCGAATATTTTCACTGACATTTTCCACCCCTGGCCGCAGGCAACAAATGCCCCGCACAATTAGATCAATCTGCACCCCGGCCTGGGAAGCGGCGTAGAGGGCACGGATAATCTGGGTATCCACCAGGGAATTCATTTTGGCCACAATGCGACCAGTGCCCCCATTTAGACAGTGGTCTGCTTCCCGCTCAATCATGGCCACCATTCTTTCCCGCATATTGACCGGGGCCACCAGTAGTTTTTGGTAATCCTTTTGGCGGGAGTAGCCAGTCAGAAAATTAAACAAATTGGTCAGGTCATTGCCCAATTCTGGACGACAGGTAATGAGCCCCAAATCGGTGTAGAGCTTAGCGGTTTTGGGATTGTAATTACCAGTACCAATGTGAACATAACGACGGATATCGGGGCCTTCTTGGCGCACTACTAGTACTGTTTTGGTATGGGTTTTTAGCCCCACCAATCCATAAACCACATGGACACCGTACTGTTCTAATTTTCTGGCCCAGTTAATGTTATTTTCTTCGTCAAAGCGGGCCTTTAGTTCCACCAACACCGCCACCTGTTTGCCATTTTCCGCCGCTGCAATGAGAGCATTAACAATGGGAGAATCTCCCGAAGTGCGGTACAGGGTCATTTTAATGGTCAATACATGGGGATCGTAGGCCGCTTGGGTAATAAATTGTTGCACCGAAGCGCTGAAGGATTGATAGGGATGGTGAACTAAAATGTCCCCCTGGCGAATCAGGCTGAAAATATCTACCCCTTCCTGCTGGACTCGGCCATTTTCATCTCCGTCGACCAATTCATAGACATTTTTCAAGCGAGGAGGGATCACGGAAGCCCAGGGTTCATCCTTGAGATGGGGAGCCGGCAGAGAAAGGAAAAAGAACAGATCCTTTAATCCCAACAGGCCGTCAATGTCATAAACGTCAATTTCCTCTAGCCCCAAGTCCGTCATCAGGCGATCGCGAATATTTTTGGGAGTCGAAGCATTAATTTCCAGGCGCACAGCGGATTTACCCACCCTACGTTTCCGTAATTCCTCTTCGATCGCCAAGAGTAGATCGTCAGCCTCATCTTCTTCCACTGCAATATCAGCGTTACGGGTCACCCGAAACAAATGACACTCCTGGATGATCATACCGGGGAAAAGGGAAGCCAAATTGTGGGCAATGACTTGCTCCAGGGGCACACCAGTCCAGATCCATGGCTTGTTCGGATCGGGCTGGCACACATCCTCCGGCAGGGCCACAAAGCGGGGCAGAGTGGGGGGCACTTTCACCCGGGCAAATAATTCTTCGTCCGTGTCGGGATCCCGTACCACCACGCCTAGATTGAGACTGAGGTTGGAAATGTAGGGAAAAGGATGGCTGGGGTCCACCGCCAAGGGGGTTAAAACCGGGAAAATATGGTCATCGTAAAACCGGTGCAGATAATGCCGTTCTTCCTGACTGAGGTCCACATAATCATTGAGAAAAATCCCCTCCTCGGTCAATTTTTCCTTGAGCACATATTCAAAGACCTGGTTTTGCTGATACACCAAGGGTCGCAGACTTTTGCTAATTTCCTTCAGCTGTTGAGAAGGGGTACGACCATCCGCCGTCAACTTAGTGACATTCGCTTCTACCTGTTGCTTGAGCCCCGCCACCCTCACCATAAAAAATTCGTCCAAGTTGGAGCAAAAAATCGCCAAAAACTTAAGCCGTTCCAACAGGGGAGTGCGGTCGTCCAAACCTTCATGGAGCACCCGTTGATTAAAGGCTAACCAACTTAATTCCCGATTGAAATAGTAATCAGGATCTTTAAAGTTAACGGTGGGGACAGAGGGCATAGCTTGGATCATGGGGACAAGATGCCAATGGCAGGGGAGAAGACAATGGGGACAATCAGGTTGATCTTACCCCAGCTTAACCTGGTGAAAATTATGGCCAGTTTAAGGTCAGCAGAAATGCACTCACAGTTTTTACCAATATCGGCGTAGGCTTAGCCGGGGATGAATTAGTTACAAAATACCAATAAATGCCATGGCCATCGCTCTTGGAATAGCACTCCTACGACCTCCGGTTACATTCGCTAGCATAAATCTCGGAAAAATGAAGGTTCTAATCTAGTAAAAAATCGCCTTAGAAAAGTTTATTGCAGTTATTGTCCAAGGAGATTTTTCTACATTAAGTTCGGAAGTTACTCTACCCTTAATAACTATTTTACTTTGATGAATTGGGAAAAATTATCTTGAAACCTTCTTGAGCAAAATAGCTGCTACCAAAGCGGGAGTACCCCCAATTAAACCGATCGCCAGCCAACGACGGAAATTGCGGCCTTTCCCATAGGCGATCGCCGTGGCGGTGAGCCCCAGTAAGCAATGGGCAGTGCCAAGAATAATAACCTGGGTGGCAATGGGTAAATTGGTCAAGGCTGTTAGGGCATCAATATTTAGCAAGACTAACCCCTATCCTTCCTGGGCTTCTGACCGGGCCTTGGTTCGACGCACCCGACGCACCGGCAAATTGGCAATTAAAGCGGTCATCCGTTGGTCACTTTCCAAGGAAAACTCCATCTCCCCAGGGTCAATTTCCACATAGCGACTTACCACTTCCACAATTTCCCGTCGCATTTCCTCCATCATTTCTGGACTGAGTCCCGATCGATCATTGGCGATGACCAGTTTGAGCCTCCGACGGGCATCTTCGCCGCTATTTTTGCCACTCCGGCTAAAGAGCCTTTCAATCAATTCCAAAATCATGCTGGTTTTCGCTCACTGGCTGTTGGGTCATAACGGAAAAAGGGCAAATCCATGGGATTAACCCCCCAAGAGACGACGGCGGATACGGTTGAGTAAGCTATTGTGGGCGGCCATGAAATCCAGAAAGGGAATGTCTTGGCCTTCTAGGCGGCGGGCAATATTTTGGAATGCTAGCCCTGGCACAGATAGCTTTTCTTCCATTACTAAAGGTTCCCCTTTGTTGGTGGAAATAATAATTTTTTGATCGTCCGGCAGAATACCGATAAGGGGCACTGCTAGCAGGTCTAAGATATCCTCCACACTGATCATTTGATTGATTTGTACCATTTCTGGCCGCAGGCGGTTGACAATCAAACTAATTTTGCCAATGTCCTCCGCTTCCAAAAGACCGATTACCCGGTCCGCATCCCGCACCGCCGACATTTCTGGAGTAGTGACGATGATTGCCTCCTGGGCTGGAGCCACCGCATTGCGAAAACCAGCTTCAATGCCAGCGGGACAGTCGATGATGATGTAGTCAAATTTGTCCTTGAGTTGTTCCACCAGGGACTGCATTTGTTCGGCGTTGATCGCATCCTTCGACCGGTTTTGGGCGGCGGGGAGGAGGACTAAATTGGGCAGACGTTTATCTTTTACCAGGGCTTTATCGATGGTACATTCATCGGCTAAAACGTCGATGGCGGTGTAAACAATGCGTTGTTCTAACCCCAGCAATAAATCCAGATTTCGCAGGCCAAAGTCCGCATCAATCAGGACAACTTTTTTTCCCAATCGAGCTAGGGCCGCTCCCAAATTGGCGGTGGTGGTGGTTTTTCCGACTCCACCTTTGCCCGAAGTGACAACAATAATCCGATTCATAGTTGGCTGATAACGTGCGGTGATAACTTGGACTCGAAACTGTTAGTGGGCAAGGGGTAAAGGTTTTAGAAAAGGGCAGAACGCTGAAACTGACGCACCGGGGTCAGACGGATACCTTCTGAAGTAATATAAGCGATTTCGGGCTCGCGACGATCAACGGCATCGGCCCCCACCCTAGCTAGGCGATCGCCAATGCGGATCTGACAGGCGGCCAACCGCAGGATCATAATAACAGCCTGGTCATTGCCTTTCGCACCAGCATGAGCCATACCCCGCAAACAGCCCCAGATAAGGATGTCACCGTCGGCCACAATGCTACTGCCAGGGTTAACGTCACCGATAATGACTACATCTCCACTGTGGCGAATTTCCCCCCCAGAACGGAGAGTATGGCGCACCACCAAAGGTTTGGGAGGCAAGGGAACCTCAGATGGGTCTACCAGGGGCTTGTCGGCCATGGTTTGATCCACGGAAAGGCCCGCACTAGCGGCGGCCACAGCGGTTTGACGACGGTTGGTTTCTACCCATTGCAACGTCAGGTTCTGTTCCTTCAGACCGGCGGCGATCGCCTGGAGTTGTCTGGTGTCCAACAGTTGATTATTCACCGCCAACCGCACCAAGGTCTGGTCTTGCCACCGCCCCGCCATAATACGCAGATAATTGGTCAAACTTTGTTGCAGTTGTTGATGGGAAAACACCAGGCTGGGGGAGTCGGGGGCCGTCGTTACCGTCGGTAGGGTCAGGGATAATCGGATAAGGTTTTCCTGGGGAGCTAATTGCCACTCAGGGTGGGGGGTGTCGTCACTCATCAAAAAAACTCAGAATTTCACCGTAGGATCGCCCTTTACCTTAGCACTTCACTTTCCCCGACCGTCCTCCCCCCACGGGGGCAATTCAGACTATAGTGGCGGTTTTGTTCACCGGGAGCAAGAACGATGGGAAATACAACTTTTTCGCTAGGATTGATAGAGAATCCTGCCATACCTTGCTTTGGCATCTAATCATTAATCCCCAATTATCTATGGCTGTCTGTCCCACCTGTAACCACACCAATCCAGAAGGGGCCATCCAGTGTGAGGCCTGCTTTACGCCCTTGCCCACCCTGATGCCTTGCCCCCATTGTGGTAGCCCCGTGCAAAGTGATGCTACCTTTTGCGGCAACTGTGGACAGACTATTGACCCCCAGCAATTGGCGGTAACTGCCCCGGAGGAGGAAGAGACCCCCACCCCGATCGCCGTGGCTCCGGAAAATAGCGAACCCATTCCGGCCATTCCCGAAGTTTCTTCCACGCCAGCCCCATTCCCCGTGGGCACCCAACTCCAACCCCAGGGTGCTTCCCTTGTCCATGTGCAGACCCAAACCACGTTGGAAATTCCTGTGGGCATGGCTGTTATCCACGTGGGAAAACCCAACGATAAGGTGCCGCCAGATATTGATGTATCGGGTTTTGCTAATTCCGATGTGGTGTCTAGGGTCCATGCCGATATCCGTCTGGAAGATAATGAGTATTTCCTGGAAGATGTGGGCAGTGCCAATGGCACCTACGTCAACCACACA
Source organism: Synechocystis sp. FACHB-383 (assembly GCF_014698605.1). Classification (NCBI taxonomy): domain Bacteria; kingdom Bacillati; phylum Cyanobacteriota; class Cyanophyceae; order Synechococcales; family Merismopediaceae; genus Synechocystis; species Synechocystis sp. FACHB-383. The sequence goes on along the minus strand of NZ_JACJTJ010000041.1, from coordinate 63,318 downwards.
GCCCTCCCCCCTGGCAATCGTCATTTACTCCGCCCCGGCGATCGCCTTTCTTTGGGCAAAGGGGATTTGGTCACGTTTATCTTCCAGTTGCATTAGGTTGTACCCAACTTTTTTCAGGAATTAAATCCACCATTAAAATCGCAATCCGCTAGGCGCATGGAAATTCCCGTTCGCTATCAGCCTCGTCTTTTAACTCCCGAGGAAAGGGAAGGTTATCTCGATTGGTCTTTAGATTTTTTCACCGACGATCACCTATTGCAAATTCCCTATATTGACTTGACCCTACAGTTGGATGTGACCAATGCCTATGGGGTTTACCAGCGGCACAAGAGCGGCAGGGGCAGTTTTTTTGCCTTTCTCCTCTGGCATTGGATGCAGTGTTTGCAAAACCATTGGGAATTTCGGCTCCGCTATGACAACCAACAATGGTATGTGCTCGATAATCCGCCGGCCATGGTCAGCGTGGCGATCGGGGGCAAACAACGCTTTTCGGAAATGTTGCTGGAAAATGTAGTGCAACTTAATTACAAGGAGTTTAGCGAACTTTATAGTGAAAAATTAGCCCAAATTCGGGCTGGGTATTACCAGCGGGCTGAATATGACACCTTTTGTTTAGCTTGTATTTTTGGCAACTTGCCCAACTTGAGATTTACGGCCTTGAGCGTGCACTATCGCCGGGAAACAATCCAAGGGCAACCCTGGCTTTACTTCGGGCAACGCTATCAGCACAATGAGCGGTTATTTATTCCTCTTTGTTTTAAAATCCACCACGCCAATACGGATCCCTTGGTACTGGACCAGGCCATCAATCAATTTCAAGCTCGCTTCATTTAACCTATCTAATCCAAACCTTAAACTGTCTCAAATATCTTTGGCGATCGCCTTCTCACTGGAATTGAAAGCCAACTCTGACGTAGAAAAACTAAAATCAATAACCACAAACAAGCAACTATTATCAGTTTACCGTAGATTTTGCCCTTACAATGATTTTTTAATAATTAATTAACACTATATTTAAGAAACCTATCAATTTATAAATAATTACCAACAAAATAAAGTTTATTATATCAGCCTCGATAAACTGAAGGTATCGATTAGGGGTAAATAGATATGGTAAGTTCAGTCGTCGAAAAAACCTCTGTGGCCCATAAAGAAACTGCTTTAATCCTCTGGTTTGAAGAGGTGGGCACCCATGACGTTGGCTTGGTGGGGGGTAAGAATTCTTCCCTGGGGGAAATGATTCAACAGTTGACCAGCAAGGGAGTAAATGTGCCTTCTGGTTTTGCCACCACTGCTTATGCTTACCGCTATTTTATCCAAGAGGCTGGCTTAGAGCAAAAACTGCGGAATCTCTTTGCCGACCTGGACGTGAATAACATGGTCAATTTGCAGGAGAGGGGTCATCTAGCCCGGCAATTAATATTAGACACTCCCTTCCCCCAAAACCTACAAGCGGCGATCGGCGAAGCCTATGGAGCCATGTGTGAGCGCTACGGTTGCAAGGTTGATTGTACTGGAGTGGATGTGGCGGTGCGCTCCAGTGCCACAGCAGAAGATTTACCGGAGGCTAGTTTTGCGGGGCAACAGGAAACCTACCTCAATGTCCACAGTCTTTCCTGCGTTTTGGAATCCTGCCATAAATGCTTTGCTTCCCTGTTCACTGACCGGGCCATTTCCTATCGGCATCACAATGGCTTTGACCATTTTGCGGTGGCTTTATCGGTGGGTGTACAAAAAATGGTGCGCTCTGATCTGGCCACTTCTGGGGTGATGTTTTCCATTGATACGGAAACAGGTTTCAAAAATGCGGCTTTGATTACCGCGGCCTATGGGCTGGGGGAAAATGTGGTCCAGGGCGCGGTGAACCCCGATGAATATTTTGTGTTTAAACCCACTTTGAAGGAAGGTTTTAAGCCAATTTTGGAGAAACGTTTAGGCAGTAAAGCCATTAAAATGGTTTACGATGTGGGCGGTTCTAAACTGACTAAAAATGTGGAAGTGGCGGAACCAGAACGGGAAAAATATTGCATTAATGATGAAGAAATTCTCCAACTAGCCCGTTGGGCTTGCATTATTGAAGACCACTATTCTGAAGTGCGGGGAATTTACACTCCCATGGATATTGAGTGGGCTAAGGATGGACAAACGGGGGAATTATTCATTGTTCAGGCCCGACCAGAAACGGTGCAATCCCAAAAGTCCGCCAATGTGATTAAAACCTACGAGTTAAAGGATCACAGCCAAGTGTTAGCCACGGGGCGCAGTGTGGGGGCGGCGATCGGCCAGGGCAAAGCCCAGGTAATTCGCAATGTTTCTGAAATTAACCAGTTTCGTCCCGGCGAGGTCTTGATCACCAACCGCACCGACCCGGATTGGGAACCGATTATGAAACAGGCTTCGGCGATCGTTACTAATCAAGGGGGTCGAACCTGCCATGCCGCAATTATTGCCAGGGAAATGGGCATTCCGGCGATCGTGGGTTGTGGGGATGCTACCGACAGCATTAAAACCGGCGAAGACGTTACCATCTGTTGCTCTGAGGGAGATGAAGGCTCTGTTTACAGCGGCATTTTGAACTACGAAGTCCACGAAACGGAATTATCTAATATTCCCCGCACCAAAACTCAAATTTTGATGAATGTGGGCAATCCAGAACAGGCCTTTGGTTTTGCCAGTTATCCCGCCGATGGTGTAGGCCTAGCCCGGTTGGAATTTATCATTGCTAATCACATTAAGGCCCATCCCCTCGCCCTGATGAAATTTGACGAGTTGGAAGATCCCGTTGCCAAGGCAGAAATTGCCCAGTTGACCAAACTCTACGCTGGCGATCGCCCGCAGTTCTTTGTCGATAAATTGGCCCATGGCATTGCCATGATTGCAGCGGCGTTCTATCCCAAACCTGTGGTGGTGCGGATGTCAGACTTCAAATCCAATGAGTACGCCAATCTCCTTGGTGGTCGTCAGTTTGAACCGAAGGAAGAAAACCCCATGATCGGCTGGCGGGGGGCCTCCCGTTACTATGACCCCAATTACCGAGAAGCCTACGCGTTGGAATGTCAAGCCCTCAAACGGGTCCGGGACGATATGGGTTTAACCAATGTTATTCCGATGATTCCTTTCTGTCGTACCCCCGACGAAGGTCGCAAAGTCATTGCGGAAATGGCTAAACATGGCTTGAAGCAAGGGGAAAATGGCCTAGAAATTTACGTGATGTGCGAACTACCTAGCAATGTCATTCTCGCCGATGAGTTTAGCCAAGTATTTGATGGGTTCTCCATTGGCTCCAACGATTTAACCCAATTAACCCTGGGTCTGGACCGGGATTCTTCCCTCGTTGCCCATCTATTTGATGAGCGTAATCAGGGGGTTAAACGCATGGTCAAAATGGCGATCGAAACGGCCAAAGCCAACGGTCGTAAGATCGGTATTTGTGGTCAAGCCCCTTCAGATTATCCTGAGTTCGCCGAATTTTTAGTGGAATTGGGCATCGATTCCATCAGTCTTAATCCAGATTCCGTGCTGAAAACCGTTTTACGCATTGCGGAGGTGGAAAAAGCGAAACCTAGTTAATCAACATACCCTGAGTAGGTCTTGAATTGCTCCACTAGGCTATATTTGTACATCCTCAGTTGTTTTCACTCTGATAATTCAAATTGATTATCCTCCCCCATCTCTGATAGTGGGGGATAATTTTTAAAAACAAGGTGTGGTAGGGCTTTCTGGTATCCATTGACGGTTAATTTTTTGGCTAGGGAGTAGACTAATTATCAATCATTAGTTAACATGCAGAACTAATACCAGATGTCGATTGGTAATTCCATAGGAGAACTTAAGTTTGAAATTATTTGTCAAGTTGGCAATTACCACTCTTTTAATTGCTGGATTGATATTCATTGTCCATCATTTTCAGTTAGGAAATGCGCTTAATTTGTTACTAACTAAAATTGAAAACTTAGGTTGGTGGGCTCCTTTAATTTATATCGCTGTCTACAATCTAGCCACAATTTTACTGATACCCGGTTCCTTATTAACCATGAAAGGAGGCTGTTTATTTGGTTGGTGGTGGGGCAGTATTTACACTACCGTTGCCGCTATGATTGGAGCGATTATTGCTTTTTTGATTGGCCGGCACCTCTCCAGAAATTGGGTAAGGCAAAAAATAGCAAAATATCCAAAATTTCAATTGCTCAATGTTGCGATTAAAAAAGATGGTTGGAAAATTGTTGCTTTAACTCGTCTTTCTCCCATTTTTCCGTTCAATTTACTTAATTACGCCTTTGGGGTCACTGATGTTTGTATAAGGGATTATATCACTGGTTCTTTTGCTATGATTCCAGCTACAATTATGTACACTTACATTGGCTCATTAGCTACGGATTTAACGACCATTGGTGACAACCTTAATGGTACACCCCAATTGATTCAGTGGTTCATGCGCATTTGTGGCTTGGGGGCAACAATATTTTTGTTTGTTTATCTCAAGCAATGGTCAGACAAAGTTTTCCATCAAAGTCTATCTAACTTAGAATCAAAAAAGTAAGTTAACACATCTAATTCAGTTATCAAGTTTTTGTCAGCTAAAATTAACGATGACCTATCTCCAAACCACCGCTGATTTTTACGCCGAAGTTGCCCAGACTCCAGAAGTGGGACTCTGTTGCGTTCAGAGTAGCCCTCTGCAACTGCCGGGCTTAGTGATTCCCCGCTCCATGCAAGAAATGAACTATGGCTGTGGTAGCACCGTTCATCCCAACGAGCTGGGTGATAACCTAAAAGTGCTTTATGTCGGTGTTGGTGGTGGGCTAGAGGCACTACAATTTGCTTACTTTTGCCGTCAAGTTGGGGCTGTAATTGCAGTGGAGCCTGTAGAAGCTATGCGTCAGGCCGCTAATCGAAATTTACGGTTAGCCGCTGAAGAAAATGATTGGTTCAGTATCGATTTTGTGGATATTCGGGCAGGAGATGCCTTTGCGTTGCCGGTGGCGGATAATTCAGTAGACGTAGTTGCGCAAAATTGCTTATTTAATATTTTTGAGCCAGAAGATTTATCCCGAGCTTTGCAAGAAGCATATCGAGTTTTAAAACCCCATGGTCGTTTAATAATGAGTGACCCCATTGCTACTCGGCCTATTCCCCGACATCTGCGTCAGGATGAAAGGCTCCGGGCCATGTGTTTATCCGGGGCATTGACCTATGAAGAATACACTCAGCATTTGATTGATGTCGGCTTTGGGCAAATTGAAATTCGGGCCCGTCGTCCCTACCGTTTACTTGATTCTGTTACTTATCAACTAGAGCAAAATTTGTTGTTAGAAAGTCTTGATTCCGTTTCCTTTAAAGTCCCGATCCCCGATGACGGGGCCTGCATTTTTACTGGTAAAACTGCTATCTATGCCGGTTCAGAACCCCTATTTGATGACCAAGCTGGCCATATTCTTCAGCAGGGAGTTCCTAGTGCGGTATGTGATAAAACAGCCTTAAAATTAGGCTCTACTTATCCAGATAAAATTCTGATCACTGACTCAACTTGGCATTATGATGGCGGTGGTTGTTGTTAAAATTAGTCTAATTGATCTTTGGCGATCGCCAGATTTTGCCCTCTTGTGTAGTTAACTTTGAGTAATATGGTTCAACACCTAGAAATTTCTTCACAAAAATATCCCATAACTCCCTTTGCCTCTAAGCTAACTGCTCCCTTGGGTAAGCAAAAAATTTCTACTCTCCAAATCAATTTAGGGAAAAGGTGTAATCTAGCCTGTAGCCATTGCCATGTAGAAGCTAGTCCCAAACGTACAGAGGAAATATCAGCGGAAGTTTGCCAACAACTAATTGAAATTATTCAAAAATTCCCCCAAATTAGGGTAGTGGATCTCACCGGGGGAGCTCCGGAAATGCTCTATGGTTTTAAGCCCATTGTGAAAGCGGCTAGAGAGATGGGAAAAGAAGTAATCGTCCGCTCCAATTTGACTATTTATTTTGAAATGGGATTTGCAGATATTCCGGACTATTGTGCCCAGCATCAAGTGAAAATCGTGGCATCATTGCCCTGTTACCTGGAAGATAACGTTGATAAAATGCGTGGCAATGGGGTTTATGAAAAGTCAATTAAAGCTCTGCAATGGTTAAATAAACTTGGCTATGGTAAGGATGCTAATTTAGTTCTTGATTTGGTTTATAATCCTCCTTTGCCAACTTCAGAGGAATTTTCTCTGCCCCCTCCCCAGGAGCCCCTTGAACAAGATTACAAAAAATTCCTCAAAGACCATTTCGACATTAGTTTTAATCACTTATTGACCATTACAAATTTACCCATTGGTCGAAGCAAATTTCACCTTGAAAAATATCAATTACATCAAAAATATTTGAATTTTCTGGAAAATAATTTTAATCCAGACACAGTTGACAGTTTAATGTGCCGCAACGAACTTTCCATTGACCATTTAGGCAATGTTTATGATTGTGATTTTAATCAAATGGAAAACATTCCCGCTGAAAATAAATTCAATCAAAAGTTAACTGTTGCTGATCTAATAAAAGCTGAAAATTTAGACTTAATTCAAAGAGTTAAAACCGCCCAATATTGTTATGGTTGCACCGCTGGTTCTGGTTCTAGTTGTGGAGGTGCACTAATTTGATCTTAGTTAGCTTTCTCTATTTACTTCCCCCTTGATTATATGTTTATCCATTGGCTAAAAAAACAATTTTTATTTTCCCAAAGGCAGAGTTTTTACTTTTTGGTTATTTCCACTTTTAGCCTTGTCATAATCTTTTTTGCCAGTCCGGCTCTAGCTCAGGAAACAGGCACCGGTGGCTTCAATCCCCAAAATTGGTTGCTTAATGCCCTGCAATGGATTGACGACTTAGGCACGGCCGGGGCGATCGCCTTTATTTTGCTTTACATAGTCGCAACAGTGGCATTTCTACCAGGATCAATCTTGACCCTAGGGGCTGGGGTTGTGTTCGGAGTAGTGCTCGGTTCGCTCTATGTTTTTGTTGGAGCTACTTTGGGAGCTACGGCAGCTTTCCTGGTGGGACGCTATCTTGCCCGGGGCTGGGTGGCCAAGAAAATTGTCGGTAATCAAAAGTTCAAAGCCATTGATGAAGCGGTGGGTAAAGAAGGCCTAAAAATTGTCATTTTAACCAGACTTTCTCCAGTTTTTCCCTTTAATTTATTAAATTATGGTTATGGCATCACCGGCGTTTCTTTAAAGGATTATGTCATTGGCTCCCTCGGCATGATTCCCGGCACCATTATGTATGTTTACATTGGCTCTTTAGCTGGAAGTTTAGCCACTGTTGGCACAGAAACTAACCAAGCTAATCCCACTTTACAATGGGCAATCCGCATCATTGGCCTTATAGCCACCGTTGCCGTTACTATCTATGTCACTAAAATTGCCAGAAAGGCTTTAGATGAAGCGATTCTAACATCGGAAGTAGTTGAATAACAGTTTATTTTTGAATTATTGTTCAGGAATTTTTTCAAATTAAATTGATAATTTAGAAATAATTTTAGCTTTTAATGTGATGTTTATTTCAATTTCAAATAATTTTTTGTTACACAATTATCCCTATGAATAACCCCACTATATCTAGTATTGACATTACCCCCCTAGATGAATATAACCAGCAATTATTAGCCCATGTTCATCCCCCCGATTGGATCAATCCTGCTCCCAAAGCTCAATATGATCTAGTGGTTATTGGAGCAGGTACCGCTGGTTTAGTGGTAGCGGCTGGAGCGGCCGGTTTAGGCATTGGTCTTAAAGTTGCTCTAATTGAAAAGCATTTGATGGGAGGTGATTGCCTCAATGTGGGATGCGTTCCATCCAAGGCCTTAATTAGCTCGGCCCGGGTGGTGGGGGTGATGAATAATGCCGACAGTTTGGGCATTAAAAAACCAGACAATATTGAAGTTGATTTTCCGGCCGTGATGGCCAGAATGCGCCAAATTCGGGCTGGTATTAGCCACCATGATTCTGCCCAAAGATTTCGGGATTTAGGCATTGATGTTTTTCTTGGGCAAGGACATTTTTTGCGTAACAATAAAATTGAGGTGGGGGAAACTATTCTTAATTACAAAAAAGCTGTAATCGCCACTGGAGCTAGGGCGGTAAAACCTGACATTCCCGGTATAGAAGAAGTCGGATTTTTAACTAATGAAACAGTATTTTCTTTAACGAAATGTCCCGATCGCCTGGCGGTTATTGGCGGTGGCCCCATTGGCTGTGAGCTAGCCCAAGCCTTTCAGCGGTTGGGAGCCAAAGTTACCCTGCTTCATCGAGGTGATCATTTATTAAATAAAGAAGATCCAGAAGCTGCGGAAATTGTTCAACAATCCTTACTTAAAGATGGCGTTCAATTAGTTTTAAATGTCAAATTAGAACGGGCAGAGTTAACAGAAAATGGCAAGACTTTACACTACAGCAATAACAGTGAATCAGGTTCCGTTATCGTCGATGAAATTCTAGTTGGTGCAGGGCGAGCCCCCAATATGGAGGGATTAAATTTAGAGGCTGTGGGGGTAAAATTCGATCACCGGGGCGTGAAAGTGAACGATTATTTGCAAACTACCAATCCACAAATTTATGCCGCCGGGAATATTTGTATGGACTGGAAATTCACCCATGCCGCTGATGCTGCCGCCCGCATTGTGATTAAAAATACTCTCTTTTCTCCCTTCGGTTTAGGACGTAGTAAATTAAGTCATTTAACCATGCCTTGGGTGACCTACACTGACCCAGAAATTGCCCACGTAGGACTAAATGAAACTACCGCCGATGCTTTAGACCTAGGCTATAAAACTATTAAAATTCCCTTCTCTCAGGTTGACCGGGCGATCGCCTGCGGAGAGACGGAGGGCTTTTTGAAAATTATTCACATAGCCAACAGCGATGAAATTTTAGGCGCCACCATTGTCGCTCCCCACGCCGGGGAAATGATCTCAGAAATAACCACAGCCATGGTCAATAAAATTGGTTTGAGTAAATTGTCTGGTGTTATTCATCCCTACCCTACCCAAGCGGAAGCAATTAAAAAAGCTGCTGATACTTATCGTCGTACTTTGCTCACGAATAATACGAAAAATTTATTAAAAATTCTAGCTAAATTTCCCAGCAAATTATTCTAAAAAGAATAACTAAAAACTCTAAAAATGAGAAAATTAGTTAACAAATTAAATCTGCACTAACCTGTTCTAAGATTGGCCACAACAGGTTTCATAACCTAAACTTTCTAAGATTAGATCGCTGACAGCATTGGCCACCGCAAATTCACTAAAAAAACTTTCCCGAAAATCAAAAGCTTGCATCTCGGTCACAATGGCAATTACTAAGGAGCCCAGGTCATTTTCCCCTTCCAATCGTTGACGTACAAAAATTTGGGCAGCCCGTTCCGCAATGGTGGCATTAATTCCTTCGGGGATAAATTCTTGGTTAAGCCATTGTTGTAATCCTTGACGTAACCAATCTCCCTCTTGCACAGGGTCTTGGATGGGGGGCAATGTGATGGGGGGGATGGGGTCAACAGCCATAGTTCTAGGACGCTTTGCTAATAAAATGTTGACGGAATATTGTCAAAAAATGGGCAATTCAAGGCCATCGTAGCAGATTGTTACATGGCCAAAAACAGGTCCAAAAGTTACTAAAACAAGAAGTAACGCTGGGCCATGGGCAATACCGTTGCTGGCTCACAGGTGAGTAATTCTCCGTCGGCCCGCACTTCGTAAGTTTCTGGATCTACTTCAATATGGGGCAAATAATCATTCAGTTTCAAATCCCGTTTGGTTAACTGGCGAATATTTTTCACCGCCACCACCGGCTTGCTCAGTCCCAATTTTTCTCCAATATCTTTTTTGGCCGCCTTCTGGGAAACAAAAGTCACACTCGTAGCGGCGATCGCCCCACCATAACTAGCAAACATGGGTTGCATATGCACTGGCTGAGGCGTGGGAATACTAGCATTGGCATCCCCCATTTGGGCGTAGGCAACCATGCCCCCTTTAATTACTAATTCCGGTTTAACCCCAAAGAAGGCGGGACTCCAGAGGCATAGATCCGCTAACTTACCCACTTCCACTGAACCGATTTCCTCGGAGATGCCATGGGTAATGGCGGGGTTGATGGTGTATTTAGCCACATAGCGCTTAGCCCGGAGATTATCATTATTTCCCCTTTCCCCGGTGAGGGCTCCCCGTTGCACTTTCATTTTGTGGGCTGTTTGCCAAGTGCGACAAATTACTTCCCCTACCCGGCCCATGGCTTGGGAATCGGAAGAAATGATGCTAAAGGCCCCCAGGTCATGGAGAATATCCTCCGCCGCAATGGTTTCTCGACGGATCCGAGACTCTGCAAAAGCCACATCTTCGGGAATATTACGGTGCAGGTGATGGCACACCATTAACATATCTAGATGTTCTTCCAGGGTGTTGATGGTGTAGGGTCGGGTAGGATTGGTGGAGGAGGGGAGGACGTTCAATTCTCCACAAATTTTGATAATGTCCGGTGCGTGCCCCCCCCCGGCTCCTTCGGTGTGATAGGTGTGAATAACTCGATTTTTGAGGGCGGCAATGGTGGTTTCCACAAACCCCGCTTCGTTGAGGGTGTCGGTGTGGATAGCCACCTGGACGTCGTAATCTTCCGCCACGCTCAAACAGTTGTCGATCGCCGCTGGGGTAGTGCCCCAATCCTCATGGAGTTTCAGCCCGATCGCCCCAGCCTTAATCTGCTCTGCTAAGGCCGCCGGTTGACTGCCATTGCCTTTGCCCAAAAAGCCCAGGTTAATGGGAAAGCCATCGGACGCCTGTAACATGCGGTGAATATTCCAAGCCCCGGGGGTACATGTGGTGGCTTTGGTGCCCGCCGCTGGCCCAGTGCCGCCCCCCACCAGGGTAGTAACCCCCGAAGCTAAGGCCGTTTCAATCTGTTGGGGACAAATAAAATGCACGTGGGCATCAATTCCCCCCGCCGTTAAAATCATGCCTTCTCCGGCGATCGCCTCGGTGCTGGGGCCGATAATAATAGAAACATTGTCTTGGACATGGGGGTTCCCCGCCTTGCCAATGGCGCAAATACGGCCGTTCTTAATGCCCACATCAGCTTTGACAATGCCCCACCAATCCAAAATCAAAGCATTGGTGATCACCACATCCACTGCGCCTTCTGCTCGGCTTAAAGGGGACTGCCCCATGCCATCCCGCACCACCTTCCCACCGCCAAATTTGACCTCGTCGCCATAGGTGGTATAGTCCTGTTCCACTTCGATAAATAATTCCGTATCCGCCAGCCGCACCTTATCCCCCACTGTGGGACCAAAGGTGTGGGCGTAGCTGTGGCGGTCCATCCGATAACTCATGGTGACTATTTCCTTTGTTAATCAAGGGGAAGGGATTCGAGCAGTTGCGTCAAACTATAGGAACATTTCTGAGGAAAATCCACTGTGTGGCCGGTTTTCTCCTGCACGTAGCCTAGGGCATCTTGATAAATCTGGGGTAATTCTTCCTCCAGATAGTTTTTCAGAGTAGTGGTCAAATGGCGGCGCAATTGGGTACGAAAACCCTGTATTTCAGCTCGCCAATGGTTTTGGTTCCGCCCCCGTTCCTGCTGCCAGTATTGCAAGAGTAGGCAATGGCGCATTAGCTGCTCCAAAAGATGGGCGACTCGATTGCGGTCCCGCTTACCCAAACTTTCCAACTCCTCAATTAAATGAACCCAGTCCACATCCACCAGAGCATTCTGACGCAATAGGCTAACCGTCACCTCAAGCCATTGGGTTGGATCTTGCTCATAAAGTTCGGAGAGAACTTCGCTAGGGGAAATGGGGAATTGCAGTTGAGATTCCATTGCTGAGAAACTAACAGTCCGGAATATTTGGTTCAGTCTACCTAAAGCCCTTAACTCTTACCAGTGGCAGGGGAATAATCGGCAATAACGGCAATGTATAACAGGTGCAAAAGTAAACCCCCCAGCCAGATGCCGGAAAGGGGCGTCAACCAAGACCAATCGGCCTTGTTCAAGTTATGGACAAACCATAGGCCAGAATTAATCGCTAAAAACACCGCCACATGGACAGCAAAATTCATGCGATCGTCTAAACGGCGAAAGGCGGGATCGTTACGGTCGGGTTTACGGGGCCAACGGGGAGGCATAGATTACCAGTCAGGGTCACAATTCATCACTAGCCCCAATTTTAACGGCAACGGTCTGAAATCCCCGCAGATCGGGGCGTAAAATTTTTGGGATCCCTCCTAGTTTTGAGTCAACTAATTGAGCAAGCCAGATTTTTGTACTGTTTGCCAAGCGGGCCAAATTTTTCCCTGCATAAAGAGGGCGATCGCCTGGAGGCCATTGATTTCTGGATTATCCGGGGCCAGGGCTAGAGCAGGTTTTAGGGCCTGTTCCCCCTGGTATCCCTGCCAGTCATAGAGATAAACAAAGGCTAAATAGGCGTGGGCGTAGGGATTTTTGGGATCCAATGTGACTAACGACTGCAAAGCGGCGATCGCCTCGGACGGATTTTCCTGCAATACCCGGGCCAAAACCTGGGCATAGGTGAGACTCAGGGCATCAACAGGATTTTGGCTCAAACGATAGGTCCAACTAGCATCCCCCTGACGCAGATAATCGTGGCGTGGGTCGTATAAATTAATCCGGTCCACCTGGGCAAAAACCGGTTCTAATCCAGTAATACCCTGCCGTAAATTTTGCGCTAAATGGTACAGTTGGCTGACAAAATCCAATGGTGGTGCAGGTAAAGCCGGAGCGTTGGCATCCAGGGTGAGAGTAATCTCCGGCAAAGACAGAGGTTGGGCCGTCATCGTGCTGGGGTCTAACCATTGCCCTTTTAAGCGGTAATTCCCTGGGGGTAGATCCGCTGGAGGCAACATAGCTGTCCTTTCAACAATTTCAACCCCTTGATCCTCAACAGAAGGAAGCAATTCCCCCAAACCGATGGCATGGTCATGGAACCAAACTTGCCCTGGGTTAGCCGTATTTTCCCAAGTGAGCAAAACAATGCCTCCACTGAGGCGATCGCCGTTGCCCTGCCAATGGTAGGTAATTGGTACAGGTTGACCGGGGGGAGCGCTGGCCGGTAAATCAACTTGGGTCAATTGGGGCAATTCAGTGTTGATGGGACTGGGTTTAACTTCTATCCTGGGTTGACGGCGGTGCCAGAGGCTCAACTCATCACCATCGGGCAAAAGCCAGGTTTGCACAGCGGCAAAATCGTCATTCTGGGCAAGGGTTTCCCCCAACTCCACCTGTACGGGATCGGCTAAATAGTTGTCTCCGGTTTTGGTCAAGAACCAGTCGAAATTTTGCTGATCCTGTTGAATAATTTCCCCGTTACGACTCAATTCCCGACCGTAGGCCCGAAAATTTTCTGCTGCGCCATAATAATTGAGCGTGTTGGGATTGACCGCTGGGGTGTTGGGAATTACGCCCAAATTAATCCTTTGCTCCGGGGTGGTTGCTATGGCGGCGTTAATAACTTCCGTGTTGGGAGCAAGCAAAACAAAATCGGGACGAAATAATACCGATGGGTTTAGGGCTTGGACAATGCTATTACTACCGGGGATGGGAAATAAGTTACCAAGGGTGATCAAAATGGCGATCGCCAACGTGCCCCAACGTACCCATAACCAACGCCCACACCAACGAGTCAACCCAAAGGCGAGAAAAATAGCCACAATGGGCAGATAGGGCAAAATGTAGCGGTCATCTTTATTTTGAATAGCAGAACAGATTAGATAGGTGCCGCCGTAGTAATATCCCAGCCACAGCAATCCCGGTTTTGCTTCCCACCAGCTAGGCATCTGCAACGAAGCAGGAAAACGGTTTAGTAAAGATAAAATTACTCCCACCAAAGGAGGTATCAACCAAACCCAGGACAGGGCATTGGGTAAATCCTGCCAGTAGTAAGTCCAGGCAGCCAGGGTATTAATGGGAGGGTCCCCCTCCAAGGTGGCGGGAATGGCATTGGAATTTTGGGCGGTGCTAAATAAGTAAATCCAGTTGGTGCGATACCACGGATACCAGAGGGGAATGCTTGCCAGTAAACCCACTAGCAATTGAGCTAACCGTTGCCATTGTTTGGTCCACAGAGTCCACAATCCCAAGCCCACCAGGGGAAAAAACAGATAGAAAATAATACTTTGTTTAGAGAGCAAACCTAGTCCTAACCCAACTCCAGCGGCGATCGCCCAGAGCCATTGGGAACGGCGACCTTTGGCCTCTTTCCAATAGGTCAGACAGGTAAAGCTCAACAGGGTAAAAGCCAGGAGCGGGCTGTCCAACAACACAATCAAACGACTATGGATTAAACGAGGAATCAAAACCATGATGGCCACTGCCCACAGGCCAATTTCCCGGCTGAAAAGCTTTTTCCCTAGGCCGTAGACAGAGAGAATTAAAATGCCACTCCAGAGCCAATTACTCAATAAAGCCAGATCACTGCCTGGGCCATCCAGTCCCTGGAAAGGAGCATTGACAATGTAGGTCAAAGGGGGATATTTGGTGGAAAGCATCCAAAAACTCCGCCACCATTCCCCGCTCAAAAGGTTCGGCGATCGTAGGGCTTGCCAATATTCCAGGCCGTAGGATAGGTGATTACTTTGGTCCCAGGCCGGCACCGTCTGGTCCATGGCCAACCAGAGGCGATCAAGGCCGTTGCTACCAAGCCACACCAGGGCCAAGAGCAGAGGCACTCCCCAGGATTTAGATAAAATTTGCTTAACCATAGTAGGGGTTAGACGTAAGATGGATACCAACAGCCCATCGTTATGATTGGGCAGAGAGTCTTCCTGGCCTGACCCAAACGGTTAGGGTTAGGGGGGCTTACCATTCAGCATTAATCATTTTGGTAATCCTATGAGTGCAAACCTTGCCCAACTCCACCAGGCCCTGGAAAATCGTACCGCCTTAAAGGTAATTAGCGGTTTAAATAACTTCGATGGCGCCAATGTTTTAGCTGTGGCCCAGGCCGCCCAGGCTGGGGGAGCGACTTTTGTGGACATTGCGGCCGATCGCCAACTGATCCAACAGGTACGCCAAGCCATTGATTTGCCCATTTGTGTGTCAGCGGTGGAAGCGGAATTGTTAGCGGCAGCAGTGCCCGCGGGGGCTGACTTGGTGGAAATTGGTAACTTTGACAGTTTTTACGCCCAGGGTCGCCGTTTTGAAGGGCCAGAGGTGTTAGCCCTCACCAAAGCAACCCGTCAACTGTTGCCCCATACTTTACTCTCTGTTACCGTGCCCCACATCTTGGCCTTGGATGAACAGGTGCAATTGGCCGAAGCCTTAGTGGCCGCTGGAGCCGACATTATCCAAACCGAAGGTGGCACCAGTGCCGAACCCCATCACCCCGGAGTTTTAGGGCTGATTGAAAAAGCTGCCCCCACTTTGGCCGCCGCCCATGCCATCAGTCGAGCCGTCACTGTCCCCGTACTCTGTGCCTCTGGTCTGTCCGATGTGACCGTTCCCATGGCGATCGCCGCTGGGGCCAGTGGAGTAGGGGTTGGTTCCGCAATTAACCAATTGAACGACCAAGTGGCTATGGTGGCTGCGGTTCGTCGCTTGGCCGATGCTTTAGTGGCCCAGCCTGTGCGGGTGGCGTAGTTATCGGTTTCAGTTCGACTAAATAACTCAAAAACCCCTTGACTCTCCAGTAAAGTCCCCCAGTATTGCGGTCGCTTTAGCAAGGAGATTTAGGGGGCAAACTGAGACTTGGAAAATAAAAACCGAGGGGAGCGTCGGAATAACCGTTGACTCCCCCTGGCGAGCGCGTTACAACTTTTTTTGCCTAACTAACCCCGGGGGCCACCGCTGATTCCGCTTTGAAGAGGGAAGCCATAATGTCCGCCGCCATCTGCGCTGGGGTTAAGCCAAGATCAACTGTCGATTGTTCCGGAGTGGCGTGGTCCACCAGCATATCGGGTACCCCTAGACGCTTCAAAGGTACGAGCACATTGTTATCCATCAAGGCCTCCGCCACCGCTGAGCCAAAGCCCCCCATCAAACAACCTTCTTCCATGGTTACCACTTTGCCAATGCGCTGGGCCAAGGGCAAAATTAGTTCCGTATCCAGGGGTTTAACAAAGCGGGCATTAACCACCGTCGCTTCAATGCCATGTTCGTGGAGCAATTCTGCTGTTTGCAGAGCCGGATACACCATGGAGCCATAGCCCAGCAATAATACATCGTCCCCAGACCGGAGAATTTCCCCCTTGCCGATTTCCAGCGACTCCCAACCTTCCTCCATCAGGGGCACTCCAATACCATTACCCCGGGGATAACGCATGGCGATCGCCCCATCGGTGTAGTCAACACCCGTGACCAACATTTGCTGTAGCTCTGCCTCATCCTTAGGAGCCATGATCACCAAATTGGGGATGCAGCGGAGATAGGCAATGTCATACATCCCTTGGTGGGTAGGGCCATCGGCCCCCACAATGCCCGCCCGGTCTAGGCAGAAAAACACCGGTAATTTTTGGATGCAAACGTCGTGGATAATCTGGTCATAACCCCGCTGCAAAAAGGTGGAATAGATGGCTACCACCGGACGCATTCCTTCACAGGCCATGCCTGCGGCTAAAGTAACGGCATGTTGTTCGGCAATGCCTACATCCACATACTGTTTGGGGAGCTTGGCCTGGAGTTTATCCAACCCTGTCCCCGTCGCCATGGCCGCCGTGATACCGACAATGTGGGGATTTTCCTTAGCTAGGGTGGTTAACGTGTGGGCAAAAACCTTGGAATAACTGGGGGGTTTAGGCTTGCTGGAGGGGTAGGCCTTCCCAGTGGAAAGATTAAAGGGACTTTGGGCGTGGTAACCCACCTGGTCTTTTTCTGCCAGGTCATAGCCCTTACCTTTGGTGGTGGAAACATGGACAAATACCGGGCCTTGTACTTTTTCCGCTTGCTTAAATGTGTCGATTAATTCCTGCAAATTGTGACCATCAATGGGTCCAAAATATTTGAAGCCCAACTCTTCAATCACCGCCCCCACCTTGGGCACCACCAGCCGCTTCATCCCTTCCTTAACCCGCTCCATTTCCGGGGTGAGGGAATCGCCAAGGAAAGGTAAGTGCTTAATTTGTTCCTCCAGATTGTCCGTTAGAAATTGCATCGGACTGCTGAGGCGTACCTTATTCAAATAACGAGAAATGGCGCCCACATTGGGGGAAATGGACATTTCGTTATCGTTGAGCACCACCATTAACTTGGTGTGGGGTAAATGCCCCGCATGGTTAATTGCTTCCAGGGCCATGCCTCCGGTCAAAGCGCCGTCGCCAATGATGGAAACCACCTTGAAGTCTTCCCCTTTGGCATCCCGGGCTAGGGCCATGCCCAAGCCAGCAGAAATACTAGTGGAAGCGTGGCCAGCACCAAAATGGTCAAAACGACTTTCGGAGCGTTTCAGGTAACCAGCCACCCCATCTTTCTGCCGCAGGGTGTGGAAATCGTGGTAACGACCAGTCAACATTTTGTGGGGATAGGCTTGGTGCCCCACATCCCAAATCACCCGGTCTTTGTCCAAATCCAGAGTGGAGTAAAGCGCCACTGTCAGTTCCACCACTCCCAACCCTGGCCCCAAATGACCACCGCTGGTGGCTACCGTTTGGAGATGTTTTTCTCGGATCTGCCGGGAGACTTCCTCCAGCTCACGGATGGATAAACCCTTTAACTGGTTAGGGTGGGTCAGTTCGCTGATGTGCATGGTGGATTGGGACTAACTATGGCTAGATTGTGGAACTTTTTTCAGACTTCTCACACTTTAACCCATTGGGTGAAGGGAAGTTAGGAGGGAAAACTCCGGTCATGGCCTGGACAAAATATCCAATGAATCAATCATCAATCCACATTGACAAGGCTGGGGAAAAGGGTAGCGAAGATGTCATAATTTTTAACAAAGATTACTAAAGATTTCCCCCCAGTTCCCTGCGGTAGTAGCCATGAGTGAGCGTCCCCCCGAAAAGACCCTGGCGGAGTTGGCATCCCCAAACCATGAATGCCGGGCCTGCGGCTATGTTTACATTCCCAGCCAAGGGGATCAAAAGACCAATATCTCCCCCGGTACTCCCTTTGAGGCCTTACCCCTTAATTGGAAATGTCCAGTGTGTGGCGCTCCCCGTAACTACTTCATGAGCACGGGGGAAACCGATGCTCCCTCTGGTTTTGCTGAGAATCTTAACTACGGTTTTGGTTTTAACCGTATGAGCGGTGGCAAAAAGAATTTGCTGATTTTTGGTAGTCTTTTTGTCATTTTCCTATTTTTCCTGAGCCTTTACGGCATGGGATAAGGCTTAAATTTTCCCTCTGAGCCCTTGCTGTACTCCTTGATTATCTCTGTTCACAATGCCTTTTAAATTCCCCAGTTTGAAGTTTGAGCGACTGAAGCAACTTGCCCTAGTGGCGGTCATTGCCGTTTTCTGTGTGAGCTGTAGCCATGTGCCGGATTTGGTATTCAATCCCTGGCAAGAAATTGTTTTAGAAACGGATTCTACCTTTGCGGATATTGCCTTCACGGAGGATGCCAACCATGGCTGGTTGGTGGGCACCAAGGAAACCATTTTCGAGACCACCGATGGCGGTGACACCTGGGAGCAAAAGTTGATTGATCTGGGGGAAGAAAAGGCTAGTTTTTCCGCCGTTAGTTTCTCTGGCAATGAGGGGTGGATCACTGGCAAGCCTTCCATTCTGCTCCACACCACCGATGGTGGCCAAACCTGGGCCCGCATTCCCCTGAGCGAAAAATTGCCCGGCGCTCCCTATAGCATTATTGCCCTGGGGTCCCAAACAGCGGAAATGATTACGGATTTGGGGGCCATCTATAAAACCACCAATGGGGGCAAAAACTGGAAGGCTTTGGTGGAAGGGGCCGTAGGAGTAGCCCGCACCATTCAACGATCGCCGGATGGCCGTTATGTGGCGGTGTCGGCCCGGGGTAATTTTTATTCCACCTGGGCCCCAGGACAAACGGAATGGACTCCCCATAACCGGAATTCTTCCCGACGCTTGCAGACCATGGGCTATGGCAAAGATGGTCAGTTATGGTTGTTAGCCCGGGGGGGACAACTCCAGTTCAGCACCGATCCCGATGCGGAAGAATGGAGTGATGTGATTGCGCCCCAGGATAAGGGTAGTTGGGGTCTGCTCGACCTATCCTTCCGTACCCCCGAAGAAGTGTGGGTGGCGGGGGCTAGCGGTAACCTGTTGATGAGTCAGGACGGCGGCCAAACCTGGGCTAAGGACACTGGGGTGGAGGATATTCCCGCCAATCTTTATCGGGTGGTGTTCCTCAGTCCGGAAAAAGGATTTGTGCTGGGACAGGACGGGATTTTGCTCAAATATAACCCCAGCGCCGAGGTGGCTATGGTTCCCTAGGCGGCTCACAAATAGTAGACTAGACTCTAATTGCTTTGCATTTGTCAGTCAATGTTGTTTTGAAAAATTGAAGGAGAACACAAAATGTCAGGGACTACCGGCGAGCGTCCATTTTCCGATATTGTCACCAGCATTCGCTACTGGGTGATCCACAGCATCACCATTCCGATGTTGTTCATTGCTGGTTGGTTGTTTGTCAGCACGGGCTTAGCCTACGATGCTTTCGGCACTCCCCGCCCCGATGAATATTTCACCCAGACCCGTCAAGAGTTGCCCATTCTCCAGGAACGCTACGACATTAATCAGGAAATTCAAGAGTTTAATCAATAAAACATTTAATTGTTCTTTTTTTAGTTGGTAATTAACAATGGCAACCCAAAATCCTAATCAACCGGTTACTTATCCCATTTTTACGGTGCGCTGGCTGGCGGTTCACACCCTGGCGGTGCCCTCTGTCTTCTTTGTCGGGGCGATCGCCGCGATGCAATTTATTCAACGCTAGGAGTTTTCCATGGACAGAAATTCAAACCCAAACCGCCAACCGGTGGAATTGAATCGTACTTCTTTATACCTGGGTCTATTGTTGGTGGCTGTGTTGGGGATTTTATTCTCCAGCTATTTCTTTAACTAAACTTTTTTAATACGCAATTTAGGAGGCATGGTATGTTCGCAGAAGGCAGAATCCCGTTGTGGGTGGTGGGTGTAGTGGCTGGTATTGGAGCCATTGGTGTCCTAGGTTTATTTTTCTACGGAGCCTATGCTGGTTTAGGTTCTTCCATGTAATCGAGGGCTAGCCGCCACACAATATCATGGTTTTTAAGGTGGGCTTGGCCCACTTTTTTTATGGCAATTTTTCCTCCCAAAATAGATAACAATGGCAATGCAACCCCAAACTTTGGTGATTAAAATTGGTACTTCCAGCCTAGCTCGCCCGGAAACGGGCCAGTTGGCCCTGTCCACCATTGCCGCTTTGGTGGAAACTTTATGCAAGTTAATCAACCAAGGTCATCGGGTGGTGCTAGTCTCCTCCGGGGCAGTGGGGGTGGGATGTAGTCGTTTGGGTTTGACGGAAAGACCGAAAAAAATGGCCTTCAAACAGGCGATCGCCGCAGTAGGCCAAGGCAGATTAATGCGGACCTATGACGATCTTTTTAGTAGTCTTCAGCAACCCATTGCCCAAATTTTGCTCACCAGGCGGGAATTAATTGAGCGCACCGCCTACGTCAACGCCTACAACACGTTCCAAGCTCTGTTTGAGTTGGGGGTAATCGCCATTGTCAATGAAAACGACACAGTGGCGATCGATGAGCTGAAATTTGGTGATAATGATACCCTATCGGCTTTAGTAGCCAGCTTGGTGGAGGCGGATTGGTTATTTTTGCTCACCGACGTTGACCGCCTTTATTCTAGTGATCCCCGCTTAGATCCCCAAGCCTATCCCATTCCCCTGGTGAAAGCGACGGAATTGGCCCAACTGCAAGTCCGCACCGATAGCACTGGCTCTGCCTGGGGGACCGGCGGCATGGCCACCAAAATCACCGCCGCCCGCATTGCCACCGGGTCCGGGGTCCGTACCGTCATTACCCATGGCCAAAAACCTGAGCAAATTCTAGCCATCCTCCAAGGAGCTGATTTGGGTACCCAGTTTGAAGCCCAGCCCCGCTCCGACAATGCCCGCAAACGTTGGATCGCCTATGGTTTAGTGCCCACCGGGAAAATTTTTATTGATGCCGGGGCAGTACAGGCCCTCAAAGCAAGGGGCAAGTCCCTATTGGCGATCGGGGTCATTGCCATGGAAGGAGAATTTAGCGCCACCGATGCCGTGGTGATTTGTGATCCCCAGGGGCAGGAACTGGGAAGGGGCTTAGTTAATTACAACTGCAACGAGCTAGAGAAAATCAAAGGACTCCACTCCGAGGCGATCGCCGCAGTGTTGGGTTACATAGGTCCAGAAACAGTGATCCATCGAGATAATTTGGTACTACAAGAAAATTAGAAGAGTATGAAGACAGACAAATGGTTTTACGAATTATTTTTATCTGAACCCGGCATGTTGGCGGAGTTAATTCCCGGTATTGAAGCAAGCTGGCAGTTTGCCTACAGTGCACCGGTGATTAAAGAAAGGGAATTCCGTCTCGATGGATTGTTCAAACCCTTGTCCAATAATCCCCTGATACCATTGGTGTTTGCAGAAGCCCAAATGCAGACAGATTTCACCTTTTACGGGCGATATTTTGCTGAAATATTCCTTTACTTGGAGCAATATCAGGTAAAAAATACCTGGCGAGGACTGTTAATTTTACAAAATCGAGAGCAGAAACTTGGTCCAGATTTGCCTTATGAAGATTTGTTAGAACAGCGCATAACCAAGCTATATCTCAGCGATCTGCAGAATCAACAAGGGTTGCAATCTAATTTCGCCCTGCTACAACTGCTAGTGTTGGACCAAGAAGCAAGCGCAAACGTTGGTAAAAGAATTTTGCACGAAGCGGAGACAGAAGCTGAATTTCAACGCCGACTAACTTTGATCGAGGCTATACTGGCCAATAAATTTCCAAATTTGACCAAGGAAGCCATCATGCAAATATTAGACTTGAAGAAAACGGATATTACCCAGTCTCGCTTTTATCAAGAAATTATCCAAGAAGGACTCCAAGAAGGTCATGAGAAGGGTCGCCAAGAGGGTCGCCAGGAGGGTCACCAAGAGGGTCGTCAAAATGAAGCCTTGATCCTAGTGTTGCGCCTATTAAACCGTCGTCTGGGTAGATTGACAGTAGTTCAGGTGGAGCGAATTCAGAAACTATCGATCGCCGAGTTGGAAGATTTGGGGGAAGCATTGTTGGATTTTACGGAGACGACCGACCTAGAAGTGTATTTAGAAAAGTTGGGATAATGCTCAAAAATTGGTGGCGATCAGCTATAGTAATGAGTTATTGAAATCCTGATGTAGTCTGGCATTGTGCCCATTGGACTGTGGAAGATAAAGTTTTGTAAATCAAGAAAAAGTATCTGGTTTTAACCCTTCCTAAGCAATTAGACTTAAGGAAGAACATGGTTCAGGTATGGAATTTTTTGGTCTAAAAACTGAAGTTTCTAGGAGTGCGATTTAAAAAGCCGTTATCCGACCCAGCTACCCTGGCAAATATTGCGAATTACTCCCTAACGAGTCTCAAAAAGAACCGTATTTCGCAACTGACAAGCTTTAGGGGATTGCTTTGACCAGATTTAAAACAGTTTTTACTACCTCGAAAAAACCAGTTTCTGCCACTCGAAAATTCTGCCTTAAATTTGGGCGTTAAAACTATGTCCGCTTTTTTGCTCGGTTCTGAACCAGAGGGATTTTTACAGAAAGTGGCCGGAGTAATTCCGGGCTGGTTGTATGGTTTTGTGCAACGTAGCGATGATTCCATTGCCTTCACCTATATCAGCTCCCAAATTGAGGTTGTGCACGAAGTCTCTGCCACTGCCGTGTTGGCCGATGCCGAGATACTCCTGCGGCAGATCCATCCTGACGACTGGCTCCACTATCGCCAAACCCTGGCCTACAGCCGAGCTACCCTAGAACCATTATTTTTAGAATGGCGCATCATTACCCCTTCAGGGAAGCTTAAATATTTACGGACTAACTCTCAACCAGAAAGGTTGCCCAATCAAGATACCTTTTGGTACGGCATGGTCTTGGACATTACAGCAGAAAAGCAGAGCCAAGAAGAATTAATCCAATTAAATAATGATCTCCAAGAAAGCGAACAAAGATTTCGTCTAGCCTTTGAAAATGCTAACGTTGGTGTGTGTTTGGTAAATCTTGAAGGCAACTTAATCAAGGTAAACCAAAAAATGGCGGATATATTTGGCTACACTCCAGAGCAAATGCAATCCATGAATGTCAATGATTTGACAGTTCCGGAAGACAAAAGTTTGAGTACAAAGGTAATGAATGAAGCCATTCACCAACATGTGAATTTTGCTACTTTTAAAAAACGCTATATTCATAGTCAGGGACATATCATTTATGGGGAAGTTTGCACTTCTTTGGTGCGGGATATAAATTGCCAGCCATTATATTTTATTTCCTATGTTCAGGATATTAGTCAACGCATTGAAGATGAGAAAAAAATAACTCAATCTAGGGACGAAATCCAAAAAATTAATCAGCAATTGGAAGAGAGGGTCAAACTTAGAACGATAGAAGTTTATGAACAACAACAACTCCTACAACTTTATTTTGACCAGTCTATTATTGGCATGGCCATAGTATCCGTTGATAAATTTTGCTGTAATGTGAATCAAAAATTTTCGGAAATAGTGGGCTATTCCCCTGAAGAGTTGCGGATCAAAACCTGGGCAGAAATTACTCATCCCGATGACATAGAGTTGGACCTAGGTAATTATCAACGTGTATTAGACGGAGAAATAGATGGTTACCAAATTGATAAGCGCTACATCCATAAAAATGGCCATGCTGTTTACGCTAATCTCGGGGTCCAGGCTCACCGTCGTCCCGATGGTAGTTTGAACTTTTGCGTGGTGATGATCCAAGACATTGGCGATCGTAAGGCTATGGAAAACAGCATCTCTTTGGCTTTGCAGCGGGAAAAGGAGCTAAATGAACTGCGTTCTCAATTCATTACTTCCATCTCTCATCAGTTTCGCACCCCTTTAACAACCATTGCCTGTGCTGCTTCGATTATGGAAAAGTTCCAGGGGAAAATTACCAGGGAAAAACAAGGTCAATATCTACATTCAATTCTCAAAAGCGTTAAATACATTGATGAGTTAATCAATGACATCACCACAATTAACCTTAATACCGAAGAAGTAGAGCCTATGGTGATCGATGGAGACTTAATTGATTTTTGTCACGAGTTAATTGATAAGATTGAATATCTCTATGCACCATACAAAATCAATTTTCATCCTGACTTAGCCATAGATCTAAACACAGAATGCGAGCAAGTAATAGTGAGATTTGATCCTGTATTACTGGCGCCAATTTTGAATCATTTACTGACTAACGGGATTAAGTATTCCCCCACCAATTACACCATTGATTTTCATCTGCGAGAATCTCCCCAGGAAATAATTTTTGATGTTTTAGATTATGGCATCGGCATCCCGAAAACAGATTTGGAAAAAATTTTCGAGCCATTTCAGCGGGGTTCCAACGTGGGGCATATTGCCGGCATTGGCATTGGTTTGACGATCGCCAGAAAATTGGTAACCTTCTATGGGGGTAAAATCGAGATCCAAAGTGAGCTAGGGGAGGGCACCAGGGTGTCTTTATCCATTCCTAAATGGCCCTTTACCAATATCCCATGGGACTCTCCAGCCTGACGGTTGTAGAAAAACTATTAATCTTTTCGGAAATAATGCTGATCATTGCCATACTTTGCCTGGGGTTGTTAGTGTCCCAGGGGGTAGCCAGTTTAATTTTGCTCAGTCGTTTGGCCAAAGGAGCACGGCGGCGATCGCCATTGACACCAGTATTTCTACCCGAAGACCGGGTCCGCAATGTCTCGGTAGTGGTGCCCACCTTGAATGAGGCAGCCCGGGTAACTCCGTGTTTAGTGGGTTTGGCACAACAGGGGCCGCCGTTAAGGGAAATTTTGGTGGTGGATAGTCGTTCCACCGATGGCACCCAAGCGGTGGTGCAAGCTAGGCAAAAAGATAATCCCCGTTTGCAACTGCTCACCGATGATCCTTTGCCGGATAACTGGGTAGGGCGACCCTGGGCCTTGAATTATGGTTTTAGGCAGAGTGATGCCGCTAGCGAGTGGATTTTGGGCATTGATGCCGATACCCAACCCCAACCGGGGCTAGTAGCCAGCGTGGTGCAAGCGGCGCAAGAAGAAGGATATGACATACTTTCCCTATCGCCCCAATTTATTTTGCAATCCCCTGGGGAATGGTGGCTGCAACCGGCTTTGCTGATGACTTTGCTCTATCGCTTTGAGTCCGCTGGGGTGAGGCAACAGGCGCCGGAAACGGTGATGGCCAATGGTCAATGTTTTCTCTGTCGGCGATCGGTGCTGGAGGCCTTGCAGGGTTATGAACTGGCGGCTCGCTCCTTTTGTGATGATGTGACCTTAGCTAGGGCGGCGGCCCAACGGGGTTATCGGGTGGGCTTTTTAGATGGCGCCAATTTAATCCGGGTGAGAATGTACGAAGGGATTGGTGAAACCTGGCGAGAATGGGGGCGATCGTTGGATCTCAAAGATGCCACGGTGCCGGCCCGGTTATGGGCAGAGGTGATTTTTCTGCTATTGGTGCAGGGTTTGCCCATTTTGCTTTTTTCCCTGTTGTTGATGCTCTGGGGAGAAGACTTTGATTTTTTAACCCTCCGCTTGGCGATCGCCGTCAATGGCTTTTTACTCCTAATCCGTTGGGCTATGCTATGGGCAATTTATCCTTCCTATTACCGACCGTCGGGACAGGGGGCCTGGAGTTATTGGCTTTCTCCCCTGGCGGATCCGTTGGCAGTGGCCCGAATTATCATTTCCGCTTCCCAAACCCCCAAACAATGGCGGGGAAGGGTTTACCCCGGTGCGTCCTAGAATGGCTCAACTTCATCGGGAAAAATTGGCATTGCCGCAAACTTTGCCAACCCATGTAAACGTTTTGCCCCAATTAAAAATCATCTTCTGATTCCCCGTTGTACTGGCCAAATTAATTAATTGCTAATTTTATGGATGCCACTGCCCCCATTCTCCAAGCCCTAGAAAAATTAATTGCCGTAGTGGCCCAATTGCGATCGCCAGAGGGGGGATGCCCCTGGGATTTGGCCCAAACCCAACAAAGTTTAATTCCCTACGTGGTGGAAGAAGCCTATGAAGTAGTTCACGCTCTACAAGGCCAAGACCAAACGGCGATCGCCGAAGAATTGGGGGATTTACTGCTCCAGGTGGTGCTCCAAGCCCAAGTTGCGCAAGATTTAGGCCACTTCAATTTGCAACAGGTGGCAGAAGGCATTACCGCAAAGCTCATCCGTCGCCATCCCCATGTCTTTGCCGAGGTAACAGTTAGTAATGCCGAGGAAGTGAAAGCCAATTGGCAAGCAATTAAAGCAGAGGAAAAGGGTTTAAGCCCCGACCAAGCAGAACTTTTAAGCTCCAAACTGGAACGCTATAACAGTACATTTCCCCCTATGATGGCCAGTAGTAAAATTTCCCAGAAAGCGGCGGCGGCGGGCTTTGAATGGCCAGATATTGAAGGCGTCTGGGCTAAATTTAACGAAGAATTAACCGAGTTTAAACAGGCTTTGGCCACGACAGACAAAGAACATCAACAGGCAGAATTGGGAGATTTACTGTTCACCCTCATTAACCTGGCCCGCTGGTACAAGTTGGACGCTTCCCTCGCCCTCCACGGCACTAATCAAAGATTTATTCAACGGCTGCAATTAATGGAAAAATTTGCCGATCGCCCCTTGGATAAATACAATCTGGAAGCATTGGAAACCCTATGGCAGAGGGCAAAAAAACAACTCAATCAATAAATTCACCCATTGATCTGAGTTAAATTTTTCTAGTTCATTTCCAAGCAGATCGTTGTCGTTAATTTCTTCCAGTTCCAAAATTGCCCCGTTATCATCCCCTATCCCTGGCGATCGCCTGGTACGGTGAAAGTTCAGTGGCGAGCAATGGAGGAAAATTTGGGCATGAACATCACCAAAACAGACCTAGCCTGGGCGATAGAGCAAGGATACTTATCCGCCGAGCAAGCCGAACAATTATGGCAAGCCTGGACAGAACATAAAGGCCTCCTTGCCATGGAAGAAGAAAGGGAAAACAGTGATTCCCCACCGTTGCGATTCGACTTTGCCAACGTCGCTTTTTACTTTGGCGCCTTGATTGTAATTGTGGCCATGGTTTTCCTCGGTACCATTGTTTGGGATGCCCTGGGGGGATTTGGTCTATTCACCGTGGCGGTGGTGTATGCAGTGGGTTTAACCCTAGTGGGTCAATGGCTTTATTTCCAGCAAAAATTACCCGTTCCCGGCGGTTTACTAATTACCATTGCTGTGTGGATGACCCCCTTGGCCATTTATGGACTGCAACGGGGTTTTGGGTTAATTTCCCTTGATGATCCATCTGTGTACCGCAATTTACCCACCTGGTTAGTCAGCGGCCGTTTTCCCCTGGCCATGGGCACCATTATTGCCAGTTTATTAGCTTTACGCTTTATCCACTTTCCCTTCCTCACCTTTCCCCTCGCCTTTTGCCTCTGGTTCCTCTCCATTGATATTCCCCCCCTCATCTACGGAGAGACAGTCAGTTTCACCACCGCAGCCCACTTGACCCTAGGCTTTGGTATTGTTTGTTTGGCGATCGCCTATGGGGTGGATTTACGTTGGCGACGCAGCCGGGGGGATTACAGCTTTTGGCTCTACCTTTTCGGACTGATTAGTTTTTGGTTTAGTCTCTTGGCCACCGGGCAGGATACGGAATGGTACCGACTACTTTTTTGTCTAATCAATTTAGGTCTGATGGCTTTATCAATTCTCCTTAAACGACGACTATTTATGGTGTTTGGCGTCATTGGAGTGTTCGGCTACATCAGTTATCTCGCCTTCCAAGTCTTTGCCGATTCCCTCCTCTTCCCCTTTGCTCTTTCTGCCCTGGGCCTAGCCATCATTGCCGTTGGCGTACTGTACCAAAAACATTACCGTGTGGTGGAAGCCTATTTTGACAATCTACTCCCTCCTCAGTGGCGCAATTTTTTGCCCAGGGAACGGTAAGAGTATGACATTGACACCGATTCCGTGCCTATTCTTTGCCTAACTCAGTAACGGGCACCGTCAGTTTTAGACTAGTTTTGATAACTTCTTTCAATAGTGCTCGTACTAACTGCACCGTGGTGATCATGAACGAGGATTCGGTTGCCGGCAACAGGATGTCCCCTTGGGGAATAAGGTGAAACCAATCATTAAAGTCCCGTTTTCTCGTCTCTTATTTCTAATGCCCCACGGGTTCCCCTTTACCCTTTGGAACGTCGCAGCTCAGGCCAGAGCGATAGGACTAGGGCAAAAATTGTTGCGGGCATGACCCCAAAAAGCAAAATCCTATTGAATAGGTCAATATTTGTATTTTGGGTGGCGCCCAACACAATGTAGGCGGTATAGGCAATGTAATAGGCTAAAAATAGGCACCCTTCCCACCGAGAAATTAAGCGACCACTAATGAATACAGGCAAACACACCAGCGCCACTGCACACATAACCGGCAAGTCGAATCGGATCGCTTCCGTCGATACCCGTATCCCTTCCGGTGATATGAGAGCGGAAAAACCCAACACCGCCAAAATATTAAAAATATTACTGCCAATCACATTACCTACTGCGATATCTCGCTCGCCGCGATAACTAGCCACCACCGATGTGGCTAACTCCGGCAAAGAAGTTCCAGCAGAAACCAGGGTTAAGCCAATAACTAACTCACTAATGCCAAAGGTTTTGGCGATCGCCACGGAACTGGACACTAATAATCGAGACCCGAATACCAATAGGCAGATTCCTCCTAGGATATAAGCCACCTGGAGGGCGATTTGTTTACCTGTTTTGGGCACCGTCCCCCCAAATTCTTGGAGATATTCTTCTTCAACGGCGGGATTATGTTCCTTTTTGCTCTGGCGAATTAGAAATCCGGTGTACAAAATGGACCCTGTGGCAAAAATGGCCCCATCTACCCGGCTAATCAGCCCATCCAACCCGAACATCATGGCCAAGCCTGACACCCCAATCAAAATGGGTACATCCAAGCGAATCAATTGCTGATCCACGACCAGAGGAGTCACGATGGAACAGATACCCAGAATAAGCAAAACATTAAAAATGTTACTGCCTACCACGTTTCCCAGGGCAATGTCCGCCTGACCAGCAAGGGCCGATTGGAGACTCACCACCATTTCCGGCATACTGGTGCCATAGGCCACAATGGTCAACCCTATAATCAGGGGAGAAAGCCCCACCATTAGGGCGATGCGGGACGCCCCTTTTACTAAAACTTCCGCACCGACAACAAGAACGGTTAATCCGATCGCCAGACTAACCCAAGTTATCCAATTCATGCTGTTGCAGCTCCCGAGGGGTAAAAAAGACGGAAAAAAGGGTTTTGCCTAAAGGAAATGCACCGAGTGCGAAGGATCGGGTAGGAAAAACTTGGAATAGGTTCCCCCAAAGGGGTACAAACCATTATTCCCGAAGAAGGGCCCAATGGTTAAGGAGAATTTAGGCGGTGGCCCGGTTTTCTTTCGCAATGGCGATCTCCCTGAGGATGCTGGTAAGGTCAACGTGTTTGGAAAGTTTTATTCCGCTCCCTAAATCGACCCACTAAAGCTCTGGCAATACTGGGGGACTTTCATTCAGTTTCCCCCCAAATGGGCGGGGAAGGGGGCCTTTAAAACAGATTCTAACAACGGTTGAGCATAAACATGGCAAAGAAAAAATTTATCCTCCCCAGCCGAGCCAGGAAAATCCTTGGTAGAAAATAAAGCTAAACAGCCAAGCTGTTATCAGGGGAACTACCACGGCAATAATGGTATAGACAAGGGATTTACTTTCCCCCCAAATAGCGCCAAGGGTAGTAAGGCAAGGAATATAGATCAGACTAAATAGACAATAACTAAATCCCTGGACAAAGGTCACCGTACTATGGATCTGATCAGAGACAGCGTCGGAATTATTGAGGCCGTAAATAACAGTTAGGGCTGCCACTTGAATTTCTTTGGCCACAAAACCAAAAATCAGGGAAACCGTTAAAAAGGGATTAATGCCCAAGGGATTCATTAACGGCTGGAAAAGACTGCCGATGCGGCCAGCAAAAGTGTCCAAACCCGTACTGCCTTCAGGAAAGCTGGTTAAAAACCAAATCAGGCTACTACCGATAATCATAAATATCGATAAACGGGCAACAAATTCTCGCATCTCTCCCCAGACTCGCAAAAATACTTGCTTGAAGGTGGGCAAGCGGTAGGGGGGTAATTCTAATACGAAGGGGTCCCGGGCTTGGAAGTAATGAAAACGACTTAATACGGCGGCGACAGTAAAGGCAGCCACAAAGCTCATCAAATAGAGTAAAAATAGGGCGATCGCCCCTTGGGTACCGGGCATAACGGCGGCCAAGATAAAAACAAATACTTGCAGGCGGGCAGAGCAGAGAGAAAAGGGAATGACCAACATGGCCAGGAGTCGCATTCCCCGGCTACGCATCACCCTAGTACCCATAATGGCAGGGACGTTACAGCCAAACCCCATCATTTGCAAAACAAAGCTCCGACCATCTAGCCCCAATCGCCCCATGAGGGCGTCCATTAGGTAGGCAGCCCGGGAGAGGTAGCCACTGCCCTCTAAAATTCCCATGACCATGAAAAATATGGCCACCAAGGGTACAAAGGAGAGTAGGGCGGCAAACCCGGTCCAAATACCGTCCAAGAGCAGTTCTTGCAGGATAGTGGGTAGAGGGGAAAATAACGGCTCTAAGACATTGCTTTGCAACCAACCAGTGACTACATCCACAGGATCGGCACTGGGCAAACCCACACTCCAAATCACCCAAAACACGCCAAACATGGAGGCGAAGAAGAGGGGCAGACCAAACAAGGGATGGAGCATCACCCCGTCAATGGCATTGGTGAGGGTACGGGCAGTGGGAGACGGCATCTGCACCACACCAGCCAGGGCCGTTTCCATATCAGCGATCGCCACGGGATGGTGGGAAAGAACATTAACCAGATCGGGAATTTGGTAGGCTTCCGGTTGCTGCGCCACAGCACGACCAATGGCATCCATGGCCCGGGGACAGCCGGTGCCGTATTTCGCACTGATGGGATAGAGGGGCAGACCAAGCCTTTCCTGGAGGGCGGCCACATCAATTTGCACCCCATAGCGCTTAGCTTCGTCAGCTAGGTTTAAGAGGGCGATCGCCGGAATGCCCAGGGTTTGTACCTGAAGAAGAAGACGGATTTGCCGGTCAATTTGGGCTGCATTCACCACCACCACCACCAAGTTGACAGCATAGTCGGTAAGGAAGCGTTGTACCACTCGTTCATCTTCGGAAAAGCCATTGAGGTCATAGATGCCCGGTAGATCGACAAACTCGATGGATTCCCCCTGTAACGGCACCACCGCCCGGAATAGGTCCACCGTCAATCCTGGCCAGTTGGCGATCGCCGCATTGGCCTTGGTAATCCGGTTGAAGAAAGTAGATTTGCCCGTATTGGGCTGACCAATAAAAGCAATCCTTTTTTTCACATCGGGACGACTGGACTGGACTGACCCCCGCTGGCAATGACTCACCATAATCGCCCTACTCTCCTAAGGTAATCTGCACCAATTGGGCTTCACTGCGGCGCATGGCCACTTCGGTGGTACTGCCAATGCGGAGGTGGAGCGGTCCCCCCAAACCAGCCTTGCGGAGTAATTGAATCGGTTTATCAGGAATAATTCCCATTGCTTCTAGACGATTAACCAAGCCCTGACCGTGATTTCCCAGTAAAATTTGCTCCACAAAAGCCACCTGGCCCACCGACAAATCCAATAAAGTCATGGTTTTCCGAAAGCTGCAAATAATTCTCAATTATTAAATTAGCACTGTTTGTTAAGAATAGATCTCAAAAATAATTGTGAGTATAATCACTTACCATTGATTAAACTCGATGCAAACGATCAAAAAAATTAGACCCAGGGTAGATGCTTGGGATGGCATTGCTGTGAACGAGAAAAAATATCCCCAACTATTTGGGAATCGAGCCTTGGGTTTTAGTGGGTTAAGGGAAATCCCCGATGGGAGCTAGGATTCAAGTAAAACAGTGCGACCATTTTGATTAGTGCGGTAAACCCAATTTTTTTCTCCCGATTGCACCGTCACCTGCCAGCCTGGGGTCATCACTTGGGCGCACATTTGCCCTTCCTGGGCTAAACCAAGGCAACTGTCTGGCCAGGTTTTATTTTCCGAGGACTGGACTTGGAATGCACTGGTTGGTTCACCGGTACGTTGAGCGAGGTCAGCTATGATTTTGTCGGCGATCGCCTGGGGAAGCATGGGAGATGGGGAAGCTAAAGAACTAGGGGAAGGGGGTTGGTTGGCAATGGCGGAGGAGTTTTGCCCTGGGGGGGATAAACTCTGGTCGGCGTAGGCACAACCCTGGACTGGACCAATACTGAGCAAACTAAACAATAGTAATGTGCCCAAAAATTTGCCGCCATTGGCAGATTTTCCCGGTTTTCTCGGTTGGGAATAGGTTAGATGGGGGTCGGACATTATGGAGATGGGGGCTACTTACCCGCTAAAGCAGGCTGTTTTTGAGACTTTTGATAACTTTCCACCAGTTGCCGAAAATGCTCTCCTTCAATGGTTTCTTGATCAATCAGGGCATCCACCAATAAATCCATCAAATTGCGGTTGTCTTCGATGATGCGGGTGGCCCGTTGGTGGGCGGCGGTGACAATGGCTTGGATTTCCCGGTCAATGCGGGCGGCAATATCTTCGGAGTATTCCGATCGTTTACCCCAATCGCCACCGCTGTAATTACGATCGCCCTCTTCCTCCAACGCCACCAAGCCGAGGGAGGACATGCCTAGTTTGGTCACCATTTGTCGGGCTAGGTAGGTAATTTTTTCAATGTCATTACCGGCCCCGGTGGTCACCTCGTCGTCGCCAAAAATAACTTCCTCCGCTACCCTGCCCCCCAACAATCCGGCGATGCGGGCAATCATTTGGTTGCGGGTCATGAGGCTTTGGTCTTCATCGGGGGTGAACCAGGTTAAACCTTGGGCTTGACCCCGGGGAATGAGGGTAACTTTTTCCACTGGATCATGGCCAGGACAGAGGGTGCCAATTAAGGCATGGCCGACTTCGTGGTAGGCAATTAACCTTTTGCTTTTACTGTCCACCAAGGGAGTCCCTTCCATACCGGCCACTACCCGGTCAATGGCATCATTCACTTCCGCCATGGTGATGGCATCCTTGCGCCGCCGAGCAGTGAAAATGGCCGCTTCATTTAACACATTGGCTAAATCTGCCCCGGTGAATCCTGGAGTCCTGCGGGCGATCGCCGCTAACTGGACTTCTTCGTGCAATTTTTTATTTTGGGCGTGGATTGCCAAAATTAATTCCCTGCCCTGCACATCGGGATAATCCACTGTCACCTGGCGATCGAACCGTCCCGGCCGCAAAAGGGCCAAATCCAACACATCGGGCCGGTTAGTGGCCGCAATGACAATGATGCCGCTATTACCTTCAAAGCCATCCATTTCTGTCAGCAATTGGTTAAGGGTCTGTTCCCGTTCATCGTTGCCGCCGCCGTAGCCCACGCCCCGTTGCCGACCCACCGCATCAATTTCATCGATAAAGACTAAGCAGGGGGCATTTTCCTTCGCTTTTTTGAATAAATCCCTCACCCGGGAAGCTCCCACCCCCACAAACATTTCCACAAATTCCGAACCGGAAATGCTGAAAAATGGCACCCCCGCCTCCCCGGCGATCGCCTTGGCCAATAAAGTTTTGCCCGTACCGGGAGGGCCAATTAACAATACACCCCGGGGAATTTTGGCCCCAATGGCGGTAAATTTTTCCGGCTGCTTGAGGAAAGTCACCACTTCCTGCAATTCTTCCTTCGCTTCATCAATGCCGGCCACATCGTCAAAACCAACACCGGTTTTTGCTTCCATTTGGAACCGGGCCTTAGATTTGCCAAAACTCATGGCCTGCCCCGACGCATTGGCGGATCGACGCACCACCATCACCACCAAACCGATCAAAATAGCCACCACCAGCAAATTGGTCAATAGACCATACAGGGCCGAATTATCCGGGGTGCGGTTGATGTCTAAATCAATGGTTTCAGAACGACTCCGCAGGAGGTTGAGCAACTCTGGGTTATTGTCTAGCAACTGCACCGTTTGGGGCTTAGACCCTGGGGGCGCATCCTTGAGGGTTACGATCGCCTGGCGGCGGTTAGTGTCCACTTCCACCTTGGCCACCTGATTGGCCTTGATGGCATCGATCAACTGCCCATAGTTCATTTTGGGTTCAGCGGAACGGGAGGAGCCAGAGCCAAACAAGGAGCGGGGCTGAGTTTCTCCATTGCTGGAGCTAGGGGATTGGGGGGCACTAGGACTGGCCTTGGGTTGGGCCCCATCTCCCCCTTCCTGGGCCAGGGTGGATACTGGTAGAACTAGGGTGCCAGCTACCAGTAAACCCATCCCCAAACGGTGCCAAAATCGGCTAGGGCTGGAGAAAAAATGGCGATCGGAACGGGGACGATGACTCATGGACGTTTTAAACTAAAAAAATTCCAGCAGAGGGGAAAAACTCCAACCCCCATGATAGCTTGGGTCTTTGATTAACAAAATGTAACGAACTGCTTTAACTATGGTTTTAACTCCCTCCACCATGCTCACCCTCGGTACCCAAGCACCAGATTTTTCCCTCTGGGACGTGACCACGGAAAAGCCCCTGACCCTAGGGGAAGCCATGGGGGAAAAAGGCCTACTGGTGATGTTCATCTGTTGTCATTGTCCCTTTGTGAAGCATATCCAGGCCCAGTTAAGTCAGTTGGGTAAGGATTACCAAAACACTGGCTTAGCCATGGTGGCCATCAGCGCCAACGATGCGGCCAAGTACCCCGATGACGCTCCCCCAGGCCTGAAAAAAATGGCCCAGGATTGGGACTATCGCTTCCCGGTGCTGTACGACGAAACCCAGGCGATCGCCAAGGCCTACCGAGCGGCTTGCACCCCCGACTTTTTCCTCTTTGATGCCCAGGGGAAATTAGCTTACCGGGGCCAGTTGGATGATAGTCGTCCTAGCAATGGTTTGCCGTTGACCGGAGTAGACCTGAGACAGGCGATGGATTTACTGCTGGCAGGTAGCCCTGTGCCAACGGAGCAAAAACCCAGCATCGGTTGCAACATTAAGTGGAAACCGGGTAATGAACCCGATTATCAAAGCAATTAGGCGGTGAAAAGTCTAAGGGGGAGTAACCCCTGTGCCAAAATAACGGGAGAGTAATTGTGACGGGGCAAAGGCATTCCGGTGGAAAAAGGCAAACTAATTGAATTTCGGCATCAAGGGGAACGGCGGTTGGCGGTGGTCGATCGCCCGGACGGCAAAAAGGATTGGGTGGTTATTGACTCCCAGGGCCAGAGCCATAAACTGAAGCCCCAGCGGGTGGAGTACGAAATTCCCGGCGGCCCCTATACCACCGACGATTTGCCCAGTTTTTTGGGGGAGGTGGAACCGTATCTCGACCCTTCCAGTTTGGAGGTGGCCTGGGAATTGTTAGTGGAAGATGGGGAAAGCATTACCCCGGCCGATTTAGCCTTATTGCTATTTTCTGGCCAGAGCCCCAGCCAATGCTATGCCGCCCATGCCCTGCTAGCGGAAGATAAACTCTACTTCAAACAAAAAGGCGATCGTTACGAACCCCGCCCCAGTGGTCAAATTGAAGAAATCAAACATCAAATGCGGGTGCAAGCCCAAAAAGAAGAGGAACAACAGGGTTTTATTGACCGAGTCAACCAAGCCCTGGCCGGAGAAACGGTAACTTGGCAGGGCAGCGATCGCCTACGGCTAGAAGCCCTAGAGAAATTCATCCTTTTCCCGGACCAAAACCATCGCCAAGCCTTGGATATTTTGCAGAGTCTTGGTAAACCTGGCCGCACCGACGAAACCCAAAACCTCCTGATAGAATTAGGCATCTGGCAACGCCATGAAAATCTCTTTTTGCGTCGTAGTGCTTACCCCAACCAATTCCCCGCCAAGGTATCTGATGTGGCCCATGCTTACTTAACCAATCCTCCCCCCGACCCCGACCAAGAACGCCTCGATTTGACCGCCCTGAAGACCTACACCATCGACGATGAAAGTACTTCGGAAATTGACGATGGTCTGAGTGTGGAAACCTTGGCGGACGGTGGCCATCGGCTTTGGATTCATGTGGCTGACCCCACCCGACTATTGAGTCCCAACGACGAACTAGATTTAGAAGCCCGTAAGCGCAGCACCAGTCTTTACCTCCCCACGGGCATGATTTCCATGTTTCCGCCGGAATTGGCCACAGGGCCCATGAGTTTACTCCAGGGCCAGCGGTGCGTGGCCCTCAGTTTTGGGGTGATTTTAGACGAAGTCGGAGCGGTGACGGATTTTACCATTGCCCCCAGTTGGGTCAAGCCCACCTACCGCCTCACCTATGAGGACGTGGACGAGATGCTGGTGCTGAAAATCCAGGGGGAACCGGAATTGCCCCTACTGGCAGAGGCGGCTAAAAAACGGGCCCAATGGCGTAAATCCCAGGGGGCCATCACTATCAAAATGCCGGAAGCCATCATCAAGGTCAACGCTGACGAAGAAGTGCAAATATATCTTCAAGAAACCTCCGTTGCTAGGCAACTGGTGGCGGAAATGATGATCCTGGCTGGAGAAGTGGCGGGGCGTTTTTCCCAAGAGCATGGCATCCCGGTGCCATTTCGGGGCCAGCCCCAACCAGAATTGCCTTCCGATGAAGAATTGCTGTCCCTGCCGCCTGGTCCCGTGCGGGAATGTGCGGTGCGTCGTTGTATGCCCCGTAGTGAAGTGGGCATTACCCCCAGTCGCCATGCCAGTTTGGGGTTAGACCTCTATTCCCAAGCCACTTCCCCCATCCGTCGCTACACCGATTTAATTACCCATTTTCAAATTAAGGCCTATCTGCGGGGGGAACCGTTGCCTTTTTCCGGGGAGCAAGTGCAGGAAATTTTATATAGCGTTATGCCCTCTTCTAAGGAGGCCACCTTGGTGGAACGACAAACTAACCGCTACTGGAGCCTGGAATTTCTGCGGCGCAATATTAATGAGGTGTGGCAGGGGGTGATGCTCCGTTGGTTACGGGAGGATGATGGTCTGGGGTTAATTCTCCTGGAAGAGTTGGGACTGGAACTACCCCACCGCTTTGACCGCCCCATTTCCCCTGGCGATCGCCTGAGTTTGAAAGTTAGTAATGCTGATCCACACCGAGACGAAATCCGTTTTCGGGAATTGCTGGCTAAAGAAGCCTAGGATAAAGAGTCTGTGTTTTTATAGTCCCACTTGAAAGGCCGTTTTTGGCATTCTATCCAGATTGGGTATTTGTTTTTATTGTGGTTTACGGTGGATTAGTTCTACAAAAAATATCTATTTATAACAAAAAAAGTCTTCTTGTATAAGTAAAAATTGTGTTTCCACTTAGGTATTTGTGTAAATAAAATTTGAGCCCCCACTTAAGTAGTTGAACACTGAAATTTAATTACAATAAATGTAGCAACAGATACTACTAAGAGAGGACGTTTCCCATAAATTGAAGTGCAAAAAGGATTCGGAGATGTATGCTTGGTGTACAAATTGGGTAGTGCTTGATTTTGAACAGAAGATAGGGTTAGACTCTACTCGTTAATTTTTTTTGTTCTCATTATGAAAAGTTAACTTAGGATTAAAAAATAGTTAACTTACAGAATTAATAAGAATTGACAGGTTTAACTCCGCCCTTGATGGACTTTTTTGCTCAAACGCCATTGTTGTCCTATGCAGTCTCCCCTGTCTCCTTCCCCAGATACGAATCAGACTCTATTGGAGCTGGCCTATCCCCCGCCGCCTCCCCCTAATGTTATGGAAGCCTCAGCGTCGCCGGTTACTGAAAATCCGAACCTCTATCAGATTTTGCAGAGTCTCATCGTTAATGAGAGTTCGGGTAAGCTCATTGTCCATAGTCAGGCTAACCCTGATGTTCAATGGCGCGTTTATCTTGGCAATGGCCGCATTCATTATGCTGGGAGTGAGCAGGGGCAACGGGAAAGGCTCAGTTACCTTTTCCAGCGGTATATTCCCACGAAGAACATCCGTCTAGAAGAGCCCATTGCAAGCGACTATCAGTACCTCTGTGAGTTGTGGGATTCCCAGCAGTTTTCCTTTCAAGAAATTCGTTCCATTCTGGCCAAGTTGACCCAGGAAGCATTGGTACAAATCCTTTCCCTATCCCAGCCGGTGTGTGTGTTCGAGGAAACGGTGGGTTTGGATCGTTTGTTGCTCTATCTTGATTTCAAACAGTTGATGCAGCCCGCCACCCAGGAGATCAAACATTGGCTCAAGGTCCGCACTGTTATCAATTCCCCTTTTCAAAGGGCGATCGCCGACAATGTGGATGCGATTTTGCCTGGGCTATGTAAGCTTGAGCACATCACCAGCGACTTGCTGAACCGTTACCAAAAACTGCCGGAATTGGTGGCACAGGAAACATGTGTGTATGAGATTGCTGAATCCCTAAACACCAGCACCCTCAACGTGGCGATCGTTCTCAAAACCTTAGTGGACCAAGGGATAATCTCCATGGGGCCCTACGAACCCCAGGAGGAGGATAATCGCCCCGTCATTGCCTGTGTGGATGACAGCCCCTCTATCCAAAGGGTAGTGAGCTTTGCTCTGGAGGCCACCGGCTTTAAGGTGATCAATATTAAACAGGCCGCCAGCGCCCTAACCACCTTGATGCATGCCAAACCGGCTCTGATTTTGATGGACATCAATATGCCCGACATTGACGGCTATCAACTGTGCAGTATTTGCAATAAATCCGAAGCTCTCAAACATATTCCCATTGTGATGTTGACCGGCCGCAGTGGGGTTTTAGACCGGGTAAAGGCTAAAATGCACGGCTCCGTTGGCTATATTTGCAAGCCCTTCCAACCCCAGGAATTGGTGGAAACAGTGCAGAGCTTTATTTCCGTTAATCCCATGACGGTTTAATCAATTTCACTAACACCATTGACTGCTCAGGGCGGCTCTAAATTGTGGAGTCAAATTTTAAATCTAATGCCTAAACCACACTCAAATTAATCACCAAGATTGCTGTCACTAGTTTATGATTATTATCGTTAAGAGTTGTCTAGGGAGATACCAGTGAAAACTGTTTTAGTTGTGGAAGATACCAAATCTGACCAATTATTGGTTCAGGGCCTTTTGAAATCCATGGGCACAGAAACGGTCATTTGCAACAATGCCGACGAGGCTCTGGATTGGCTAGACAAAAACAAGGTGCCGGACTTAATCATGCTGGACATCGTTATGCCGGATGTTAGTGGTTATGATCTATGTCGCAAAATTCGCGGCGAATTAGCTCTGGAAGATGTGCCCATTGTTTTCTGTTCCACCAAGAACGAAGATTATGACCGGTTTTGGGCCCTGCGGCAGGGGGGCAATGCTTACTTAATTAAGCCCTATAGCCCCATTGAGTTGATGAAAACCGTTAAGCCCTATATTTCCTAAAATTTGCCAATGCTGACTATGGTGATGGGGTTATGGTAGAGGACTATTTTTGGATTGACTTAGGTTTGGCCCTAACGGTGGCTATTCCTTTGACGAAAACTAGGGAGGTGTTATCGTTTCCCGTTAATTCCCTTTGTCTGATTCCTGGGGTGAGACCGGAGTTGCTGGGGGTGAGTAATCAACGGGGAAATTTGCTTTGGGTGATGGATTTGCCCCGCCTATTGTCTCCGACCACGGCCAAGCCTCTCAATTACCGGACCTTAAACAATACTAAGGCGGTGGTACTGGTGGGGGAATCGGCCCAGGTGGCGGCGATCGCCGAAGGGTTGAAGGGGATTGTCAGCTTTGAACGGGGGGAAATTAAGCCCCTACGGGAACCTTTTTTATTGGGAGAAGGCAACAAAGATGGGGAAACCATTCTCATTTTGGATGTGGATCAAGTCTTTGCCTGGTTTCAAGGAGGGGGGAGTGGTGTTTACCCAGGAGAGAAGGCTGCAAAATAGGAAAAAACGACAATTTACCTGTTTTTTGTGGTCTATTGACAAAACTATTTCCACTCCTTGTTAGTCATTAATACTGCTCCGTTAGTTTTCTATTCATTGTTTATCCACTGGGAACCGCCATGGCCAGCTCCACCACTACCCCCAAGTTTTCCGCAGAGATCCTCGAATTAGAAAAAATTGCCCTGGGAGCTCCGGACGATCTGTTTGCCAACATCGTTTTGGCTGGGGCCCTGCAGGAAGAGGAATATTGGCAGGAGGCGGCCCACTATTACCAAAAAGCTAGGGCTTTGGACTCCGATGGCATTTATGCCGAAACCATCGCTAAGGCCTTGGCGGAAATTGGTCCCCATTTACCCGAGGAAGAGGAAGAGGAAATCCGTCCCCAGGTTTTGACGGAGGAAGAAAAAAAGCAAGCCTATCCCCCGGAAATTTTGGCCCTCCAGGAAACTGTGCGCGATCGCCCAGACGATTTGGTGGCCCAAATTAGTTTTGCCAGTGCTTTGGAAGCGGGAGGCTTTTTACCCGATGCCCTGGCGGCCTACGAAGATCTAAAAATCCGAGACGAAGAGGGAATCTTCCACACCACCTGTGACCAGGCGATCGCCGGCATTGAAGCCCAATTGGCAGACCCCAGGCGAGTTTCCCAGGCCACGGGCTGGACGGGGACCCTGAAATACGCCGCTGCCACCGATGATTTGGCTCTGGATGAGGAACGCTCTAATTTAACGCTGCAAAAACGCTGGGCCAATCTCCCCATTGCAGCTAAACAGTTCACCGCCTTTGTGGCCTCCAGTGCCCTGACGGTGGTGGGGGTAGTGGGTACGGGGATGGCCATTGCCCTGGTGACGGGGCGGGCCCAACTGGCCAACCAAACCATGGCGGAGTTAGTCATCTCCGAAAATAACTATAACGTCAGCGTCCAAGGCAACATTGTTGATTTTGGCGATCGCTCCCGCAGTGTGGTCCGGGAAACTTTAGAGATTCTCAATGGGGGCTACAATGCCATCTACACCATTAACCCCGCTGGCAATTTGGAATTGTCCGTGTCGGCCCTAGAAACGGAGGATGCCCAGGGTAATGCCCGCATTGCCGACAGTGTGCCCCTAGAAAATTTGACCCTAGTAGAGCAAGCTCGCAGTGGCGGAACGGAAATGGTGGCCGGTCGGGGGGACATCCGTGGTGTGCCCTTTACCATTGCGGTCAAACCCATCAGTGATGGCCAGGGGGAAGTGACTGCTTTTTTGGTGCGGGGTAAACAGGAACAGGCTTTGATGGACTTGCTGGAAACCACTTTCCTCCTGCAGATGGGGGTGGGGGGTCTGGCCCTGGTAGTGGCGGCGATCGTGGCCTATTGGCTGGGAAGAACGTTGACTAAGCCCCTAAAAACTTTACAAACCACCGCCCAAAAGTTGGGGGAGGGGGACACCAGTATGCGGGCAGTGGTGGAATCCAAGGATGAGGTAGGGGAATTGGCCCGCACCTTTAACGCCATGGCAGAACAAATTGAGGCTTCCACCCAATCCCTGCAGGAAACCTCCTTGGAACGGCAACGGGAAGCGGAAAACCAACGGCGCCAAAAAGAAGAACTCCAAGAGGGGGTGGTGCGGTTGTTGACGGATATTGAAGAATCCTCCCGGGGGGATTTGACTGTGCGCAGTTCGGTAGAAGCCGGGGCAGTGGGGGCGATCGCCGATGCGTTCAATGCCACCCTAGCAGGGCTAAGAAAACTGGTTAAACAGGTGGTGGATACGGCGACGGAGGTAAGTGGCCAGGCCCAGGAAGATAGTGAGGAGATCACCAATTTGTCTGACAATGCCCTGGAACAGGCCCGGGCTCTGGAATCGGCCACGGCTTCGGTGGCAGAAATGGCCCAATCCATTGAATCCGTAGCTAAAAGTGCCCAAACGGCAGCGGCGATCGCCAAACAAGGTAACGAAGCCGCCCAGCAGGGGCAAAACACCATGGACCAAACGGTGGACAGTATCTATAAGGTGCGGGGGCGGGTAGCAGAAATTTCCAAAAAATCGAAGCGATTGGCGGAATCTTCGCTGGAAATTTCCAAAATTGTTGGTATTATCGCTGGTATCTCCGAAAAAACCAACTTGTTGGCTTTTAACGCCTCCATTGAAGCCGCTCGGGCAGGGGAAAATGGCCAGGGCTTCCGGATCGTTGCGGATGAGGTACGTCGTCTAGCGGAAATGGTCACCCTTTCTGCCCAGGAAATTGAACAGGTAATTCTGAGCATCCAAGAAGAAACCTCCCAAATGAGCCAACTAATGGAAGAAAGCACCAACGAGGTGGTAACTGGCACCCAACTAGTGCAAAAAACCAAGGAAACCCTGCAAAATCTGACCCAAATTAGTGAGGAAATTGATGGCCTCCTCGATTCCATCTCCCGTAACACCGAATCCCAACGGTTGGCCTCCCAGACGGTGACGGAAACGGTACAGAACGTAGCCAGTGTGGCAAAATCCACCTCCGATAAATCTCAGCAGGTATCCCAATCCCTCCAGTCCCTGGCTAAAACCGCTGTGGATCTACAAACCGCCGCCGGTAAATTCAAAGTGGAATAGGTCAAAAATTTTTCCATGCCTCGTCCAAACGCCTAACTCTCCATCTGGTCAACGTATGTTTGATGCTGCCACCCTCGCCGCCATTACCGCCGAAGCCCGCCAGGCCTTTCTGGAGGAAGATGCGCCGGAATGTTTAGAACAGTTGACAGTGGGTTTTCAGTCCTTGGAACAGGTGTTGAACTCTGCCGGGGATGCCCAGCAACGCCAGAAATTAATCCAAGATATGGGACGGGCGGCCCATTCCCTGAAGGGGGGAGCGGGCATGTCGGCCCTCACTCCCCTGCAAACCCTTTGCCATCGCCTAGAGGATTTATTTGAGGCCCTGGAACAAGGAAGGGTGGAAGATACCTCCGTGGCAGTGGGTTTGATTGGCATGACCATTGAAGAAACCCAGGCCATGGTGGAGTTAGCTAACAGTGGCCAGTTGCTAGATACAGACGAGCCACCGGAACTAGCCTTGGCCCTAGGGGAATTTCTGGCCACCTGTCAACCCCAGCCTGCCCAGGGGGAAACGGTTAGTGGCAATGTGTCTCAATTTGTGCGGACTTCCCTCTCGGTGGAATTGGAGGCCTGTTTAGATCGGGTGGAACGTCGGTTGGAACGGGGCGGCACGGCCGGGGAATTGCGGGAAAGTTTTAGTCTTTTACTGGAGGAATGTACTCTTCTGGGCCAGGCCCTGAGCTGTGAATGGCTAGAGGAAACCGCCAAGGAATTCCGGGCCCAACTAGCCGAGCCTACCTTGGATTTGCCCAGCTTTATCCCTCCGGCGATCGCCACGTTGAGATCCCTAAGGGCGCAGTTTCTAGCAGGGGAATTAACGCCCCCAGCAGATCCACCCCCATTGGCCGTCGTAGAAGCCCCAGTCCCTGTGACCATGGCCCAGACTAAGCCAGTCCCTGTTACCGTTACTGCCTCAGCACCGCTCCCCGTAAAATCGCCTGTCGCAGTTAGGCCGACCACTAGCCGCCAGACTCTCCGTATTCCCCTCGATCGCCTCAATAAACTGAGCAACACAGTCAGCGAACTGCTAATCAACCAGGAGAGGTTATTGGAATACGACAAACAACTGCGCCAGGCCAGTCGTAATTTGAAAAAACGGGGACAACAGTTAATCCCCATGCGGGAACAGGTGGAGTCTCTCTATGACGAATTGTCCTTTAGTGACCAAACCAAAGTCATCCCCGGCAATGGAGGGGAGCCCAGTGATGGCCAAAGTAGTCTAGGCATAGCGGGGTTCGTGGACTTTGACGCGTTGGAAATGGATAGTTACACTGCTGTCCACGGCATTTTGCAGAGGTTTCAAGAACTGATGGTGCAGGTGCAGGAAATCCAGGAAGACGTGGATTTAGTGGAACGGGATTTACAGGAAACTTTGATTCAAATGAGTCAATCCCTCCATCAGTTGGATAGTGAGTTGACCCAATCCCGTCTGGTGCCCTTTCGGGGTCTGGCCCAATCCTTTGCCCAACCCCTAGAAAAATTAGGCGATCGCCATAAAAAGCCGATACAGTTTGCGGTTGAAGGGGAAACAACCTTGGTGGAGGTGGCCATTCTCGACCAGTTACGCACCCCCCTCACCCATTTAATCCGCAATGCCTTTGACCATGGCCTAGAATTTGTGCCGGA
Source organism: Synechocystis sp. FACHB-383 (assembly GCF_014698605.1). Taxonomy (NCBI): domain Bacteria; kingdom Bacillati; phylum Cyanobacteriota; class Cyanophyceae; order Synechococcales; family Merismopediaceae; genus Synechocystis; species Synechocystis sp. FACHB-383. The sequence goes on along the minus strand of NZ_JACJTJ010000041.1, from coordinate 18,967 downwards.
ACGCCAGGCCCAGGGCAAGCCCCCCCAGGGAACCATCACCCTCAGCGCCAGCACGGCTAATAACCAAGTGTTGATCACTGTGGCCGACGACGGTCGGGGAATTGATCCAGAGAAAATTGCCCGCAAAGCAGTGGAACTGGGTTGGTTAACGGAAGCACAATCAGGGAGCATGGCCGAAGCCCGAATACTTGATTTTCTCTTCCAGCCGGGATTTTCCACCGCGGCGGAGGTTAGCAACCTGTCCGGCCGGGGCCTGGGGCTAGACATTGTCAAGCAGATGATCGAAGCCCTGCGGGGGACATTGACGGTGGAAACTAAACTGGGCCAGGGTAGTCGTTTTCTCATCCGTATTCCCCTCAGCCTTAACATTGTGCCCCTACTGTTGGTGCGCTATCAACAGCGGTTACTGGCGTTTCCTTCCGAAAGTGTGTTGCGTATTTTGCCCCTGGATGATTACCCCGTTAAAAATGGCCGGGTGGAGTGGCAATCCCAAATTATGGAAGCCCGCCCCCTGGATGAGGTGTTACCCCAAATTTATCCCCAGGGTTTTAGTCCTTCCCCCGGCTTACCCCATAAAGTTGGCCTCATGGTCAACCTCGGCGATCGCCCGGCATTGTTAACGGTGGAGCAAATTGTCGATGAACGGCCCCTAGTGGTCAAGGCTTTGGATGCCATCACCCCCATTCCTTCCTATGTGGCGGGTTGCACTGTGTTGGGGACTGGGGATGTGGTGCCTGTATTAATTCCCAACAATTTTGCTGTGCTCTGGCGCATGGAACCCACCCTGACCCAAGCCCCCAGCGTCGTTGGTACTGGCCAAACAACGATTCTGGTCATAGACGACTCCGTCACAGTACGGCGGACTTTACAACGGGTATTGGGGGGCACTTTCCGTTTGATCCAATGTCGGGATGGCAAAGAAGCCTGGGATTTGCTCAACCGGCAGAACCAAGGCATTGATTTAGCCCTGTGTGACATCGAAATGCCCAATATGGACGGCTTTAGCCTCCTGCAATTGGTGCGGGCCCACCGGGTATGGCATAGCTTGACGGTGATTATGCTTACTTCGAGGGAAAATCCCCTCCACCGTAGCCGAGCCCAGGCCCTAGGTGCCAGTGGCTACCTTACCAAACCTTTCCAACCAAACCAACTACTAGATACCATTGACCAATTTTTGGCAGAAACTGCTAGGAATTAAATCAACTAACAAGACTTTTCCAGTCGGCGATCGCCCTTGCATTGCTTCAGGATCTCCATTGAATTGGAAAACTTCTGCAATATCCATCAAATGAGAGTTTGAGAAGTGGCTTGTTGCTTTTTACTTCTATCTGGACAATTTGAGTTACTAGCAAGACCTTGATTTCTGTCCAGAAGGAGTTAGAAAACTTCTTTTTTAAAGCGGACCATATTTTGTGATGCTACTATCCCATTGGAAGTTTAGGCTTTGACACCAGACTTGCCCGTAGATTGTCATACATAGGCGATCGCCAATTTTGAAAATTATGGATCATTGCATAATTTCCTTCCCTGAAAGTAATTTTTCACCCCTATCATTACAATTTAATGCTCGTCTAGGGGAATATTTAACCCTAGAGAATTCGCCAATTTTATTCGGTTGTCGCACAGGATTATGTGGTACCTGTCTAGTGCGGGTTGTGGGAGAAATCCCGCCTCCAGGGGCCGAGGAAAAGGAACTGTTGGCTATTCTGTCCCCCGATGATGCCCAAGCTAGGTTGGCTTGTCAGATTAGATTAACGGGAGATATTGCGATTAGAACCTATCAAAGCGATGAAATTTGAAGATTTTTGGTATGTGGCGGCGGAAAGTCAGCATTTAAAGCCTGGTCAAGTTTTGGCCCGGCAAATTTTGGGGCAATGGTTAGCAATTTTTCGAGATCACCATGGCATGGCGATCGCCTTGGAGGATCGTTGTGTCCATCGCCATAGTCGCCTTTCCTGCGGTTCGGTAAAGCAAGGTAATCTTCACTGTCCCTACCACGGTTGGATTTATGATCATCGAGGCCAAGTTATTGGTGTGCCAGCGGAAGGTCAGCAGTTTAAACCAAGGGAAAATTTGCAGACAAAATGTTACCAAACGATGGAGCAGGAAGGCTTTATTTATGTCTGTTTAGGGAACCCCATTCAACCCCCTTTTGCTTTACCCCAGTATGGTAAAAAAGGTTGGCAGAGGATAAGACTAATCCACCAATTTGCCAATAACGTCACCAACTGCGTTGAGAATTTCATTGACATTCCCCACACAGCTTCGGTGCATCCAGGTATTTTTCGCACTGCCCAACGGCAAGCCATACAAATGACTGTGCGTCGCCATCAAGGACAAGTCAAAGCTGAGTATCATAACGAAAATAATAATTTGGGTTGGTGGGGCAAATTCCTCAATTCCCAGGGCAATGAAATTATTCATACTGACCGGTTTATGATGCCGAATACCACGTCTGTGGAATATAAATTTAATGCCCAACGTCATTTATTTATTACTAGCCAATCGGTGCCCGAAACGGAACAATCTACCCTAGTTTATACAGACGTTGCCTTCAATTATGGCATTTGGAATTTATTTGCCATTCCTTTGGTTTGGGGGACTGCAAAACGGATTATTGCCCAGGACTTAAAAATTCTTGCCATCCAACAGGAAGTAATCGCAAAATACGGCACCAATTTTAATCATACCCCCGCCGATACTATCCATATTTTTGTGGAATCCATCCGCACGGCGATCGCCAAGGGAGAAGATCCGCGACAGTTGCCAGATAAGAGTGTGGAAGTAACTTTCTACGTTTGATGGGTAGGGCTTTATGGATCGTTGGGCTTGGGGCGACGCATTCCTTTGCCCAGATAAGCAATGCAAAAAGTAGTCAGGGCCATCATGGTTAAATTGAAGTTCTGGGTGGTTCCCCAGAGGGTGAGGGGACAGAGTAGAAACACCGCTAAACTGAGGTAGGTTTTTGCTCTGCCTGAACCGGACTTTTGTTTAATTTGCTTAGGTTTATTGCCAACCTTGGTAGAGAAAAATAATCGCTTCAACCGCCGGTAACTCTTCATACGTTTCTGTTGTATTGCTCGTGGAATTTATCCTTAAAATTCTAGTTATTCCAGTCATGAAATGGGTCTTGAAGACATCCTCCCATTCCCCAGTTAAAAAGTAAACTTCAGCCGCAGTGTAACCAAAATGCAGATGGGTATGGAAGGGATAATTCTGAACTTTTACCCACTTTTCTAGGCTGGCAAAAGCATACAAACAACGTGGGCAACCTGGCCATGGGTATCTAGAATGGGGGAAAACCAAGCATCATAGAACCAAGTGCCATGGTCAACTCGTTCCAATTGCACACTGACGGACTCAATCACATTGTTAGCTAAAGCATGGCTGATCAAACTTTTTAATTCGTTAGCTTCGGGTAACAAATAATAAATCGATTTACCAATGCTTTCTTTGGGGTCAAGGCCAATTTGTGCTAAATATTTTCCCCCACATTTTAGCAATACTCCTTGGTTATCTAAAATGAAGATCACACTGGGAAACCATAAAATAGCCTGGTTTAAGAGGTCATCTTCCTGTTGGATCAGGGTCTCATTTTGCTTATGCTTGGTTTGAATGCGGGCATTGTTCAAGACTAGGGCAATTAATTCCGCCGTTTTCTCCATGGCGATGGCAGAGGCCGGGGTGAAATGGTCCGATTGGGAATGCATCAGGGTTAAAATCCCCAACAATTCGTCTCCCCAAACAATGGGAACCCCCAGGGCCGACAGGGCATTGTAGGGTTCGTCGGGCAGTTTCAGCCAACGGTAATCCTTAGTGGTGTCGTTAATTAATCCCGTTCTTTTATTTTCCCTGACCCAACCCGCCAGTCCTTTATCCAACACTTGGCCGACAAGATTTTTTTTCTGATTTTGGTCGGTGGCTCCCCTGGCCAAAATACTCTCTGTGACCCGGCCGTCGCCATCTAGTAAGAAAAGACTGCCCAACTGGGCCCCCGTTTGGTGAATGGAGGCTTCCATGGTTTTTTGCAACGTGGCCTTAATCAACATCCGCCCCGCGGAGACGTTGGTGAGGGAAATAAAGCCTTTGAGAATTTTATTTTGGATATCCAGGGTGTTGTTACTGGCTTTGAGGCTGGCCAACTCCTGCTCTAGGGCTTCGATTCTGGCTAGAGACAGATCTGGATTGGGATCGTAGATGCTCATACACGGAGGACGATGAAAATTGGCCTAGATGCTTTTATCCTAATCTTCTTGGGGATTTTCCGGTTGTTAAAGGGAAGACTTTTCCTTGATCTGGTGGGTGAGTTGCAGTCAATGATGGCGATATTGACCGCATTCTACCCCTTGCTGGCCAAAGTTTTGGCAATATAGTTGGCGATCGCCAGGGAACCACCGGGGGAACCAATGCGTTCTTGCCCGTTCTGCCGACAGCTTTGTTGATAATGGTGATCTGCCAAAATTTCCAGGGCTTTCTGACTAGCTTGACTGATTAAATTGGCTTCCTGGGGATTTTGGCCAATGGTGGTGACGGAACGGCCTAATAATCGCATTTGAGCTTCCGCAAAACCATAGGTAAATTGGGGGCCACGGCCAGGAATTTGTAACACTGGCTTACCCAAACCCACGGCCTGTTCCACCGCAGTACCGGCCATGCCTAACACTAAATCCGCCTGCTGCAGAATGTCGGCAAATTGCTGCCAGGAAAGATGAATGGTGCAGTTCCCCCGTTCCAGGCGATCGCCGTGGTATTGCCAACCATGCTCCACTGCCAAGGTTTGTAGATGCTCCACCGTCACTGCGGGCACGAGGGCGGCCCAAAAATCCACTACTTTTTCCTGGGCAATGGCTCTACAGAGGGGTAATAGTTGGCCCAAATTGTTTAACGCTTCCGGCACCCGGCTACCGGGCAAAAGGGCAATGAGGGTGTTGCTGTGCCGTTGCAATGGCTGTCCCGTCGGTTGGAGAGCGTCCATGATCGGATAGCCCAAACAACGAATATTAATGCCCCGTTGTCCTAAATCCTCCGCTGTTAAATGGTCTTTGGCGATCGCCCCGAGACAATGGCGAGATTTTAAACACCAGGCCACAGTAAAGGGTAAGGGTAACCGGCCTTCGTAATAACTGGAATTGGCCACCAAAAAACTCAGGTAGGGCTTACCACTGAGACGGGCAAAGGCCAAGGGCACAATGTCACCGATCGCCACAATGAGGTCAAATTGATGTTTTTGTTTGAGTAGGGCTTTAATTTGCTTAATGGTCAGGCCCACTAAACCACCAACAATATCTCGCCACCAGGTCAGAAAGCCAGTGTAAATTAGCCCCCCGGAGGGCAGAGGTTGGGTCGGGGCAATGATACTAATCCCCCTCTGTTGATAGGCCTTGCCTTCCCCCACCAAGGGCAGGGCAAACAGATCAAATTCCGGCGATCGCCGTTGTAGGGCATCGATAATCAAGCCGGCGTTGAGGTCTTCTCCGTGGCCGTTACTAATGAAAAGGATCTTCACTGGGGTAATGCGAATAGAGCCACTTTGGTCATTCTGACTCTTGATTGTGATGATTTAGGGAAGACAAAAGTTTGGGTTGAAGCATCTCGGTTCTTTGGCCTGTAAGGGGAAAACCTTGTTCTTGCCAATGCTTGAGATCCGCCACAATCGCGTGGATATTGTAGCCATGTTTGGCCGCATACTCATCTCGTAAGCGTCGTGTTTCTTCAACTATATGATCATTCCACATCAGAATTAACTCCGAGCAGTTCCTCGGGAGTGCAAAGGATAGGGGACTCAAAGCCAAATTCTCGGCAAGCACGTTCAATAAGGTGACGTTTAACTGCGTTGGCAATGTGTTTACAATTCCAGGTAAGCAAAAAATTAAGTTGGTGGTAAGCCGCTATTGCAATATGTAATGCGTCCGCCACTGCGGTCTGGGGGAGGGCCGCTCTTTGAATAAGATATTCGGAAAGAGCTTCAGCTTCTTGGGTAATAGCAATAACGGGAATGTCCTGCAACCATTCTAAACGGGCCGATGCGGCCTCTGGGTTTCCGTTACTGGCTTCCCGAAGCACCAGGGCGGAAGTGTAGAGAGAAAAATTGATGCGCTCTGTGGCCCACCATTCGTAGCTGATCTGTTGATGCCCTGCGGCAACCACATCCCGGCTGGGACGGGCTGCGAGATAGCTAATCACACTTGTTTCGACGTAAACCGTACTTTTCATGGTTTAGACCAAAGTGTCTATTGATAGGCTTTCCCTATCCCCACCAAGGGCAGAACAAACAGATCAAATTCCGGCGATCGCCGTTGTAGGGCATCGATAATCAGGCCGGCGTTGAGGTCTTCTCCGTGGCCGTTACTAATGAAAAGGATCTTCACTGGGGTAATTAGAACCAAACCGCTTCAGTCATCTTTATCGTTGTCGTCATTGTCATTATCTTCCTCGTTATCATCATTGTGGTCATCATTGGCATGATTATCGTTATCCCCAGCCCTATCTTCTTGCTGTTCCATGTTCTGTTGATTTTGTCTACCTTCCTCTTCCCGATTACCACCGCCGCAACCACTGACCACTAACAAACAACCCACAACAAGCAAAGACAAAAGTAAGCCAGGTTTAAACATTGTCCTCAATTCCCTTAGATTGCAAAAAAATGACGGTGGTTACCCTTAGGTAACAACAGTTACAGTTTGCGATCTTAACGTTTTTCTTGGCGTTGGCGGATAATGTTTTCCACCTGGGAGCCCAAATCCAGCAGACGTAAATTTCCCCCATTGCCCTGCCACGTGGCAAACAAGCAGAGATAACGACCCATGGGGGCGATCGCCGTGATAGTTTCCCCTAGGGAAAAATTGCCAAATAGAAAACCCTCATAATCCAACAGAGCCACTTCCCCATGGCGATCGGCCAGCAAGTAACCCCAGGGAAAAGGCTGAACGAATTGGGGCTGGACATTTAAAGCAATGCGATTGACTTTTAGGGGTTGCAGACGAATCAAAATACCGGTTTGGGGGGCATCATCGGCCAAGCCAAACAAATGGTTACGGGAGTAGCGGTTAACCACCAATTGAGACACTAAAAAAGAAAGACGAAATGCCGGAAACACAGACCCCCGCCGATTAAATAGGAAAAAAACAGTCTGACGGTGACTCGCAGTTGATGGTGACTGCACTAACAGGCCATGGTTTTGATCTAGGGTGAGCAGTTGGCAAGGACATCGAGTTGGCAATGCCGGGGCCACCGCTAAGCAGAGGTCAGTCCGCCATACCTGAAAGTAACCTTTAGCACTGTTTTGATCGCCCACCACCACTGCCAGGGTTTTGCCCCCGGGGCTCAGGTTAGCCAACAGACGATCTGCTTGCAAATTGATGCAGGGCTTGGGTAGGCAAAGATTCCTAAGTAGGGTTTCTCGCCATTGGTAAAATTGCCATTCTCCCGTTTCACCCCCCTGGATTAACAGGCTAATTTGGTCTTGGTTTACCTCCAGGTTAGCCATGGTTCCCGGCAAACCCAAAGACCATCGGGGCAAGGGATGGTGCTCGAAATTGCCGTCGCCATATTGCCATAGGTACAGTTTGGTCCCATTGCCCAGATACAGCCAAAGTCCTGCCCTGGTTAGGTGGTTGACGGGAAATAGCAAAGGGGTACTGTGTTTCACCGTGGCCGTAAAAGTCAGCGAGGCCGGGGCAAGGTGATGGTAAAGATAGCCGTTAGCCTGGGGGAGACTCTGTTCCAATGCTTGTTTTTGGGCCGTTGCCAAAGCACTGGCCATGGCTGCGGCACTGGAAAATCGCCGTTGGGGCAATTTCTCCAAAGCTCGTTGGACGATGGAACCAAGCAAGGGGGGAAATTCCGGCGGTAAAGTTAGGCGGGTATTGAGATGGGCCGTCTGTAAAGCTTTAGGAAATCCTGAAAATGGGCGATCGCCGACAATGAGCTCGTACAGTAAAATGCCCACTGCATAAATGTCGGAAGCCACAGAAAATTTGCCGTAGAAGCGTTCCGGGGCCATATAGGCGGGGGAACCAGTATAACCTTTGCCGAAGTTAGGATTGCCCGTTTTTGCCGTCAGGCGAGCAATGCCAAAATCTGATACTTTCACCTGCCACCCCTCTCCCCGCGGAATTAACAGGATATTTTCTGGTTTGAGGTCACAGTGGACAATGTCGTGCTGATGGGCCTGGGCCAAACCCAGCAATATCTGTCGTACTAGGTCTATTTTTCCCGCCACACATAAATCTCCATCCCCATCGATAATGTCCCGTAGAGTGCCCCCCTCGCAGTAATCCATCACCAAATAGCGCCCCCCAGGATGGTATTCCAAGCCATGGCAAGCCACAATGTTGGGATGGCGTAGGGTCAGCAGATAGGACAGTTCCCGCAGAAATTTGTTGGTGGGAAATACCCGGTGCTCCAAATCCTTGAGGGCAAACATTCTACCCGTAAGCCGGTGGATAGCACAGTAAACCCGTCCGAACTGTCCCTGTCCAATTTGTCCAATAATTCTATATTGGGAGCGGGGAAACAGTGGCATAACCGCCACATTGGCAGTCTTCACCATAAAAAACACGCCTAGGACAGGGAGTGACTCTATCTTACCTTTGTCCCAGGCGATTATTGCTGTTGTTGTTGTCTTGGAGGCAATGGGGGAAGTCTTGGCCAACGGGCTGAAACCGCAGCTTTAACCAAACAAGTTGGCCGCCGTGGTGTTGCTTTCTTCCGTCAACAGGGGTTTAATTTCCCGGTCTGGATCGGCAATGTAAGCTTCATGGCCAACACCATCCGCTGGGGCCATTGCCGCGGTGGCTTCCATTTCTAGCTCCAGATCTTCCACTGGCCCTTCATAGTACTGCTTATGGAGAGCCCTGGCCACTTCATAGTTGTCCAAATCCCCTTGGTCAAAATAGAGCTTGTAGGCCTGACGTAAATCGTCCGTGGCTTGCTTGCGGTTATCTAGGCGGGCGTAGGCCATGCCCCGATGGTGAAAAGCACCGGCCAAATCGCCCCTAAGGCGGATAGCTTCCGTGCAATCCCGCACTGCTTCGGTCCAATCTTCCAAGCGGAAATGGCTCAAGCCCCGTTGGTAATAAGCCTCAGCATGGGGATAGGCGGCAATGCTTTGGGTGCAGGTTTCCATGGTGCGTAACTCCTGAACCACAGCAACTAGGTCTTGATGTTGGTGGTCTAGGATTTCATGGGTCTGTGCAGCGGTTGCCCGGAAAGCTTTGGTCAAATTTGCTTGGTTAGCGGCGATCGCCTGTTGCTGTTGACCGAGGGAAGTGTGAACATCCCCTTGGAATTTTTGTAGATATTCCTGCAGATGGGCTTGGTTTTGGTTCACCAACTGGACAATCTGGGCCGCTGTGGCCTGTTGATTGGCCAGCAAATGCTGTTCCAATTGCTTACGGTTAAATAAATGGAGTCCGACCCCGGCCGCCACTGGAATTACCCCGGCCGCTGGGTTAGCAGGCAAAACCACACTGGCGATCGCCCCACCGATTAACGCTACCACCGACAAACCATCCCAGAGCCCGGATTTGTAGCCCGTGGTTGGGGCCCCGTTTCCCTGGGAAGTTACCGTTTGTTCATTAACTTGATTTTCCATCATAATCCTGATTCCTTTGCCGACAATGGATAGAACACAGATTGCTAGAGCTCAGAAAAGCCCATCAACAGAGTTTGAACATGCTGGGCATCCTATGGAAGATCGGAGAACCCCGCTGGAGATTTAACCAAACAAAGCTTCCTCTTGGTGAGTAAGAATTTTGCAATTGGCAGTGGCATAGGCCGCACAGAGCAACACACAACCCGCCGCCAATTCCTCCGGCTTAAGGAAATCAGATCCCTTATCCGTATGCTCAATGGTTCCCTCCAGCAATTGACCTGCACAGGCCACACAGGACGCCGCCCGACAGGAATAGGGCAAATCCAATCCCTGATTTTCCGCCGCTTCGAGAATTAACTCATCCGCCTCCACCTGGATGGTGACATCACTGCCCGTGGCCGGATTGACCAGATTAACGGAATAAAGCGTATCCATGAATGATCCAAACAATTGATTCAAAATTAGCCCATTAGCTACTGAGAATGGTGTGGTCCAACTTCAGCGCTGGCAACACCATTGCCACCTCATCAGGTTCCAGAAATTCCTTAATGGTTTCCTGGATCACTTTATAACTAATCTTGGCGTACTCAGTATAGTTGTAGGCACGCACAATAGTTTGGTACCAAATCAATAAACCCTCCCGCAGGCGGTCTAAATCCCCAAATAAAATGGCCGTAATTGAACAACGGAACACATTGGTCATATCCCGCCGACAAATCTCCGTCACATCCCGATCGCCCATGTGGAAAGTATCCTGGGGCAGGTTCCGTTTTTCCGCTTCCCAGCGGTTAATAATTTGTTCTTCGTTGTCCCGGATTTTTTCATAGGCACTAATACGGATTTCCGCCGTATCTAACAAATCCTGCAAAAACTGCAATTCTTGATCCGTGGCGTAACGGCCATCGGTATCAATGGTCAAACGAGTTAGGGATTTAAACATCAATCACATACCTCATAAAAATAAAAATCAAACTGCCCCCATGGGCCGGTGCCTACTCATCCACATCCTTGGCAATTTGGATTTTGGCTGCCTGTAACTGATCTGCTAATTGACTAATCATCGAACGGGTAATTAATTTACCTTTTTCCACCAGGATGCCCCCATCCCGAGGATTTAAAATGTTTTCCTCCGCCCGACGGCCAATCAGTTCCTCGATGTCCTCGATTTCACTGACGTACATCCCAGCGGGCAACTCCACCACCACCCCTTCGTCCAACACCCGGGCCTGGCAGGCCAAGCGGGAGCGGCCATTATGGGTAGTAATCACCTCTAGGGTGCGCTGTTCCCGACGGTTGAGGGGGGAAAGACTTTCCATCCCAGCGGTGACGTAAACATGACAAGTGGCACACATCCCCCGACCACCACACTCCTTCATAATTCGCAAATCTTGACTAAGTAATCCTGAAAGCAGATTATCGTTAGTCTCAATGGCGACTTTTAAATTGATGGGGTCGAGTCTAATGGTTTTAGCCACACAATCCTCCTTAGTGCTGTAATACTGATATTAGCCCTGTTGGCGACAGAGCAATTCCATAATGGTGGCATGGTCATGGCCTTCTGTTAACCAAGCAGAAACTGGTTTAAGGCGCTCCTTCAGGCCGAGGATGAAAAGATTTTTTTCCGCCCCCAGGGACTCACAGACGGTTTGCTCACAGTGGAGCTTTTCACCGGTTAACTGTGAGAAAAAGGCGGCCAGCATGCCCGCCTCCAGGAAACCCATGGGGCTTTTACCCTGGGGAGCACAGGCCACAAAAGGGGAATTAATCACCTCGGCCACAATGAAGCCGTTTTGGTAGTATTTCAAGTCGATATCCACCAGGCCGTAACCGTGGGATTTCCAACATTGTTTAAAGGTCTGCAGGAATTCCACCATGGCCATGGCCTGGATTGGCTTGCCATAGTATTCCTGCAGTTCGTCGGCAAAGCGCTTATAGAAAGCACTGCCCCAGGTTTTGCCACAGGCGGTGAGGGCCACCCCAGCCCCAATGCCTAGTTCGGAATCTAGGGCGGAGAATAGACCTTTGATGAGGGTATCGGGCAGGGCAATTAGGCGGGCTCCACTGCGATTTTCCAACAGGCCAAACTCGTTATCCCCTTGGAGATAAACGTCCGGGGCAAAGTAGTTACCTTTGGGGGGTTGGGCATTAATCAGAGCATTTACGTCAATCATCGTTACTCTCCTAGGGTCATCATTTCTGCTTCTTCCTCTGGGGCGGGCGCAGGGGCCTGGCCGAGGATGGTTTGGTCTGCCTGGGCTAAAAAGGGTTCTAGGAGATGGTATTGGAGGGGCTCCAACAGGGACTGTAACTGTTCTTTTAGTAATTCCGATACCCTGGTTTCCATGGCCACCATTTCATGGGCCTGTACCACTCCCTCTAGCCACTCCAACAAACGGTATTGTAGGTATTCGGGATTACTCAGGAGCATGGCCATGGCTCCGTAGCGCAAAATGCTAATCCAATGCAGGAGAGCTTGGTGCAGTTGGGCCACCGGTGCATCGTTAAATTCCATTTCCAATTGGTCGGCGATCGCCTGGAAAAGAATAGTTTCCCTATCCCGCAGGAGGCGGTAGGTGTTTAACCGTTCTTGCATTAAGCCTAAATTTTTGCGGAAGGAAATAATTTCCAGAGGATGGAGATAATGGTCTTCCGCCCGATGAAAGAGCCGTTCAAAATCCTTTTGCATAATTTTATGGACCCCTAAAATAAATCGGAAAGATCTTCCAAACCAATGGCCGGTTCTAGCTTGGTCACCGGCGCTTTTTGTTCTAGTTGTTCTAGCTTGGCAGGGCGAGAACTGGCGATCGCCAATGGTTGAGGCAATGGCTGACCTTGCCACTGAATACCCCGACAAAAATCCGCCACCGAGGCTGTGAGGGAAAGGGGTCGGGGAGGGGCTTTGGGACGATGCAACGTTGGTAAGTTTTCCCCCCCAGGGCGGGATTGTTGCCCAGTCCAATTTCCCTGGGAAAAGAAATCCGCCACCGACAGACAAACCAAAGAGGGCAAGTTATCTAGGCTTTCCTCCGTCACCGAAGACTCCAACACCCAGGGGGAGCCCTGCCAGTTGTAACCCCGGAAAAAATCCCCCACTTTCATCTGGGCCCATTGGGCTGGATGGATCATTTGAGGTACTCTCCCTTAACCAGCTTGGTGGCAATGTCATTGGCATTGGCCCCTTCGTTTTGCCAGAAGGTGGCCGCATCAATGCGGTCCTGTTTGCCGATTAGAAACTTGCAATAGGTTTCCCCCATGGCGTAGCACTGAATTTCAATGCAGTTGAGGGACTTTTTCACCAGGCGACTGAAGAACCCTGCCAACAGGCCAGCGTAAATATGACAGACTGGTTTACCCACATCTCCCAAGGTGCGGGCCACGGCGGAGTCGAAAATGTCCACAAACAGAAAACCGTTTTTTTGCTCACTTAGGTCAATGGCCCAGTTCCCCCAGCCCTGGGCAGTGAAGGGCCACCACCAACCTTCCAGCACATAGTTAAGATTGAGCTCGCTCAAAGAACTGGTGTAACCAAATTCGGTCAGGAACCATTGATTAAAAAACTCAGCATCGTAATGACCCCACTCTTTCCCGATGTTGTACATGACCACACTGGAGGCGTTGCCCACTTCCTCTTGCAAACCGTCAATTAAGCCAACGATAAAATCTTCGCTGGTAAGAACGTTACGGCAATTATTCCAGTCCACAATGGAACCAGAATTCATTTGAAAACAAAAGAAGTCCTCCACTTGATAGTGGTGGTGTTTGTTGGGATGAACCTTTCTTAAACTATGTTCCAACAAGTTAGATCCTTTGACCTGGGCCGGAGTGTTTGATGTACTAATGGAAGTTAAAACCATGGACGACATCCCCTTGGGTATGGTAAAAAAATCAGTTTGGCTTGGCAGGCAACCCATCTATGGGTTAGAAAAGGATTCAGGATAAAACGGGTAAATGCGGTGAAAAACAAGAGCCTTGCCCTGGGTTCACGGTGTTGAGTAATTCTGAATAACCACTGACTATTTTCCTAAATGGGGAAAATTCAACCAACGGCTGACCCACTTTGTAGCCAGTACAAAGTTTAATCAGTGTTACTCTAAAAATCCCAACTAATTCTAATTTTTACATGGCTTTTGTAGGCAGGATAAATCTCCGTTACAAAACGTTGTCAAAGTAGAAAAGACAACTAAACATTTCTCCATTAATTATTGTTAAGTTTGTATTTCTTCTGTTGACAAAACTGCCCTTCAATTTTCCGTTGACTGGCAAAATTCCAGGGAATAGGTCTGGGCTGGTTGTTTCTCGGTGGCCAGATAATCCCTCAACCAGCCACAACCCTGCTCCACTAGTTGGCGGAGCCGCTCCTTCTCCGGAGTTACGGGCCAACTTTGCAGATCACCATTTTGGGCCACGGCCAGTAACCATTGGCCTTCCCGATTAAAGCCTAGCCCTAATAATGATCCCGATGTACTGGTAAATTCCCCCCGGAGGTTACCCTGTTGGTCCCAAAGTCTGACCATGCCATCACTGGCAGCGGTGGCGATCCATTGGCTGTCGGGACTGATGGCAATCTGATCGATGGGTAGAGGGTCACTTTTTAGGGTGTGTAACAATTCCCCCTCCACACTCCAAATTTTGGCGGTGCCTTCCCGACCAGCACTTAATAGGTATTTACCGTTGGGGCTGTATTGCAGTTGATTGAGGCGATCGCCGTGGGCCACAATGCTTTTAATTAGGGTGCCATCAAAATTCCAGAGGGTGAGATTACCCTGCTCATCTCCGGCGGCCAGTTGGGGTAAGGTCGGGTGGAGGCTAACACTGCGGATGGGTTCTTTTCGTTGCATGGGGTTGCCCAGGGCCAGGGCAATGGGGCCATGCAATTCAATGGCATTACTGGGGTTGCTATTGCTATCCCCTTGGGCGTGGTTCCCACTAGGATTTTCGTTGTTTGCCCCCTGCCAAAGTTGCACTTCTCCGCTACCGGTGGCTACGGCGATCGCCCATTGGGGAGATGTGGGGGGGGTGCGTAGGTCCACATCGTAAACACGGCCAATATCCGCCGTCCAGGCTTTGAGCAATTGGGGCTTGGCCTGGAGTTGCCACAGTTGCCATTGCCGACCCCGTTGCCCCAATAACCAGCGGCCATCAACACTGAACTGGAGGCGATTAACATTTTGGCTAGTATTTGGTAAAGTCCGGCGGCTTTGGTCTGCCGTATTGAATAACATTAAGGGTTCATTTTCCATTGCCAACGCAATAGTATTCGTATGGGCGTTTTCTGCTAAGCCCCCAAGTACACCAGGCAAATTGAGGCTAACCAAATCGGGCTTTGGGGTCATATCCCAGACCTTAACCAAGTTATTTTCCAAGCCGATCGCCAATAGGGCACCATTGGTGGCTAGGGCTAAACCAAAAATTGCCTCTGGGTAACCCTGGTACTTTTTCAGCATTTTGCCGCTGGTGGACCAGTGAATGATGCTGCCGTTACTACTGCTAGAAAATAACTCTTTACCATCAGGGCTGAAGACTACCCTGGTGACAAATTCATCATGGCCCAATAGGGTGGCTTTAATTTCCCCCTGGAGATTCCAAAGTCTCACAGTGCCATCGTCCGCCGCCACGGCCAGTAGGTTGCCATCGGGGTGCCAATTAACCCCAAAAAAGGCCACCTCCGGCAAGCCAAACTGACGGATGAGCTTACCCTGCAAATCCCAGAGGCGAATTTGCCCATCCCGGCAGACGCTGACCAGGGTTTGGCCATCGGGACTAAATTGGGCATCATCCACGGATTTCGTGTGCCCCTCCAACACAGCTAGGGTTTTACCCGATCGCCAATGCCAAATACGCACAGTGCGGTCCCGGGAGGTGGAAGCCAGGGTTTCTCCATCGGGGCTGAAACTGACGCTATAAACAGAATCTTGATGGCCCTTTAGGGTCTGCAAAACGTTGCCTTCCAGATCCCAAATTTTGACCGTTTGATCCTGACCGGCGGTGGCGATCACTTTACCGTTGGGGGAGAAATCCACCCGATAGATACTGTCATTATGGCCAGTCAGTTCCCGCAAAAATCGGCCCTGGGGAGTCCAAAGGCGCACTGTTGCATCCCGGGAAGCAGAAGCAATTAAATTGTTGTCGGGACTAATGGCCACACTGGTCACTCCGTCCCTATGGCCCGTGAGAATATTTTTTTCGGCAATTTGGCTAAGAATTTGTTGCAAACTTACCAATGGACTGGTGGCGGGATATTGACTGAGGGTTTCATTCGCTTTGACTAGGTGGTGGAGTTGTTGCCCTGCCTCCAAAGCTGTCACCAAACCCGGAATTTGATCAAAGGTGAATTGCCGTTGGGCGCTAGTGCCTAAGCGTTGTAGTTCTGTGCCCTGTTGACTCCGTTGTTGCTTGAGGGTGGCAAAGTAAGCCTGGCTTAAGGCGATCGCCGATCCCCCCAGGGACATCATCAGCACCACAATACCGAAGCTGATCATCCGTTTAGCCTTGACATTGGCCTGGGTCAAAATTTGGTTGGCGGCCAGGGAAGCTTCCTGTTCCTGATTTTGACTGGCGTTGAGGTAACGGTAATCCACCCCACTGAGGTTTTTACTGCTGGCCCAGGCCAAGGCTTCCCGCAGAGCTTCCCCCCGTAGTAATCGAGAAGAGTCTTGGTAATTGGAATTGATCCAAGCCTGGAGGTTAGTGCTGTAGGGTCGGAGTTTATTGAGCTCTTTACTAACCCATTGGGCATTAAAAATTGCTTGGTAAATGGGGTTATAGGGACGCAATTGCCCTTCCACTTTGACCACCAGCCCTGTTAGCCGCAACACCGTTTGTTCGACGCTATCGTCCGCCGGAATGGCACCCTTATGCAGAATTTCTTGGTACAGTCCCAACAGTTGCCCACTGCGGGCCTCGTCCTTCAAAAGGCGATCGCCGATGGTGCGAAAATGTACCGGTTCGTCATTGGATTCCCAGTGGTGAATGATTTTATCTCCGATCACCTGGGCAATGGCGGTGGGAATGGTGTCAGCTTGGCAATGCAACTCCCCCCCTTGCAGAGCTTGGGCCACTAGTTCGCAGACCTTCTGGGTTAAAAAGGGTTGTCCCCCTGTCCAGGCTAAAATTTCCCTGAGAATTGCCTGGGCACTCCCTTCATCCACCGCAAAACCAGCGCTGAGGGGCAGGGCTTCTGTTAGGGTAAACCCAGTCAGGGCAATGGCTTGGCCAATGTTAAAGGGAGTTTGGGTTTTATTATCAATTAAATCCGAGGGGGTCGCTACCCCAAAGAGGGCAAAGCTGAGGCGATTATATTCCCTATCATCCGCCCGTTGGTTGTAGCAAAAACGAATGTAAGAAAAAAAGTCATCCAGGGAAAAGGGCAGGCTCAGCACCTTATCAATTTCATCAATAAAAATGACAATCTGGCGATCGCCAATGGTTTGAAGAATGACCGATTCAACAAATTCTCGTAACTTTTGAATGGGACTGAGTTGTTCCCGCTCCCGCAACCAGGGTTTGAGGGCCACTTTGCCCGCCAAAGATAGACCAAGGTAAAGCTGGGTAATAATGCCGTTATACCATTTTTGTGGGTCAGCTTCAGTGCCCAAACTGGTGATGTCAATGGAAACACACACCACCCCATCTTGCTGTAGTTGATGCATGGTACGTACCCGCAGGCTAGATTTGCCCATCTGCCGGCAGTTGAACACATAGCAAAATTTCCCTCCTCGCAACTGGGCCAAAAGTTCCCGGTCTGCCTCCCGTTGGCTATAACTGGGATGGTTAGCGGCCAAACTTCCCCCCACCTGGTAGGGACTCGATTGCAATAAATTTAGGGACATGGAGGACATTGTTATTTAGTTATGTCTTTGACTATCCCGCCAAAGGGCAAGTAACGGTTTGCAATAGTGCATCGACTCTTTGAGGGGAGCTATGGTTTCCGCCTCTGACTTTCATTATACGCAGATAGCAAACCACCTTAAAACTAAGACAAAAGTGCATTTATAAGGCTGTTATTACCATCTGAATTTGGGAATAAAATAGACAAAAAACTTAGCCGTCGTAAATCCTAATTGAGTTGACTTAATAAGCAAGATTAGACCGAAAAAAAATTGGAAAAGATTTATTAATTAAAAACTTTGATCACGCTTAAGCAGGTTGAATCAGATTTTATTTTAACCCAGCATTCATATCAGTATGGCGGAAAATCAGTTCAGCTTTTAATGACAACCACAGCATCAACACCAAAGGTAAGCATAATGAAGATAAACCCAATTTAGCCGTCAAAACTCCACCGAAAATAGCACCGACACTAAATCCTAGCAATGCACTGCCAAATTTTATTAGTCTTGTGCGGCAAGCATCAAGATCCTGGCAGGATGCCCTTGGGCGAAGGGTGTCTTGTAGTCCACTAATTAATGCTAGATCCATGGTGAATTGGGTCAAATTATTGGTCATGGCGGTGGTAGGGGCAATATGTCCGAGGGATTCCCGCATTAACGCATTTTGCATTCCCATGGAAAATACTCCTAGGGAGCCAGTCAAAAATAACGGCAAATTATTGGCTGATTTATGGTGGGCTGGAGCCAAAATAATTGCAGTTATGGTAAATAACAGTAAAACTAAAGTTTCCATACTAATCAAATGGCTGAGCTTTAGTTGATGGCGGCGAGCCAGGACAGTGGTAAGGATAACGGCAAACATAAAAACGGGAATGACTGCAAGTCTAACCCACAGGGCTTGTCCCCCCACGCCAATTATTTCCGTTGCCGCTATGACCAGATTGCCAGTAATGTGAGAGGTGAATAAACCATTCAACCCTAGAAAGCTAGCTGCATCGACAAAGCCGGCTACCCAACTGAATAAAACACCGACAATAAACTGCTCATTTAATAATAGTTTCATCGTCTATGGTTACATGGCAAAGTTATGTTAGAGCGTGTCTCAAAAATCTGACAATTGTGGTTAATTACCCCCTCCTCTGCTTTTCTGACAATGCTAGTTAGTCTCCCCCTAGCGCTCCTGATTAAGGAGGATAAACTTGGAAGAGTTCCTCATTTTAGCAAGGATTCTTTACTGACAAGGCAATTTTTTAAGTCCATTCTTAGCTTGACCATGCGCGTAAAGTAACACTGAATAAATTCTAATTTACGGCGTTAGAAGTTGGAAAACTAAATTGTAAAATCACATCATTGTAATCCTGATCACCGCCCCCAACTATATCTTCAAAACCAAAAAGGTTACTACCAAGACGGGACATTTGATTAATACCACCGGGATTAGCCTCATTAAAAGAGAAAAGAGCAACGGGGCCAAGATTGGGATCATTACCGGGATTTTGGTTCAGCACCTCTGCAATGGTGGCGTTGGGAATAATCACCATGC